>DATNEH010000186.1:0-13180 GCA_035553015.1 Caulobacteraceae bacterium | reverse complement strand
CCGCGACCGGCTTGCCTTCGGCCACGATCGTGCCGTAACCGGTCTTGGTGTAGAAGGCCGGGATACCGGCGCCGCCGGCACGCAGTTTCTCAGCCAGCGTGCCCTGCGGCGTAAATTCCAGCTCCAGCTCGCCAGCCAGATACTGGCGCTCGAACTCCTTGTTCTCGCCGACGTACGAGGAGATCATCCTCTTGATCTGGCGCGTCTGCAGCAGCACGCCGAGGCCGAAGCCGTCGACGCCCGCGTTGTTGGAGATGACCGTCAGGTCCTTCACCCCCGTCTCGCGGATCGCCGCGATCAGGTTCTCGGGGATGCCGCAGAGGCCGAACCCGCCGGCCATGATGGTCATGCCGTCGAACAGCAGGCCGTCCAGCGCCTCGGCGGCGTTGTCACGGAGCTTGGCGGCCATGCAATCCTCCCGCACTGCACAATAGGTGCGCCGCTCTCTGGCGCCGATGGCCCGCAAGTTCAACCGGCCACGTGGGCGCCGATGCGCCTCATGTCGTAAACACGCTAGAACGCGGCGAGGGAGCCCGACTTTGAACGACGCCGTCGCCACGCTAACCCCAGTGAAGGCGCATTTGGAGCCCGTCAGCTTCGGCCTCTACGGCGAGGACTTCTCCGGGTTCGCCGCGGCGCTGGGCCGATCGTTCGCCCGCTACGGGTTTGCGGTGATCAGCGACCACGGCCTCGAGCAGGCGCGCATCGACGCGGCGATCGCGGACGCCAAGGCGTTCTTCGCGCTGCCGGAGGACGTGAAGCGCCGCTACAAGCTGCCGGGCGCCGCGGGCCAGCGCGGTTACACGCCGTTCGGGGTCGAGACCGCCAAGGGCGCCGCGCACTTCGACCTGAAGGAGTTCTGGCATGTCGGGCGCGAGCTGCCGCCCGGCCACCCCTACCGCGCCCGCATGCCCGACAACGTCTGGCCCGCCGAGGTCCCCGGCTTCCGCACCGACGCGCTCTGGCTCTACGGCGCACTGGAGGGGCTGGGCGACAAGGTGCTCCGCGCCATCGCGCGCTACCTCGGCCTGGACGACGGCTTCTTCGCCCCGACCACAAAGGGCGGCAACAGCGTGCTGCGGCTCCTGCACTATCCGCCGGCGCCGTTCGACGGGCCGAACGTGCGGGCCGGCGCGCACGAGGACATCAACACCATCACGCCGCTGCTCGGCGCCGAGGAGGCGGGGCTGGAAGTGCTCGATCGCGATGGCGCGTGGCTGCCGATCAACCCGCCGCCCGGCAGCGTGGTCTGCAACATCGGCGACATGCTGCAGCGGCTGACCAACCACGTGCTGCCGTCCACCACGCACCGGGTGGTGAACCCGCCGCCCGAGCGCCGCGGCGTCGCCCGCTACTCGACGCCGTTCTTCCTGCACTTCGCGCCCGACTACCTGATCGAGACCCTGCCGAGCTGCGTGAGCGCCGAGCGCCCGAACCGCTACCCCATCTCGATCACCGCCAACGACTATCTCGAAGAGCGGCTGGCGGAGATCAAGCTGAAGTAAAGCCCGTCCCCCCCCTTCATGGGGGATGGCCGAGGCCGGGCGCTTACAGCCGCTCGACGATGGTCACGTTGGCGAGGCCGCCGCCTTCGCACATGGTCTGCAGGCCCCACTTCTTGCCGCGGGCGCCCAGCGCGTGGACCAGCGTCGCCATCAGCTTGGCGCCCGAGGCGCCGAGCGGGTGGCCGAGCGCGATCGCGCCGCCGTTCACGTTGAGCTTCGACGGATCCGCGCCGGTCACCTGCAGCCAGGCCACCGGCACCGAGCCGAACGCCTCGTTGACCTCGAAGAGGTCGATGTCCTCGACGCTCATGCCGGCCTTCTTCAGCGCCTTCAGCGTCGACGGGATCGGCGCCTCGAGCATGATCACCGGATCGCCGCCGTAGACCGACACGTGGTGGATGCGGGCGATCGGCGTCAGGCCGTGCTCCTTCAGCGCCTTCTCGGAGACCACCATCACCGCCGAGGCGCCGTCGCAGATCTGGCTGGAAGTGGCGGCGGTGATGCGGCCGCCCTCGCGCAGCAGCTTCACGCCCTTGATGCCCTCGAGCGAGACGTCGAAGCGGATGCCCTCGTCGACCGTGTGCAGCGTCTCGTTGCCCTCGGCGTCCTTGATCTTGATCGGGGTGATCTCGCTCTTGAACGCGCCGGCTTGCGTCGCCGCGATGGCCCGCTGGGTGGTGGCGTAGGCGAACTCGTCGATCTGGTCCTTGGTCAGCTTGTACTTCTCGGCGACCATCTCGGCGCCGGCGAACTGGCTGAACTGGATGTTGGGGTAGCGGTCCTCCATCCGCGGGCTTTTCGGGTTGCCGAGGCCAGCCTGCGCCGGCAGCGCCACCGAGAGGCCCATCGGCACGCGCGTCATGCTCTCGACGCCCGAGGCGATGACGATGTCCTGGGTGCCGCTCATGATCCCCTGCGCGGCGAACTGCAGCGCCTGCTGCGAGGAGCCGCACTGGCGATCGACCGAGGTGCCGGGCACGCTTTCTGGCATGCGTGAGGCCAGCACCGCGTTGCGGGCGACGTTCAGCGACTGCTCGCCGACCTGGCCGACGCAGCCCATCACCACGTCGTCGACGGCGGCCGGGTCGATCCCGGTGCTGTCGAGGACGGAATCGAGCACCGCGGCGCCGAGGTCGATCGGATGCCAGCCGGCGAGCTTGCCGCCCTTGCGGCCTCCGGCGGTGCGAGTGGCGGCCACGATGTAAGCGGCGTCAGCCATGGGGGTCGTCTCCAGTCGTGAGAAGCAAGATGGCGCGGCGCGTATCAGGCCGACGCCGCGTCAGCCAAATGGCTTCGCCGACCGACGTTCGCAACCGCCGCGGCCCTCACCGCCCGATAGCGGCCGCACCATGTAGCGGGCGTCTTCGCCGTAGCTCGACAGTTTGCGGCTCATGTCCGCACTGTCGCGCGGCAGGAAGCGCAGGCGCGCCCAGAACGGGGCCGCCTGGTTCACCGCGACGAGGGCGATCGCCGGCCAGCGGGCCTGCGCCGCGTGCGCCGCCAACTGCTCGACGATCCGCGCGGCATGGCCGCCGCCGCGCGCCTCGGGCGCCAGAGCCAGGTCGTGGAGGTAGAGCACGGCTGGCGCGTCGGGCAGCCGGCCGACCACCGTGTTGAGCGGCGGCGCGTCGTCCAGTCGCCAAGGGTAGGCGATCAAGTAGCCGAGCGCTGCATCACCGCCCGCCGCCAGCACGAAGCACCCGCCGGGGTTCAGCGCCAGTCGGTCGGCGAACACCGCCCGATCTTCATGGTGGTTCGGGAATGCGGCATGAGCCACGGCGCAGACCGCGTCCAGATCGGACTCCGCCATGGCCCTCCAGGCGAGCGTGGCCGCCTGGCTCACGTCCCGCCCTGGCGGCCGCGCGGGCCAGCGCACGCCCAGCACGATGAAACACTGTCTGCCATCGGCCCAGAATAGCTCAGAGCGCGCAATGTCCACCGTCAGGTCGCGCCTCACCCACCGCAGGATCACCCGCGGCCGTAGAATCTCATCGCGAACGGCCCGCCGAACAGCACCTTGCCGAGGCCGCGAACGGCGCGGTCGAGGGCGAAAGCGCGGTGCGGGGCGCGCCGCAGCCACTGGAACGCGGCGAAGAGGCCGAAGACGCCGACCTGGATGGTGCCGGTCGCCATGAACCGCGCCACGCCCTTCCAGTCGGGCGGATCGGCGGTGGCGCAGCCGTAGGTGGGGCCCTGGCCGTAGGCGAAGGCGCGGGCGAGCGCATAGCGCAGCGTCAGGCGCGCCGGAACCGGGTCTTCGTAGACCAGCGCGCCCGGCGCCCAGGCGAAGCGCGCGCCGGCCCGCTGCATGACGCCGAACAGGTGGTCGTCCTCGCCGCCGGTCTCGTTGCGCTCGGCCAGGAACGGCCGGGTCGGATGCGGCAGCGCGGCGCGGCGGATCAGCGAGTCGCCGCAGCCGTAGTAGTGGTCGATGACGCCCGCCGCGGCCGGGCCCTCGCGCGAGAAGAAGCGCTGCAGGTACTCGCGATGGCGGGTGACCGTGGCCGGCGCACGCGCCTCGACCGGGCCGAACACCGCGTCGGCGTCGAAGCGGGCCTGCGCGTCGATCAGCGCGGCCAGCCAGCCGGGGGCGGCCTCCTCGTCGTCGTCGAGGAAGGCGATCAGGTCGCCGGAGGCGGCGGCCAGCGCGGCGTTGCGGGCGTTGGCCACGCCGGCGGCCGGCTCGTGCACGTAGCGCACCGGGAACGGCGCCTCCTCGGCCAGCGCCTCGACCACTGCCTTCGCGGACGGCGCCGCGTCGTTGTCGATGACCACCAGCTCCAGCCCGCCGAGCTCGACGCCGGTCTGGCGGAACATCGAGCGCACCGCCGTCACCAGGCCCGCGGGCCGGCGCTGGGTGGCGATCGCCAGGCTGACGCTGAGCGCGGCGCCGCCGTCCGGCGCCGGCGGCTGGGCGGGCGCCAGCTGCAGGTACGCCGCGGGGCTGAGGGTTCGCCGGTCGAGCAGGGCCAGCATGTCTCGCGTGATCTCCCAGGCTCGTTTCCGCACGCGCGGCCTTCCGTCGGCCGCGTCAAGCAAGTCCCGCGCCCGATCGGCGGGCTCCAAGGCTGACCCGAAGTGACGCCGGGCCTCTGGCAGGCTAGAGGAGCGCTCCCTTAAGTTCGGCAAACGGAGTAGCTGAAGCGTCCATGCGGCTTCCCAAGGCCAGGCTCGAACAGGTTCTCGCCCGCTTCCAGGAAGTGGAGGCGCGCATGAGCGCGACCACCGACGGCGCCGAGCTGGTGAAGCTCGCCAAGGAGCATGCCGAGCTGAAGCCGGTGGCGGAGGCCGCCGAGCGCCTGACGAAATTGCAGGCCCAGCGCGCCGAGCTGGAGGCGATGGCGGCCGGCGACGACGCCGAGATGGCCGAGCTCGCCGGCGACGAGCTCGCCGAGCTCGACGAGACCGAACCGAAGCTCGAGCACGACCTCGCCTTGCTGCTCGCGCCGCGCGACGCCGACGAGAACGCCTCGGCCATCCTCGAGGTGCGCGCCGGGACCGGCGGCGACGAGGCGGCGCTCTTCGCCGGCGACCTCTTCCGCATGTACCAGCGCTACGCCCAGACGCACGGCTGGAAGGTGGAGGTGGAGAGCGAGAGCGAAGGCGAGATGGGCGGCTTCAAGGAGATCATCGCCTCGATCTCGGGCGACGGCGTCTTCGGCCGGCTGAAGTTCGAGAGCGGCGTCCACCGCGTGCAGCGGGTGCCGGAGACCGAGGCGCAGGGGCGCATCCACACCTCGGCCGCCACCGTTGCGGTGCTGCCCGAGCCCGAGGACGTCGACATCGAGGTCAACGACGCCGACATCCGCATCGATACCTACCGCTCGTCCGGCGCCGGCGGCCAGCACGTCAACAAGACCGATTCAGCCGTGCGCATCACCCATCTGCCGACCGGCATCGTGGTCACCTCGTCGGAGAAGTCGCAGCACCAGAACCGGGCGCGGGCGATGAAGGTGCTGAAGGCCAAGCTCTACGACCAGAAGCGCGAGGCGCTGGCCGCGGAGCGATCAGAGACGCGCAAGAGCCAGGTGGGCTCGGGCGACCGCTCCGAGCGCATCCGCACCTACAACTTCCCGCAGGGCCGGGTCACCGACCACCGCATCGGCCTGACCCTCTACAACCTCCCCAAGGTGATCGAGGGCGAGGCGCTCGACGAGGTCATCGACCCCCTGATCGCCGAAGACCAGGCGGCAAGGCTGGCCAGCCTGGAAGAGAGCATGGGCTAAATCCACCGCCGCTCTCAGGACGGATCACCCTGAGAGCAGCTGCGCGCCCCAGGCGTTTAGTCTCAACGCCGAGGTCGCAGAGGAGGCGCGGAGGTCGCAGAGAGCAACGAGACCTCTGCGCCTCTGCGTGCTCCGCGTTGAACTTCAGGCGCCTGCGGCGCCGCCATGCCTGAAGAGCTCGTAGCGCCCCTACCTCAGCAGCCCGGTCGGACGGGTGATCCGTTTCACGAAGCCCACCACGTAGCCGACCTGGCGCAGGCAGAAGGCGGTGGCCCAGTCGGCGGCTTCGCGCGGGGAGGTGGTGAAGGCCTTGCCGACCGTATCGGCCATCGTCGCGCCGCGCTCGCCGATCGGCTTGGTCGTCCCGATCGTGGTGTCGATCGCCGTCTGGTGCTCGATCTCCGAGTTCAGCTCGGCGCCGGTGAGGATCACCATCGCGGTCATCCACACCCACAGCATGTAGGCGATCATCGCGCCCAGCGAGCCGTAGGTGACGCCAAAGTGCGAGAAGTTGTTCACGTACCAGGAGAAACCCAGCGACACCGCCAGCCACACCGCCGCCGCGCCGACGCCGCCGAACACCACCCACTGCCACTTCGCGTGCCGGCGGCTGGGGCCGTAGCGGTAGAGCAGGGTGAAGGTGATCGCCGCCATCAGGAACACGATCGCCCAGCGCGTCGGCGCCCACCAGATTCGCACGCGGTGCACGCCCAGTTGGTGGAAGAAGACCGGCGCGGCGATCAGCACGCTGACCACGAGCCCGATGAACACCAGTCCGGCGAAGGTGGCTGCGTAGGTGATCAGGCTGCGGCGCAGGTAATCGCGCTTCTCGCTCTCGTCATAGGTGATGTTGAGCCCGTCGAAGAGCGCCTTCATGCCGGCGTTGGCGCTCCATACCGACAGCAGCGTCGAGGCGATGAAGGCCGCGCCCAGGGTGGCGTGGCGCGAGGCGGCGATCCGCAGCATCTGGCTGCCGATCAGCGTCACCGCGTCGCTCGGCAGGATGGCCGAGAGATGGATCAGCTGCCGCTCGACGGTCTCCACGTCGGAGAAGATGCCGTAGAGCGAGACGAAAGCGGCGATGGCCGGGAAGGTCGCCAGGAGCAGGTAGAAGGTGATGCCGCCCGCCAGCGCCGGCAGCCGGTCGCGGCCGATCTCGCGGTAGGTGCGCCAGAGGATGTCCTTCCAGCCCAGCGGCGGGATGCCGAGCGGCCAGCCGGCGCAGCGCCCGCGGCCCGGCTCGGCGCGGTCGAGCTCGGCCGGCGTCGGCGCGCGCGGCGGGACGGGTCCCTCGGCCTTGCGGCGCGCCCGCGGCCACAGCGTGGCGGCGGCCATGGCGGCCATCGCAACCCAGGGCGCGAGGTGGTAAGGCGGCTTGCCGCGTTCCCGTCCCCTCTTCGACGCCGCTTTGGGCGCCGCCATCGGATCGCTCATGCTCACGCTCGCCTTGCGCGTCTGGTTGCGATTCGCCGTCCGGTCCGGCAGGGGAGGGCCATGACCGCTTTTATCGCCGCACTTTTTCGGCACCCGATCAAGGGGTTCACGCCGGAAAAGGTCAAGCTCGCGCAACTTAAGGCCGGTGGAACGTTCCCCGGAGACCGGCTTTATGCGCTGGAGGACGGCCCGAGCGGCTTCGATCCAGCCCAGCCGGCCTGGATTCCGAAGCAGCGGTTCGCGGTGCTGGCCAAGATCGCCGAGGTGGCGAAAGCGAAGACGCGCCTCGACGATGCAACCGGCGTGATGCACGCCAGCGCCGAGGGCATGCGCCCCTTTGCCGGCAAGCTCGCCGAGCCGGAGGGCCGCGCCGGGTTCGAGGCGTGGACCACGGAACTGCTGGGCGAGGCGGCGAACGGCCCGCTGCGCCTGCTGGACGGCGCCGGCTGGCGCTTCCTCGATCATCCGCTTGGCCATGTCTCGATCATCAATCTGGCGAGCGTGCACGACCTGGAGCAACGATTGGGCCGCCCGCTCGATCCGCTGAGGTTCCGCGCCAATCTGTACGTCGAGGGCTGGCCGGCCTGGGTAGAGAACGACTGGGAGGGCCGCGCGCTGACGCTGGGCGACGCGAAGGCCAAGGTTTTCAAGACCATCGTCCGCTGCGCCGCCCCCGACGTGAACCCCGATACGGCCGCCCGCGACGAGGAGGTCACGAAGGCGCTGTTCGACAACTACGGCCACATGCTCTGCGGAATCTACTTGAACGTGACCGAGGACGGGACGGTGAAGGAAGGCGACCCCATCAGCATCGAGTAGGAGACCGGCCATGATCGAAGGGTCCTGCCACTGCGGGGCAGCGCGGTGGCGCTTCGAGCGCGTCCCGGACACGGCGACCGCCTGCAACTGCACGCTCTGCCGGCGCTACGGCACGCTCTGGGCCTATGGCTGGGAGGGCGAGGAGATCCACCTCTCCGGCCCGACGCGGACCTACCGGCGCGGCACGGCGATCGACTTCCACCACTGCGAGACCTGCGCCTGCGTCGTCTGGTGGCGGACGCCCGAGCCGGGTGCGGACGGCCGGCGCTGGATCGCCGTGAATCTGCGCCTCGCCGAGCCGGACGACGTGGCCGAGATCCCGCTCGACCACTTCGACGGGCTGGAGACCTTCAAGAACCTCGGCCAGGACGGCCGCCGCGTGAAGGACGTGTGGTTCTGAAATGAGGGCGAAGTGGCGGCTTGTCTCGCTGACGTGTGTCGCGGCGTTGGCGACCGCACATGGCAGGGCCGACATCACCGGCCCGGGGCCCGCATCAGCCATCGGCGGCGTGTTCGTGACCGATCCTCCGCTGCGCGGAGACATCTGGCTCCATCGACCGAGCGTCGCCGACTTTCGAGCGGCTCTCCCCGACAACCTGATGTGCAAACTTGTGTGGTTCGAGGCCAAGATACGTTGCCACGTGGGCGCGGATGGCCATGTGGATCGATGCGACGCGCCGCACGTCATTGACGGTGGCGAAGACAACGATCCCGGAGATCAAGCTGAGCTACGGACCGCTGTAAGTCACCTGGTCCGAAATACGCAGTTCAATCGAAGTTCGTCGGCGTTCCGTACCGCAGCGGATGGCGAGGTCGAGCTCGACGTTGGATCGCAGCTCCGGTGCGACCCGGTCCACCTTGTCCCCGTCGCGCCCCGCAGTCGCTAAGCTGCAAGCGCCTTCTCGATCAGGTCGATGGTGTTCTGCAGTCCGTAGATCGCCGCGAAGGAGCCGAACCTCGGCGCTTGCGACTGACCGAGCAGCACCTCGTAGAGCGCCTGGAACCAGGCGCGCAGGGGCTCGAAGCCGGCGGCCTTGCCGGCCTCATAGACTTCCGCCTGGATCGCCTCGCCGTCCTTGCAGTCGGCCGGCAGCGCCCTCAGGCGCGCCGCGAGGTCGGCGAACGCCGCGCGCTCCTTTTCGGTAGCGGGCCGGTACTTCTTCGCCGGCAGCACGAAGTCCTCGTAGTAGTGGATGGCGAAGGTCACTAGGCGCGCCAGCATCGGCTCGCTCTCAGGCGCCGCGCCCGGCAGGTAGCGCGACAGGAACCCCCAGATCACCGCCGGATCGCCGCTGCCGACCACCGTCACGAGATTGAGCAGCAGCGAGAACGAGATCGGCGAGCCGTTCACCGGCGGCTCGCCGCGGCAGACGCTCCAGACCGGGTTGTCGAGCGGATTGGCCGCGTTGGACCTGTCCGCCTTCGCGCGGTTGTAGCCGTCCAGGTGCTGCAGGTACTCGTCGGTCGCCTTCGGGATCACGTCGAAATAGAGCCGCTTGGCCGACTTCGGCGAGGTGAACATGTAGTAGGCGAGGCTCTCCGGCGCGCCGTAGCGCAGCCATTCCTCCATGGTGAGGCCATTGCCCTTGGTCTTGGAGATCTTCTGGTTGTTCTCGTCCATGAAGAGCTCGTAGTGCGGCGTCTCGGGCGGCACGCCGCCCAGCACCGGCATCAGCCTTCCCGAGACCCGGAAGGAGTCGACCAGGTCCTTGCCGGACATCTCGAAGTCGACGCCGAGCGCGGTCCAGCGGGCAGCCCAGTCCGGCCGCCATTGCAGCTTGACGTACCCGCCGGTCACCGGCGCCTCGACCCGGCTGCCGTCCTCGTCCTCGAACACGATCGTGCCGCGGTCGACGTGGCGCTCCAGCGTCGGCACGTAGAGCACCCGCCCGGACGCGGGGCTGATCGGCTGGAACGGCGAATAGGTGGCGCGCCGGTCCGGCCCCAGGGTCGGCAGCATCACCGCCTGCACGGCGTCGAACCGCTCCAGGATGGTGCGCAGCACTGCGTCCATCCGGCCCGACTTGTAGAAATCGGTGGCGGAGATGAACTCGTAGTCGAAGCCGAACGAATCGAAGAAGGCGCGGGCGCGGGCGTTGTTGTGGGCGCCGAAGCTCTCGTACTCGCCGAACGGGTCGCGCACGCTGGTGACCGGCTTGTCGCGATCCTCCTCCAGCCAATCCTGATGCGGCAGGTTCGGCGGGATCTTCCGCAGGCCGTCCATGTCGTCGGAAAAGATGACCAGCCTGGTCGGGATGGAGTCGCCGGTCAGCGCGCGGAAGGCGCTGCGCACCATGGTCGGCCGCGCCGCCTCGCCGAACGTGCCGACATGCGGCAGGCCCGACGCGCCGTAGCCGCACTGGAAGACGACCGGCCGGCGCAGCGCCGGGAAGGTCGCGAGCAGTTCGTCCCACTTGTCGGCGTCGATCAGCGTCGCGGCGAGGTCGCGCTCGGCGTCGGTGTCCAGGCGCGTCTTCAGCACCCGCGCCAGCACGTTGCGCGCCTCGGCGAACGTCCACGGCCGCGCCTGCCGCGCCAGATGGGTGAGGCCTTGAAGCATGGGGCGAGCGGCGTAATGGGTGGGCTCCCCCGGGTCAATGCCGCCCGGACCACCTCTTGCCGCAGGTTCGGGAGGCTCAAAGCGTGGCCGAGATCAGACCGTATGGAAGCTGGAGCTCGCCGGTGACGGCCGCCAGCTTGGCGGAAGGCGCGATCGGCGTCGCCGAGCTGCGCGTCGTGGACGGGCGGCTATACTGGCTGGAGACCCGCCCCGCCGAGGGCGGCCGGCTCGTCGCCATGACCCGGGACGGCGCGGGCGGCGCCCGGCAGCTGACGCCCGAAGGCTTCAACGTGCGCACCCGCGTGCATGAGTACGGCGGCGGCGCCTACATGGTCGCGCCGGACGGCCTCTGGTTCTCCAACTTCCGCGACCAGAAGCTCTACCGGCAGGTCGGCGACGCAGCGCCGCAAGCGATGACGCCCGAGCCCTACCGCTGGGCCGACGCCACGCCGGCGCCTGGCGGCGGGCTGATCGCGGTGCGCGAGGACCACACCAACCCGGCCGACGTGAAGAACGCCATCGTGCGCCTGCCCGCGAGCGGCGGCGCGGGCGAAATGCTGTTCGCCGAGAGCGACTTCGTGGCCTATCCGCGCGTCAGCCCGGACGGCGCGCGCCTGGCCTGGATCGCCTGGGACTTCCCGGCGATGCCCTGGGATGAAACGCGGCTCTACGTGGCCGACCTCACCGACGAGGGCCTGGCCAACACGCGCCAGGTCGCCGGCGGCGCGGACATTTCGGCCATCGACCCGCAGTGGGGCGCCGACGGGACGCTGACCTGGCTCTCCGACGAGACCGGCTGGTGGAACCTCTACGACGACCGGGACGGGAGCCCACGCGCAATCAAGCCGGCCGACCACGAGTTCGGCGGCCCGCTCTGGCAGCTCGGCCAGTCGAACTACGCGGCGGTGGCCGGCGGCCGCATCCTGGCCTCGGTCGGCGAGGCGGGCGGCGATGCGCTCTGGCTGATCGACCGCGCGGGCGGTGCGGTGACCAAGCTCGACCTGCCGTTCGTCGCGCTGGGCGCGCTGCATGCGGTCGATGGGACGCACGTCGCCATGCTGGCCGGCGGCGCGGCCGAGACCTCCGCGGTGATCGTGGTCGACGTCGAGAGCGGCGGCTTCGAGCTGGTGCGCCGCCCCTCGCCGACGACGCTCGCGCCACACTGCATCAGCCGCGCCGAGCCGATCAGCTTCCCGAGCGCCGGCGGGCGCACCGCACACGCGCTCTACTATCCGCCGACCAACGTCGCCTTCGACGGGCCGGCGGGCGAGAAGCCGCCGCTGATCGTGCAGGCGCACGGCGGTCCGACCGGCGCTGCGCAGGGCTCGTTCAGCATCGGCGTCCAGTACTGGACCAACCGCGGCTTCGCGCTGGTCGACGTCGACTACGGCGGCTCGTCCGGTTACGGCCGCGCCTACCGCCAGCTGCTGCAGGGCGAGTGGGGCGTCGTCGACGTCGAGGACGTGATCGCCGCGGCCCGCTACCTGGCCGACGCCGGCAAGGTCGACCCCAGGCGCATCGCCATCCACGGCGGCAGCGCCGGCGGCTTCACGGTGCTGGCCGCCCTCTCGCAGTCGGACGCGTTCGCCGCCGGCGGCGACTTCTACGGCGTCGCCGACCTGGAAGCGCTGGCCCGCGACACCCACAAGTTCGAGAGCCGCTACCTCGACGGCCTGATCGGCCCCTGGCCGGCGGCCAAGGCGACCTACGACGCCCGATCGCCGATCAACCACCTGGACCGCTTCACCGCGCCGCTGTTGATCCTGCAGGGCTCGGAGGACCCGATCGTGCCGCCAAACCAGGCCTACATGATCCGCGACGCGCTGAAGGCGAAGGGCGTGCCGGTCGCCTACATCGAGTTCCCCGGCGAGGGTCACGGCTTCCGCAGGGCCGAGAACATCATCCGCGCCAAGGAAGCCGAGCTCGACTTCTACGGCCGCGTGTTCGGCTTCGCGCCGGCCGACAAGATCGATCCGGTGCAGATCGAGAACGCGGGCGCGCTCCACGCGGGAGCGCCGGCCGGCTAACCTTCGAGACCCTGGCGGCGGAGCCGCCGTTGACGGCTACCCCAGGATCATGAAGTGGCCGCGCAGCGCCGCCACCGGGCTGTTGCGGTCTTCTTGCCAGGCTTCCACCGCCAGGTTGGCGGCGCGCCGACCCAGCTTCAGGATGCGGGCCTCGGCATAGAAGGTGACCGGCCGGGCAGGGCGCAGGTAGTCGACGGTGATGTCGATGGTGCGGGCGCGACGGCCTTCGTGGTCGAGCCGGGCGAGCGCCGCCAGCTCGAGGAACGAGGCCACCACGCCGCCGTGCAGGGCGGGCAGGATCGGGTTGCCGATCAGCTTCGGGTCGAACGGCAGCACGGCCGTCGGCCCCGCCTCGCCCGGCTCCAGCCGCACGCCGAGGAAGCGTGCGTAGGGCCAGGCGTCCAGCAGCGCCGAGGCCATCGTTCGATCGGCCGATTGGGCGGCCTCGCTCATGCGCGCCACTCCGGCGGGATGGCGGCGCCCGGCGGCAGGTTGGTGATCATGAAGGCCGCCTGCGCCGCCGCGATCGGGTCGGATCTGTCATCCTCGTAGGCCCAGCCGCGCACCACCGCCACGTCGCCGGCGAGGTTCAGGCACTCGGCCTCGCCG
>DATNEH010000185.1:0-3177 GCA_035553015.1 Caulobacteraceae bacterium | reverse complement strand
GTCGAGATCCTACGGCGCGCGGCGGCGCAGCGGCCGGAGCTGACCTTCGCCTTCGCCGGCTGGGGCGTGATCGACCCCGCCGCCTGGGGTCTGCCCAACGTGCGCGTGTTCTCCGATCTGGCGGGCGCCGCGCTCGCTGACCTCTACCGCGCCAGCGACGTGTTCGTGCTGCCGAGCCAGGGCGAGGGCTTCCCGCTGGTGGTGCAGGAGGCGCTGGCCTGCGGGCTGCCGGTGGTCTGCGGCGCCGAGAGCACGCGCGCCGACGCCGAGGCGGGCGCCTACCTGATCGGCGTGCCGGTCGAGGGCGACGTGGATCAGGACATCGCCGCCGCCGAGGTGCTCGCCGCGATGGACCGTGCGCTCGCGGCGTCCGCGCCGGGCGCGGCCCAGGCGCGCTACGAGTTCGTGCGCCGCCGCTACGCCTGGTCGGCCGCCGCCGACCGCTACGCGGAAATCATCCGTGGGCTGACTGCACCTGCGCCCGCCGCCGCCGTCCTGGAGCCGGCATGAGCGGCGAGCGGATCACCTCTGAGACCAACGATCCGGTCCGGCGTCTCAAGCCGCGCATGATCGACTCGGATTGGCTGGTGATGCGCGGCATGGCGCGTGAGATCCGCGCGCTGGCGGCCCAGCTCGGCAAGCCCGGCGCGGTGGTGAACGACTACGGCTGCGGGAACATGCCCTACAAGCCGCTGTTCGAGGCGGCCGGCTGCCGCTACCTGGGGGCCGACTTCGCCAAAGATGAGGGAGGAACGCCCGACATCGCCATCGCCCCGGACGGACGCATCGATGCGGCCGACGCCAGCGCCGACGTGGTGGTCTCGTTCCAGGTGCTCGAGCATGTGCGCGACCTTGGCCGCTACTTCGCCGAGGCGCGCCGCGTGCTGAAGCCCGGCGGCCAGCTGGTGCTCTCGACGCACGGCGTCTGGCTCTACCATCCGCACCCGGAGGATCACCGGCGCTGGACGCGGCAGGGGCTGATCGCAGACCTGCAGGCGCACGGCTTCGAAGTCACCGCCTGCGCGCCGGTCGTCGGGCCGTTGGCCTGGACCACGGTGCTGCGGCTGACCGGCTTCTGCTTCGTCTTGAAGCGCATCCCGGCGCTCGGCCCGCTGACCGCCGCCGCGCTGGCCGCCGTGATGAACGCCCGCGGCTTTATCGAGGACGCCCTTACGCCGGCCGGCATCACCGCCGATAATGCCTGCGTGTACGTCACGCTTTCGCAGCCGACGCTCCCATGAGGTTCGACCGCATCCCGCGCTACGTGGTGGTCGGCGTGCTCTGCGCCGGGCTCTACAACCTGATCATGATTGCCGGCGACGCGGTGGGCGTGAACTTCGTCGCCTCCACCTGCGTCGCGTTCGTGGTCAACGTGCTGGTGGGCTACACCCTCCACTGCCGCTTCACCTTCTCCGAGCCGACGAGCTGGCCGGGCCTTGCCCGATACACCGCGGCGATGCTGCTCAACCTGCCGCTCTCGCTCGTCGGGATCTGGCTGCTGCACGCTATCGCCCGCCTGCCCATGTGGCTGGCCTCGCCGCTGCTGACCGCCTTCCTGTTCGCCTGGAACTACGTGGCCACCCACTGGGCGGTGGTGACCCGCGTGCTCGGCGGCAAGAAGGGCGCGGAGGGCCACCCCGCGCCCTGACGGCCTCCGCTATCGCAACGGCGGCCCCGCTGGGCTAAGGGCTGCACGCCAAGCAAGTCGGACGGGAGCGTAATTTGCCGCGCGCACTGATCACCGGGGTCACGGGCCAGGATGGCGCCTACCTCAGCGAGTTCCTGCTGGAGAAGGGCTACGAGGTCTACGGCATGGTGCGCCGCTCCTCGCACCTCGGCATCGCCGATCACCGCCTGCGCTGGCTGGGCGTCGCCGACCGCGTGAACATCGTCGACGGCAACATGATCGACCTCTCATCGATCATGCGCATCGTCGCCGAGGTGCAGCCGGACGAGATCTACAACCTCGCCGCCATGTCGTTCGTCTACACCTCGTGGGACCAGCCGATCGTGACCAGCGAGGTCACTGCGGTCGGCGTGATCAACATCCTGGAGGCGATGCGCGCGTTCGCGCCCCAGGCGCGGTTCTACCAGGCCTCGTCGTCGGAGATGTTCGGGCTGGTCGAGGTGGCGCGGCAGAGCGAGACCACGCCGTTCCATCCGCGCTCGCCCTACGCGGTGGCCAAGCTGTTCGGCCACTGGGCGACGGTGAACTACCGCGAGAGCTTCGGCCTGCACGCCTCGTCGGGCATCCTCTTCAACCACGAGAGCCCGCTGCGCGGCGTCGAGTTCGTCACCCGCAAGGTGACCGACGGCGTGGCCCGCATCAAGACCGGCATGGCCAGCGAGCTGCGGCTCGGCAACATCGACGCCAAGCGCGACTGGGGCCACGCCAAGGACTACGTGCGCGCCATGTGGATGATGCTGCAGCAGGACGAGCCGGACGACTATGTGATCGCCACCGGCGTCACCACCACCGTCCGCGACATGTGCCAGATCGCCTTCGAGTATGTCGGCCTGAAGATGGACGACTACGTGAAGATCGACGAGAGCCTCTACCGCCCGGCCGAGGTCGACCTGCTGCTCGGCGATCCCTCCAAGGCCAAGGCCAAGCTCGGCTGGGAGACCAAGAAGACGCTGGAGGAGGTGATCTGCGAAATGGTCGACGCCGACCTGGCCCGGGTGCGCATGGCCAACCTGCGGGCGGAAGGGTAGGGCCGCCGCGCGGGACTACCGCGTCATCACCCGATAGCAGCCGAGCTCCCTCATCAGCGCGCGCAGGTGGGCGGCGTAGAGGCTGCCGCGCCAGGGGACCGTCTCGAGGCCCCAGGCCTGGGCGCTCTGACCGTTGAACACCAGCACCCGCTGCTGCGCGCAGAGCTGGCGCACGCCTGACTCGGTCAGGGCGACCAGCGCCATCACTTTCGGGCGGCGCTCCAGGAAGGGGTCGTTGCGCGTGACCGTCCCCATGTCGAAGAGGATGCTCGAATTGTGGTCGATCACCACGACGTCGGCGGGGGCGCCCTGGATCGCGGCGTTGGCGGCCGCGAAGGGGCGCACGTAGTCCCAGGCCTGCCACGCCCGGACCGGGGTCAGCCCGAGGAGCGAGACGGCGCAGGCGATGGCGAGGCCACCAGCCGCCGCGGTCTTGCGCTCGTCGGCAAGGCCGTCGGTCAG
>DATNEH010000184.1:0-5343 GCA_035553015.1 Caulobacteraceae bacterium | reverse complement strand
GTCCGTCAGCCAGGCGTCGAGCTGGTCGGCCGTGCGGGCGTTCTTGGTCGGGAAGGCGCCGACCACCCCGGAATTGCAGGCCGCCACCACGAGGCCGGGCCCCGAAACGCGCAGCATCGGCGCGGCGATCAGCGGCAGCGCGAGGCGCCGGGCGATCGCCGCCGGGACGCGGCTCATCGCCCCTTCCACACCGGCCGCCGCTTCTCGGCGAACGCGGCCAGCCCCTCCTTGCGGTCCTCCGAGGCCAGCGCTCCTTGAGCGAACGCCATCTGCGCGCCCCAGGCCTCGTCGTCGGTCCAGTCCGGCGAGTGGAACATGATCTCCTTGGAGGCGGCGAGCGCCGTCGGTCCGTTGACCTGCAGTGCCTCGGCCCAGCGCACCGCCTCGTCCACCGCTTGGTCGGTCTCGACCACCCGGTTCACCACGCCCCAGCGCAGCATGAACTCGGCGTCCCGGAACTCGCCGGTCAGCGCCAGCTCCATGGCCAGGTGGTAGGGCATGCGGCGCGGCAGCCTGAAGAGGCCGCCGCCCACCGCCACCACGTTGTGGCGCACCTCCGGCAGCCCGAACTTGGCGGTCTTCGCCGCGACGATCAGGTCGCAGGAAAGACAGAGCTCGAAGCCGCCGCCCACCGCGTAGCCCTCGACCGCGGCGATCACCGGCTTCTTCGGCGGCTTGCCGAACCAGCCGAAGCCGCCGCGCCGGCTGGTCGCGCCCCGCTCGCCTCTGGCCGCCGCCTTCAGGTCGGCGCCGGCCGAGAAGTTGCCGCCCGCGCCGGTGATCACCGCGACGAAGATGTCGTCCTCGGCGTCGATCCGGTCGGCGGCGGCCTCCAGCGCCTGCGCGCTTGCGGCGTCGAAGGAATTGCGCGCCTCGGGCCGGTTGATGGTGACGACCAGCACGTGGCCGCGCCGCTCGGTCAGGATGCGTTCCTCGCTCATGGCCGGGCTCAGAGCGCGAAGGTGAAGCCGCCGTTCACCGGGTAGACCTGTCCGGTGATCCAGGGCGAGGCGTCGGAGGCCAGGAACAGCACCATGTTGGCGATGTCCTGCGGCTGGCCGGGGCGGCGGATGATGTACTTCTCCATCTGCCGTTTCAGCCGCTCCGGGTCGCCCTCCAGCGTGCGCTGCACGGCCGGCGTCGCGGTCAGCGCGATGGCGACCGAGTTGGCGGTGATGCCGTATCGGCCGAGCGTGCGCGCCACCGAGCGCATGAAGCCGGCCGCGCCGGCCTTCGACGCTGCATAGATCTCCATGTTGGCGTCGCCCCAGCGGCCGGCGTCGGAAATGATGGTGATGATGCGTCCGGGCGCCTGGCGCTCGATCATGCCGGGGATCACCGCCGCTGTGGTGTTGATCACGCCATAGAAGTTGACGCCGATGAAGCTCTGCCAGACGTCCGGGCCGGTCTCCCAGAACGGCTTGCGCAGCTCAGGCGACGGGTTGGCCCCGGCGTTGCCGGCGTTGTTGACCAGCACGCCGACCGGGCCGAGCTCGGCGCGGGTCTTCGCGACCATCGCCTGCACGCTCTCCTGATTGGAGACGTCGGCCTGCACGGCGATCGCCTTGCCGCCGGCCGTGCGGATCTCTTCGGCGACGGCCTCGGCGCGATCGAGCAGGTAATCGTTCACCGCGACGCCGCCGCTGTTCTGGGCGCCGCCAAGATGCAGGGCGATCTGCCGGCCGACGCCCTGCCCGGCGCCGGTCACCAGGGCGACGCGGCCGCCCAGATCGAGGATGTCGGTCATACGTTTCTCTCCCGTCCCTTCCAGTAGGGGTCGCGCAGCTCCCGCTTCAGGAGCTTGCCCATGGTGTTGCGCGGCAGCTCGGCCACGATCTCGAGGGTCCTCGGGCGCTTGTAGGAGGCGAGCGTGCTCTTGCAGTGCTCGAGGATGTCGTCCGGCTCGGCGGCGACGCCGCGCTTCAGCTCGCAGAAGGCCTTCACCTCCTCGCCGAACTCGTCGTTCGGGACGCCGATCACCGCCACGTCCTGCACGGCCGGATGGGTGAGGATCGCCGCCTCGATCTCGGCCGGATAGATGTTGACGCCGCCCGAGACGATCATGTCCTTCGCCCGGTCGGTGATGAAGAGATAGCCCTCGTCGTCGAGCCGGCCGACATCGCCGGTGCGGAAGAAGCCGTCGGCGTCCAGTGTGTCGGGCCCAAGCGGCCCCGCGTTCAGGTACTGGCCGATCACCACCGGTGTCTTGACCCAGATCTCGCCTTCCCGGCCGGCCGGCAGCGGCGCGCCATCCTCGCTGCGGATGCTGATGTGGACGTGGGTGTGCGCAAGGCCGCTGGAGCCGGGCTTCTGCTTCTGCATGGCGGGCGAGAGCGCCGTCAGCATGCCGGTCTCGGTGGTCCCGTAGCCTTCAGACAGCACCTCGCCGAAGGTGGCGATGATCCACTCCTTCAGCGAGTAGGGCACCGGCGCCGCGCCGACGCCGAGCGCGCGCACCGAGGAGACGTCGTATTTCGCCACCACCTCCGGCGGCAGCCCGGCGATGCGCTTGTACATGGTGGGAACGCCGGTCCAGGTGGTGACGCGATGCCGCTCGATCAGCCGCAGCGCCTCCTCCGGATCGAAGCGGCGCAGCATCACCATGGTGAGGCCGCGGCCGGTCGCGCCCCAGACCGACCCAGGGCCGGCGCCATGGTGCATCGGCAGGGTGATCATCACGATGTCGTCGGGCCGGGGCGGGCGGCTGCCGGCGACGCTGCGCTGGTATTCCATCAGCCGCTGCAAAGCCTGCGGATCGGCGCCCCCGCGACCGCCCATCACGACGCCCTTCGGTAGGCCGGTGGTGCCGGAGGTGTAGAGGATCAGCGGCGGATTGCCGGCCGCGAAGCGCGGCTCCGCGGGCGCCTTGGCGCTCAGCTCGGCGTAGGTGACGAAACCCTCGGCCGCCACGTCGATCGAGCCGGCCAGCTTGAGCGGCAGGTCCGCGAACGCCGGCAGCAGCGCGGCCGGATCGGCATCGTCGCAGAGGATCGCGTGCGCGCCGCTGTTGCTCAGCACATAGCGCGTCTCCGCCGGCGTCAGCCGCCAGTTGAGGCCCAGCAGGCGCAGGCCGAGCTTGCCGGCCGCGGCGCTGGCGATCGGCCACTCGGGACGGATCTGCATGCGGGTGACGATCACGTCGCCAGCGACGAGGCCGCGCGCCGCCAACCCCTCGGCCAGTCGGTCGGCGGCGTCGTTCCAGGCCGTCCAGGTCACCACCCGGTCGCCCTCGATGATGGCGGGCGCGTCCGGCCGCTCGCGCGCCCAGTGTTCGAGGCTTCCCGGCTGCGGCGTCGTCATGCGGCGAGGCTCCTCTTCAGGCTGGCGACCATCTCGTCGCGCACTCGGGCGAGGTCGATGCGCTTCGGCGCCAGCTGCCACTGGCTGACCGCGCCGCGCAGCGCCGCCAGGATCAGGATCGCCTGAGCGCCGACCTCGATGTCGGCGCGCGCCTCCCCCCGCTCGATCGCGGCGGCGAGGTTGGTCTCGAACGCCTTGACGCTGCGCGCATTGAGCGCCGCCAGCTGGTCGCGCACCAGGTCGTTGCTGAGGCCGTCGCCCAGCAACACCAGCAGCGCGCGGGCGCCGACCGGGTCCTTGCGGGCGCTGTCGAGATAGAAGGCGACGATGCCAAGAAGGCGCTCCAGGCCGAGCGCGTGGTGCTCGACGCCGTCGAGCGCCTGGCCAAAGCCCTCCACCAGCCGCTGCGCCAGGGTGACGATCAGGCCGGCCTTGCTGCCGAAGTAGTGGGCCGGCAGTCCACGGCTGTAGCCGGCCGCCTCGCCGACGTCGGCCAGCGTCAGCCGATCGAGCCCGCGCTCGGCGACCAGCGCGATGGCGGCCTTCAGCAGCCGCGCCTCGGCCTCCTCGCGCCGCTCCGCCTGCGATCGCCGCTCCGCCCTGACCGCCGCCACCGGTGACCCCATTTTCGCTTGCCGGCCAGCAAATGAGATGTTTGTTTGCCGGTCAATAAGTTTTTGGAGGCGACGCGCAATGACTGAGCTGCTGAAGCCGGCGCTCTACCGCGCCGAGGGGACAGATGCGGTTCCCGCGCACCCGGCGCTGCTCGGCGGCGCCTGCGCCTGCGGCTACCTGTTCTTCCCGCTGCAGCGCTACGGCTGCGAGAAATGCGGCGGGCTCGAGATCGAGCCGCGGGCGCTCTCGGGCGCGGGCTCCTTGCTCGCCTCGGCGCGCGTGCACCTGCACGCCGGCAAGGGCCGCGAGGCGCCGTTCACGGTCGGCTCGGTTCGGCTCGACGACGGACCGATCGTCCGCACTCTGATCGTCGAGAGCGCCGGTCCGCTCCAAGCAGGCCGCCGCATGGTCACCACGCTGGAGGCCGTGGCCGACGCCGATGGCGCGCCGCGCCTCGACCTGCGCTTCGCGCCGGAGGCCTGAGCGATGACCACGCTGAACGACCTGCGTCCCGCCTACGTCGCCGGCATCGGTTTGCACCGCTATCAGTTCATCTCCGAGACGCCCTACGTCGACCTTGGCCTCGCCGCGGTGCGCGCCGCGCTCGACGACGCCGGCCTCGGCTGGCCCGCCGTCGAGAGCGCCTACGTCGCCAAGGCGCTGCTGCCGATGGCGCCCGGCCGCGCCATGCTGCGCCATCTCGGCGCCACCGGCATCCCGATCGTGCACATCGAGAACGCCTCGGCCTCCGGCTCGGCGGCGTTCCGGCACGCGGTGATGGAGGTCGCCTCGGGCATGGCCGACATCGTGCTGGCAGTCGGCGTCGACAAGCCGATGCCGGTCGCCCGCGCCGAGGGGCTGGCGCGGCTCGGCAACCTCGCCGACGACGCCATCGTGCCCTTCACCCACTTCGCCTTGCTGGCCGACGCCTACGCAGCCAAGAGCGGCGCCAAGGTCGAGGACATCGCGCTCGTGGCGCTGAAGAACCACCGCAACGGCGCCAGGAACCCGTTCGCCCAGCACCAGAAGGAACGGACCCTCGAAGAGATCCTGGGCGGCAAGAAGATCGCCGGCGGCTTCACCTCGCTCCAATGCACGCCGGTGGGCGAGGGTGCGGCCGCGGTGATCGTCGCGTCCGAGGAGGGGCTGCGGCGGCATGGTCTCGGGCTCGACCGCGCCGTGCGGGTGGCGGGTTCAGCCGCTCGCAGCCAGCGCGTCTACGAAGACGCGACCCGCTACGACGCCACGCTGACCGAGGAGACCGCCGCGATCGCCTTCCGCGACGCCGGCCTGACGCCGGCGGACGTCGACGTGGTCGAGCTCCACGACGCCTTTACCGTCGAGGAGGTCGAGTACCTCGAGGCGATGGGCTTCGCGGCCGACGGCCAGGCCGTGCCGATGCTGAAGGAAGGCGCCTTCGACATCGGC
>DATNEH010000183.1:0-12386 GCA_035553015.1 Caulobacteraceae bacterium | reverse complement strand
GCCGCCTTCGACGCGCCCGGGCTCAGCGCCAGCACGCAGGCGTCGCCGGCATCCTGGAAGGACGCCGTCGAGCTCACCTTCTCGACGGCCATCGAGTTGCTGCACGAACTTTGCTGGGCGCCCGCCACGATGCAGCGGATGTAGGTGGTGAAGATCGGCGGCTCGGTCCGGTGGATCACCGCCTCGACCGAATTGGCATCGCTGGGCGTCGCGGTCGACGGCGTATTGATGGTGATGGTGTCGGAGCCGGTGACGAACCCGTCCGCAGCCGCCGCCGCCGTAGCCGCATTGGTCAACATGTCGCTGGTCGTGCTGGCCCCGTTCATCCGCTTGACGACGGCCGCCGCGTAGGAGGCCGCGTCGGCCGCCTGCTGCAGGCGCACCTGGTCGTAGCGCCAGTAGCCGACCTCGATGCCCCACGCTGCGCCGCCGACGATCACCGGCAGGCAGAGTGCGGTGATGATCGCGACGTTGCCCTTGTTGCCGAGCTTCATCTGCAAGCCCCCGCTGCGGATAGGCAGACATGTCCGCCCGGGGCATTTTTCAGGGCGCTGAGGTTTATCGGGAGTGTAGAAATTCGGTCAACGCCGGCTAACCATGCGCCGATCCAGGTAAAGAGCGAGATGGTTACGCCCGGTTATTCTATCTCTTCCGAGACGAAAGTGTAGTTTTCGGTGTAGTCGCTATGCATCTCCGATCACATCGACACCCGCGTTTTATTGAACCTACGAGCAGCCGCCGATGCTTGGATGTAGAACCTAAACGTTCAGCTGGGCCGGGCGCCATCTACTTGAACGTGTTGGAACTGGCGCGCGATGCCTCTACCGCGGCAAGGGCGCGCCGCGCGCCGCGAGGCCCGCGGCGATCGCCGCGTTGAACGCCGCCACCGCGGCGCGCGGGCCGTCGGGGTGGGTCCACACCGAGGCCGAGGCGGCGACGAAATCCGCGCCGGCGGTGACCAGCGGGGCGCAGTTGGCGGGGGTGATCCCGCCGATCGCGACGCACGGGGTCAGCATGTTCGCCTGCCAGATCTCCAGGATCTCCGGGTCGGCGCGGGTCTTGGCCTCCTTGGTCGCGGTCGGGAAGAAGGCCCCGAACGCGACGTAGTCGGCGCCGGCCTCCGCCGCTTCCATGGCGAGATGCCGGCTGTCGTGGCAGGTGACGCCGACCACCCGGTCCGCGCCGACGATGCGCCGCGCCTCGGCGCAGGGCGCGTCGTCCTGGCCGACGTGCACGCCGTCGCAGTCGAAGCGCACGGCGAGGTCCGGCCGGTCGTTCAGGATCAGCGGAATGCCCCGCGAGCGGACCATCGGGCGCGCGACGTGGGCGGCGGCCTCGATGATGTCTTCGCCGACGTCCTTCAGCCGCAGTTGCAACGCGCCGACGTCGCCGCCCTCCAGCGCCTCGCCCAGCGCCCGGCCGAAGACGGCGAGGTCGGTGATGGTCGGCGGCGTGATCAGGTAGAGGCGGCAGTCGGGTGGGGCCATGCCCGCCACAAGCCGCGCGTCGGCCGCGAAGGCAAGTCCCTCGGCGGCCGATCGCGGCTGGCCCTTACGCCGCCTTTTCCAGCGCGCCTTCCCACTTGCCGAGGCTGGCGAGGCTGTTCATGCGGGCGCGGTGAGCGAAGGCGCGCTGCGCGGCCGGCGCGTTCTCGTAGCGACCCGCCCAGGTCGCCAGCGGCGCGGCCTGCAGGGCGCGGCCGTACGAGAAGGTCAGCTTCCAGGGCAGCGGGCCCATGCGGTTCATCGCGTCGAGGTGGGCGGTGGCCTCCTCGTCGTCCTGGCCGCCCGACAGGAAGGCGACGCCGGGCACGGTGGCCGGCGCGCAGTCCTTCAGCACCGCCAGCGTCCGCTCGGCCACCTGTTCGACCGAGGCGCGCTCGCCGCTCTTCTTGCCGGGCACGACCATGTTCGGCTTCAGCACCATGCCTTCCAGCGCCACGCGCTGTTCGTAGAGCTCCTGGAACACCGTCTTCAGCACGAAACGGGTGACTTCCTCGCAGCGGGCGATGCCATGCGCGCCGTCCATCAGCACCTCGGGCTCGACGATCGGCACGATCTGGTGCGCCTGGCAGATCGCCGCGTAGCGCGCCAGCGCGTGGGCGTTGGCCTTCACCGCGCCCCAGGTAGGGATGCCGTCCGCGATGTCGATCACGGCGCGCCACTTGGCGAAGCGCGCGCCGCGCTCGCGGTCGCGGTCGAGCCGCGCGCCCAGGCCGTCGAGGCCCTCGGTGATCGTCTCGCCCGGGAAGCCCGGATGCGGGATCGTGCCCTTGTCGACCTTGATGCCCGGCACCGCGCCGGAGCGCTCGATCAGGTCGACCAGCGGCGTCGCATTGGCGTCGGCGGCGTTCTGGTAGAGCGTCTCGTCGTAGAGGATCACGCCGGAGACGTAGTTGCGCATCGCGTCTTCGGCGCGGAACAGCATCTCGCGGTAGTCGCGGCGCGTCGTCTCGGTGGATTCCAGCCCGATCGAATCGAACCGCTTCTTGATGGTGCCGGTGGATTCGTCGGCGGCCAGGATGCCCTTGCCGGGCGCCACCATCTTCTCGGCTATGTCATGCAGAGCCTGCAGGTTCATTCTCACTCGTCCCTCGTGTATCCGGCCCGCTCTTGAGCGCCTCGACGCCCGGCAGGCTCTTGCCTTCCATCCACTCAAGAAACGCGCCGCCGGCGGTGGAGACGAACGTGAAGTCTCCCGCGACCTGGGCCGCGTTCAGGGCCGACACCGTATCACCGCCGCCGGCCACCGCCACCAGTTTGCCCGCCTTGGCGAGGTCGGCCGCGTGGCGCGCGGCGGCCATCGTGCCCTTGTCGAAGGGCGGCACCTCGAAGACCCCGAGCGGGCCGTTCCAGACCAGTGTCTTGGCCGCGTCCATCGCCTTGCAGAGCCGCTCCACCGTCTTCGGGCCGGCGTCTAGGATGCGCTCGTGCGGATCGATCTCGCCGAGCTCGCGCACCCGCGCCGCGGCGCCCGGCGCCGCCTGCTCGGCCACCACGATGTCGACCGGCAGCAACAGCTCGCAGTGGCGCGCCTCGGCGAACGCCATGATGCCGCGCGCGGTGTCGGCCAGCTCCGGCTCGCAGTAGGAGGCGGCCACGTCCCAGCCCTGCGCGGCGAGGAAGGTGTTGGCCATGCCGCCGCCGATCGCCAGCTGGTCGAGCTTGACGATCAGGTTGTGCAAGAGGTCGAGCTTGGTGGAGACTTTCGAGCCGCCGACGATGCCGAGCACCGGGTGCTGCGGATGGCCGAGCGCCGATTCCAGCGCATCCAGCTCGCGCCGCATCTGCTCGCCCGCGTAGGCCGGCAGCAGGTGGGCGATCGCCTCGGTCGAGGCGTGCGCGCGGTGGGCGGCGGAGAAGGCGTCGTCGACATAGAGGTCGCCGAGCGCCGCCAGCTCTCTGGCGAAGGCCGGGGCGTTGGCCTCCTCGCCGGCGTGGAAGCGCAGGTTTTGCAGTAGCAGCACGTCGCCGTCGTGCAGCGCGGCGACGGCCTTCCCGGCGGTCTCGCCGACGCAGTCCTCGGCGAACGCCACCGACGCGCCGAGCAGCTGCTCCAGCGGCCCGACCACCGGCTTCAGGCTCATCGAAGGCACGCGCTTGCCCTTCGGCCGGTCGAAGTGGCTGATCAGGATCACCTTCGCGCCGCCCGCCCGGAGCCTGCGGATGGTCGGCAACGCGGCTTCCAGCCGGGTGTCGTCGCTCACCTTGCCGTCCTGCAGCGGCACGTTGAAGTCGACACGCACCAGCGCGCGCTTGCCCTTCACGTCGACGCCGTCGAGCGTGCGAAAGCCGTCGGTCACGGGGATCGTCCTAGCCCAGCTTGCCCAGCGCCACGGCGACGTCGGCCATCCGCGTGGAGAAACCCCACTCGTTGTCGTACCAGCTGAGCACCCGCACCAACCCGCCGTCGACCACCTGGGTCTGCGGCAGCGCCGCGGTCGACGAGGCGGCGATGTGGTTGAGGTCGATGGAGACCAGCGGGTCCTCGGTCACCGCCAGCACGCCGCGCAGCGGGCCGGCGCTGGCCGCCGTCTTCAGCGCCGCGTTGACCTCGTCCTTCGTGGTCGTCCGGCTCGGCACGACCTTCAGGTCGACGACCGAGACGTTCGGGGTGGGCACGCGGATCGAGCCGCCGTCGAGCTTGCCGGCCAGCTCGGGGATGACGAGTCCGATCGCCTTGGCGGCGCCGGTCGAGGTCGGGATCATCGAGACCGCCGCGGCGCGGGCGCGGTAGAGGTCGCTGTGCAGCGTGTCCAGCGTCGGCTGGTCGCCGGTGTAGGCGTGCACCGTCGTCATGTAGCCGCGCTCGACGCCCACCGTGTCGAGCAGCACCTTCGCGATCGGCGCCAGGCAGTTGGTGGTGCACGAGCCGTTGGAGACGACGCGGTCGTCGGCGGTCAGGGTCTGCTGGTTGACGCCCCAGACGATGGTCTTGTCGGCGCCGTCGCAGGGCGCCGAGACCAGCACCCGCTTCGCGCCCGCGTCCAGGTGCGCCTTGGCCGCGTCGCGCTTGGTGAAGAGGCCCGTGCACTCCAGCGCGATGTCGACGGCGAGGTCCTTGTGCGGCAGCTCGGCCGGATTGCCGATTGCCGTCACCTTCATCGGGCCCAGCCCGACGTCGATGGTGTCCCCCGACACCGTCACCTGGCCGGGGAAGCGGCCGTGAACCGAGTCGTAGCGGAGCAGGTGGGCGTTGGTCTCCACCGGGCCGAGGTCGTTGATCGCCACCACCTCGATGTCGCGGCGGGCGTGTTCGACGATCGAGCGCAGCACCAGCCGGCCGATGCGGCCGAAGCCGTTGATGGCGACGCGCACGGTCATTCGACGAGATTCCTTGTGAGTTTGCGGACGGCGGCGGTTTTGCGGGCGCACTGGCCTGAGTCAAGCCTCGGCAACCGGCCTTGTTCCGCTCCGGTGCGCGCTCGCGGCGAGGCGCCGCTGCGGAAGCTTGGCTAGGGTTGCGCGATGGAAGAGACCCGAATCGAGCGACGGGGAAGCGGCGGGGCAGGGCTGGCGCTGGCTTTGCTGATGGTCGCCGGTGCGGTGAACTACGTCGACCGCGTCACCCTCTCGCTCGCCGCGCCGCTGATCTCGGCGCAGCTTCACCTGAAGGCGGGCGCGATGGGCGTGCTGCTGTCGGCGTTCCTCTGGACCTACGCGCTCGCGCAGTGGCCGGCCGGCGTGCTGATCGACCGGCTGGGGCCCCGGCGGCTGCTGGGCGGCGCGCTCGTCCTGTGGTCGGCGGCGCAGGGCGCAACCGGGCTGGCAGCCGGCCTGCCGCAGCTGGTGATTGCGCGGATGTGTCTCGGCCTCGGCGAGGCGCCGCAGTTCCCGGTCGGCGCGCGGGTGGTGCGCAGCTGGTTCGGCGCGACGCGACGCGGGATGGCCGTCGGCGTCTTCAACTCGGCCTCGACATTGGGCCCGGCGGTCGCGCCGCCGATCGTCACCGCGCTGATGCTGAGCTTCGGCTGGCGCGGCGCGTTCGTCGCGACGGGCGCGGCCGGCCTCGCGGCCGCGGCGCTCTGGATCGGCCTCTACCGCGACCGCACGCCGCCTGACGGCGTGGCGACCGAAGCGCCGACGCGGCTCGCCGACCTGCCGGGCCTGCTGCGTGCGCCGACGCTGTGGGCGATGGCGGCGGGCAACTTCGGCTCCGGCTACATGACCTGGTTCTACGCCGCCTGGCTGCCCTCCTACCTGGCGGCGGAGCGGCATTTCAGCCTGCCGCAGGTCGGCTGGGCGGCCGCCGTGCCCTACCTGTTCGGGTTCGCGGGCAGCCTGACCGGCGGCTGGGCCTGCGATCGGCTGGCGGCCGGTGGGCTGTCGTTGCTCGCCAGCCGCAAGGCGCCGATCGTGGCGGGGCTGGCGGCCGGCGCGGTCTGCACCGGGCTCGCGCTCGCCGCGCCGACCGGCGCTGCGGGCGGCGGCTGGGCGCTCGCCGCCATCTGCGGCGCGCTGTTCTGCGCCAACGTCGCCACCGCCGCGATCTGGGCGCTGGCGGTGGCGGCCGCGCCGGCCCGCTTCGTCGCGTCGGTCGGCGCGGTGCAGAACTTCGGCGGCCTGGTCGGCGGCGCGCTGGCGCCGATCGTCACCGGGCTCACCGTCGAGGCGACGCACGGCTTTTCGGTCGCATTGACCGTCACCGCGCTTGCGGGACTCGCCGGCGCCGCCATCTATCTGTTCGGCGTGCGTGCGCCGCTGGCAGAACCGGGCGGGGCGCGTGCGTCGATACCAAAGGACGAGGCAGGAAACGACCGGCGGCGGCGGAACTGACTGGGCCGCAAGGCCGCTTACTCTGCAGTCGCTGTCTGTGTCCTCAAGCTTGCCAATGCCCACGAAATATCATCGGACGATCCGGGCGCTCATCACGGGCGCCGCCGCACTTGCGCTGGTCCCGTTCCTGACCGCCGCCGACACCGCGACCGGGTCGCCGCCGGGCGTGTCGCCGGCCGGACCGCCGCCGCTGAGCGCCGCCGACGGCGCGGCGATCGAGGCGGTGCTGCGGGACGCGCCGGCGCAGGGCATCGCCGCGCCGAACGTCGCCGCCGACGTCGCCCAGCTTTCCGATCCGGCCCAGCAGGCGGGCGCCGCCGAGCGGCTGCAGCGCGCCGCCATCGCCTACGCCCGCGCCGAGCACGGCATGTCGCTCGATCCGGGCTCGATCGACGACGACTTCGCCCTGCGTGCGCCGTTCAACGCGGCCGCCGAGTTCGCCCAGGCCCGCGCCAACGGCCAGGTCGGCCAGTGGCTCGACGCCCAGACCCGCAAGGATCCGGCCTACCTAGCGCTGGTCGACGCGCGCGCCCGCTACGAGGACGTCGACGGCCACGGCGGCTGGGGGACGATCGCCGGCGGCAAGCTGCTCAAGGCCGGCATGGTCGACGCCCGCGTGCCCGCCCTGCGCAAGCGCCTCGCCGCCGAAGGCTACGATGCGCCCGCGCCGGCGGCCGCCGCGGTCGCCGACGCCAGGCCCGCCGACGCCGCGACCTCCGGCGGCAGGGCCGCGCACGGCAGGGCCGCCCATTCCAGGCGAGGCCGCGTCAAGTCTGCCCACGCGGCGGCGCCCGGCGCCGATCTGTTCGACCGGGCGCTCGCCAAGGCGCTGGCCGACTTCCAGGACCACCATGGCCTGAAGGCCGACGGCGTGCTGACGCCGGCGACGCTGGCGGCGCTCAACGTCAGCGCCCACGATCGGCTGGCCACCCTCTCGGCCAACCTGGAGCGCGCCCGCTGGCTGCCGGTCGCGATGCCCGACACGCGCATCGAGGTCGACACCGCCGGCCCCGAGGTTGCGCTGTTCCAGGACGGCAAGTCGACGCTCGGCATGCGCGCGGTGGCCGGGGAGACCAAGCGCCCGACCCCGATGTTCGCCTCGGCGGTCACCGCCGTGAAGTTCAATCCGCCGTGGATCGTGCCGAAGGACATCGCGGAGAAGGAGATCTATCCGAAGGGGCGGGGCTACATGGCCCGCGAGGACTTCCACGTGGTGGATGGGCGGCTGATCCAGCGCGCCGGGCCGAAGTCGTCGCTCGGCTACGTGAAGTTCGAGATGCCCGACGGCTTCCAGGTCTACATGCACGACACGCCCGCGCGCAGCCTCTTCGCGCTCTCCAGGCGCTGGCGCAGCCACGGCTGCGTGCGCCTGGAAAACCCGCGCGGCCTGGCGGCGATCCTGCTGGGCTGGGACCCGGCGGCGGTCGACCAGGCGATCGCGGCGGGCGCCACCAAGACCTATGCGCTGAAGACGGCGATCCCGGTCTTCGTGGTCTACCGCACCGCCTGGGTCGCCCCTGACGGCCACGCCAGCTTCCGCGACGACGTCTACGGCTGGGACGACGAGATCGCCGCCGCGTTGGCCGGCGCGCCGGAGGCGAAGAAGACGCACACGGAGGCGGCGGGGGTGTAGGTGGGCTTAGCCGAGCCCCGCCACCTTCTCCCGGTACGCGTCGCGGGCGGCTTTGAAGCGCTCGAAGGGGAACTTGATCGGGACGCCTTCCAGCGCCGCTTCCAGCATCTCCAGGTGCGCCTCCCAGCCGGCGCAGGCGCGGCCGGGGTCTTCGCCGGCGGGCGTCGTGAGCGTCAGCGTCAGCCTGGAGCCGCCGCCGTCGGGCGCGATCTCCCAGCGCACCGGCCGGGCCGGCTCGCCGGGCGAGCTCCAGGAGTATTCGAGCGTCCGCCCGTCCTCGTAGGTGCTGACCTGGCTGTCGATCACCGTGCCGGAGTCGGCAAAGTCGAGCCGCGCCGCGCCGCCGACCCTGGGCTCGATGCGGCCGGGGGCCAGCCATTCGGGCAGCCTGGCCGGGTCGGTCAGCATTCGCCAGATCTCGGCCGGCGCGTGGTCCGAGACGCGCGTCATCACCCCGACCACCGCGTCGCCGTTGCGTGACAGTGCCGCCGTCGCGTCATCGCTCATGAAACCTGCTCCATCCATTGGCGGCTATCTGCGGCCTCGTCCGCCAGCCGCGTTGATTCGGATCAACCCGGACTTCGAAGCGCCGCCTTGCGCCCCCTCCGTCAGCCCGCTTTGCGGTCTGACGCCTCCCCCGTCGTCTGCGCGACGGTGGAGGAGCGAGGCCGCATAAGCTCGCTCCTCCACCGCACCGTAGAGTGCGGGGGAGGTGGATCGGCGCGCTACCAGCGCGACGAGACGGAGGGGGCGCAACGCGGCCGCTACTCCGCCGCCGGGGCTAGCGCGAAGCCGATCTCCGCCAGCACCTCGGCCGTATGCTGCCCCAGCAGCGGCGCCGGACCGCGCGGGCCGACATCCAGCCCCGGAAACCGGATCGGCGTGGCGGGTCCCTCGAAGGCGCCGCCCCATTGGTCGGGGGTCACCACGAAGCAGCCGGCGGCCCTCGCCTGCGGGTCGATGGCCACCTCGTCCAGCGTCGCCATCGGCGCCCAGATCACGTCGGCGCGGGTCAGCATCTCGCCGGCCTCGTCGAGCGTCAGTTTCGCGAACGCCGCGTCGACCTTGGCGCGCAAGCTGCGGGTGATCTCCAGGTCGCCATACGGAGGCGCGCCGATCTCCTCGATCACGCTTTCCAGCCCAAGGCCCTTGATCACGCCGGGGAAGCAGGTCGGGCCGCGCGGGGCGACGCACACATAGCGATCGTCGGCGGTGCGGAAGTAGCCGCTGATGGCGCTCGGCCGCTCGCGGCGCGGCTGCGCGGTGGTCGCCTCGCCGTAGCGCAGGTGGATCGAGGCGTCCCAGCCGAGCGCATAGAAGCCGGTGCGCAGCAGCGAGGCCTCGACCAGCCGCCCCTTGCCGGTGCTCTGGCGCTCGTGCAGCGCCGCCAGCACGCCGGTCAGCGTCGCCAGCGCGGTGACGTGGTCGCCGAAGCCCGGGCGACAGGTGAACGGCTCCTGGTCGGGTGGGATGGTGGAGGCGGCGATGCCGCTGCGGGTCCAAAAGCCGGTGAGGTCGAACGCCGGCCGCTCCGCCTCGGGCCCCTCCAGCCCGAAGCCGGTGACGCAGGCGTAGACCAGCTGCGGCGCCTCGTCCTTCAGGCTCTCGTAGTCGAGCCGCGTGCGCTTCAGCGCGCCGACCCTGAGGTTGGTGACGAACACGTCGGCGGTCTTCAGGAGCGCGATCAGCGCGGCGCGTCCCTCGTCGGAATAGACGTCCAGCACGACGCCGCGCTTGCCGCGGTTCTCCATCGAGAAGATCGGGTTGCCGGGGCTCTCGGGCGTGTCGGGATAGAACCGGCGGATCGCATCGCCCTCGGGCGCTTCCACCTTGATCACGTCGGCGCCCCACTCGGCCATGATCGCCGCGCAGCCCGGCGCGGCGACCCAGGTGGACATCTCGACGACCTTCAGCCCCTGCAGCAGCATGCCGCGCTCCCTTCACATTTCTGTCTTCGACCAGATGTTAGCGCAGGGCCGAAGTAAGCACAGGCCCTGGGCGTGGGGCGAGGCTTGGACGGAGCTTGGACATGGCGGATTTGAAGCGCGGCGCGACGCGGGCGCCGGCCGTGCGGGCGCTGGCCATGGGCGCAGCGGCGCTGATGACCGTGGCGCTGGGCGCGGAGGCCCAAGCCTTCAGCTTCTCCTGGGCCGGCCACCACGATGCGCCCGCCGATGCGCCGCCGCCTGAGCGGCGCTTCACCTTCCCGTGGGCTTCGCACGTCGATCCCATGAACGGCAACTTCGCCGCCAGGCAGTTCGTCCAGAAGCGGCTTACCCCGGGGCTGCCGATGAGCGAGGCCGTCGAGCGGGTGCGCGCCGCGCACGCCAGCTGCCGCGGCGGCTATCATCGCGGCGGCGGCGCAGTCGTCTGCCGCTACACGATCAGCTCCGCCAGCGACATGGCCTCGCTCGGCCAGGAGATCTGGACCGTCACCCTCACTCCCGGCCCCGACGGCAAGCTGGCCGGCGCCGCCGTCGACCGCTCCCGCGCCGGCATTCCCGGCGAGTTGGGCTCCCGCGCGGTGTTCCACTGGGAGTTCGGCGACGAGTAGGGCGAGGAATCTTCCCGCCGCAGGGAGGGAGGAAAGCGGTCCCGAAGGGACGCGTCGCCGATGGAGATAGTCTCGTCGGCCGCGCAGTTCCCCCATCCGCGCAGCGTGCTGCGCGCGGCTCGGCGCCGCAGCAGCAGCACGGACAACGGCGCCGGCCGGGAGCCTCTAGACGCCGCGCCACCCGGCCGCACCTAACCGCGAATTAAGTTCACAGGCGGCCATCGGGGCGACACAAAACGCGGCCATCCAGCGCTCTGCGTCGCAAAGCGCAAACACTGAGGGCTCTTAACGCGTGATCGGTCTCGTCCTCGCCCTGTCGCTGGGCCTGCCGCAGCTCGACATCCCCAAGCTTCCGCCGATCACCCGCGAGCCGCAGGTGACGTTCCTCGACCGCAACGGCGCGGTGATCGCCGTGCGCGGCGGGCGATACGGACCGCCGGTCGACATCGCCAGGCTGCCCAAGTACGTGCCGGCCGCGTTCGTCGCCATCGAGGACCGCCGCTTCTACGAGCACCAGGGCTACGACCTGCAGGGCATCGCCCGCGCGCTGGTCACCGACATCGGCGAGGGGCACGCCACGCAGGGCGCCTCGACCATCACCCAGCAGTTGGCCAAGAACCTCTTCCTGTCGTCCGACCGCACGCTGGAGCGCAAGGGCACGGAGCTGATCTACGCGGTCGAGCTGGAGCAGACCTACTCGAAGGAGCAGATCCTCGGGCTCTATCTGTCGCGGGTCTACTTCGGCTCCGGCGCCTACGGGATCGAGGCGGCGTCGTGGCGCTACTTCGGGCACTCGGCCGAGCGCCTGACCATCCGCGAGGCGGCGATGCTGGCGGCGACCATGAAGTCGCCGACCGAGTATGACCCGGCCAACAATCCGGACGCCTCGGCCGAGCGCACCAGGCTGGTGCTCGACGCCATGGTCGAGACCGGCGCGATCACCGAAGCGCAGGCCGCCAAGGCGATGGCGACGACGCCGAGGGTCTACAAGTCCGAGCCGGACACCGCCTCGCAGTACTTCGTCGACTGGGTGAACAAGCAGTACCAGGCGATGGGCCCGCCGAAGAACATCGACATGATCGTCGAGACCACGCTCGATTCTCGCGACGAGGCGGCCGCCGCCGCCGCGGCGAACACCACCATCACCCGCTTCGCGCACGACAACGTCGAGCAGGCGGCGCTGGTGTCGCTCGACCCGCAGGGCCGGGTGCGCGCCATGATCGGCGGCGCCGACTATGCGCAGAGCGGCTTCAACCGCGCGGTCGACGCGCACCGGCAGGCGGGCTCGTCGTGGAAGCCGTTCGTCTACCTGACCGCGCTCGAGGCCGGGATGACGCCGGAGACGCCGGTGGTCGACCAGCCGGTGACCATCAACGGCTGGTCGCCGAGCAACTTCGAGCCGGGCAATCTCGGGCCGATCACGCTGAAGGAAGCGCTGGTCCAGTCGATCAACACGGTCGCGGCCAGCGTGGCCGACCAGGTCGGCCGGCCGAACGTGGCGAACACCGCCAAGCGGCTCGGCATCTACACCCCGATCAACACCGATCCCGCGATGGCGCTTGGCACGTCGCTGGTGACGCCGCTGGAGATGGCCGGCGCCTACGATGCGTTCTCGAACGGCGGCGAGCGCGTGCAGCCCTACGCGATCGAGCGCATCCGCACGGGACCCTCGCACCGGATCATCTGGCAGCACCCGGCGCCGGCGACGCCGTGCTCGTAGAGCACGCGCCCCGAAGCGGTGCGGATCCGCTCGATGGCGTAGGCCTTGGCGTAGAAGCCGCCGTTGGAGAACGGGTCGTACGCCTGGGCCATCTCCAGCGGGCTCACCTCGACGGCGCCCAGCGCCATGGAGGGGTCGAGCTGGATGGGGGAGGTGATGCCGAGGCGCCGCGCAGTGTTCGCCACATTGGCCGTGCCCACCTCG
>DATNEH010000182.1:0-5894 GCA_035553015.1 Caulobacteraceae bacterium | reverse complement strand
CCTCCGACGCCCGCTTCGCCGCCGCCGTCGAGGACGCCGCGATCGTCCGCCAACTGATCGACGAGGAGCCCATGGACGGCCGGATCACCGTCGCCCACCAGGACGACGGCCGGATCATGGTCACCGCGTTCGAGCCTGCGCTGGCGACGGCTTAAAGCGCCCGGGCTTCCTCGACCACGTACCGCGCCAGCGCCCGGGGTGTGTGGTGCGCCAGCACGTGCGCCTGCGCGGCCGCGGCCATGCGGGGCAGCGCAGCCTTGTCCGCCAGCGCGGCCGTCACCGCGCGGGTGAGGCCGCCGGGCTCGACGTCGTAATAGAACGCGTGCTCGCCGCCGATCAGCGGGGCGTGGCGGTCGAGCCAGGGTTGGTTGATCATCGGGACCGAGCCGCAGGCGGGCGCCTCGTAGTGGCGGAAACAGTCCCAGCCCAGCCCCTCGGGCGACCAGACCAGGTGGGCGGCGGCGCAGCGCTGGTAGAATTCGGGCCGGGGCAACGGCGCGTCCGGAATGTCGAGCGTCACCCCCTGACTCTCCAGCGCCTTCAGCTCGGCGAGGCCCCGCGCCCGCAGCGTTGATGATCCCGCCACACGGCCGGAGAAGAACACATCGACGCGCTTGTCGGGCTGCGCTGGCGGCGGCAGCAGATCCTCGACGCCCAGCGGCAGGCCGATGGAAAGCGGCTGCAGCTTCTCCACCCGGCGGATGTTGCGGGGCCGGGAGCGGAAGCGCGGGGTCGGCAGCTGCGGGTGGGCGGTTTTGGTGAAGACGCGCCAGTGGTCGGCCGGCAGCTCGCGCTTGAACCAGAGGTCGCAGCGATCGAGCAGGAAGAGGTTGTCGCGGTTGATCAGCGGCAGGTCCTCGTGGTCGAGGACGACCAGCTTCGCGCGCCGGCGCCGGCGCAGCAGCTCGGGGGCGATCGCGCGGACGAGCGGCGAGCGGCCTTCGATGAAGCGGCGCGAGACGATGTTGCGGTTGATATGCCGCAGCGTCCACGGCGACACGAAATTCGGGTGGCAGACGATCAGCTCGGTCTCGGCCGAGCCGACCAGGCCCCAGAGCTCGGGCATCGACCTGACCAGCCGCACACCGGGTGGCGGCGCCGTCTCGCCGGTCGAGAAGAAGACCGTCTCGTCCGGGAACGACAGCGCGACGTAGGGGCGAAAGCCGATCTCGAGAATCATGCTGTTGCGATCATGACCTGCGGATCATGCGCCGACTCGCGCGCCGGTCAGCCGACGGCCGCGCGGCAGGCGAGCTTGCGCCTGGCCAGGCGGCACGTGGCGATCGGCTGGTCGCGCACGTCGTAGAAGGCGCCGGCCCAGCCGTCAGCCGTGCGGTCCAGCACCAGGAAGCCGTAGCGCTCGAAGCCGAAGCGGCGTGCGCGCATGCCGTCGATGCTCACCTCGTCGTTGAGGAACTTCGGCGAGTCACCCTTCTCGCCGACGTCGCCGCCGGTGCCGACGATCAGCTGCGGCGGGCGGTCGCCCTGGAAATCGAAACTGGCGAAGTGGTGGATGTGGCCCGAGACCACCATCGTCACCGCCGAGAGATTGCGACCGCGCGCCGCCGCCTGCTGGGTGGCGTTGATCGGGACCTCGGCCACGACCGGCCCGACCTTGCCCACCGCCAGGCCCCAGATCGGCCGGTGGGTGACGATCCAGGCCGGCGCGCCGGCCGGATGCGCCTTCAGCGCGTCGAGCTGTGCGGCGAACCTGGCGACGGCGTTCGGCGGCGCGGAGGTGTCGTCCGTGCCGGAGCTGTCCAGCACGTAGAGCATCAGCCGGCCGACATCGATCGCCAGCGGCGCGGCGGTGGCGGGGCAGGCGAGCGGCGCTGCGCCGGCGTCCAGCAGCGCGAACCAGCCTTCGCCGCCGCGTGCGCAGTCCTCGTGGTTGCCGCGCACCAGCACCCACGGCGCAGCCGCCAGCAGCGGCGCGGCAGGCGCGAAGAAGTCGGCGTCCCAGGTGGTCCAGTTGTCGCCCCAGGGGCTGCCGGCGCAGCCGGCCTTGCCGGCCGGACAGGGGCTTTCGCGGTAGTAGTAGTCGCCGACGTGGATCACCAGGTCCGGGCGATGGCCGGCCGCCAGCCGCGCCACCTCGGCGAACGGCCACTGGGCCGGGTCGTCGCAGGCCTGCACCGCCTTGCCTTTCAGCCGGCAGCCGGTGTCGCCGAAGATCACGATCCGCTTGGGCGCCCGCGGCAGCGGCAGCGGATGGCCGCCGATCGCTGCGCGGTGGGCGATGGCCGGGATGCGGGCCTGGCAGACGGTGACCGGGAAGTCGGCGCTGGGCGCGGCGCGGCGCTGCATCGGCCGCGGCCCGCCGTCGATGGTGATCGAAGGGCACCCAGGGCTTCGTGTCACCAGCCGCGCTTCCGGCCCGCGGTCGGTCAGCTGCACCCAGGCGCGTTCGGCGAACACCGGCGTCGCGGCCCGGACGCCGGCCGGGAGCGCGGCGCAGAGCACCGACGCGACGACCAGCCCCAGCAAGCGCGGCGCGAGCGTCCACGCGGCTGAGGCAAACCTGTTGCGGCCCATCGATCCCCGGTCTCCGACTGACGCTCGCCGCTTCCTTGAGCCGCACCGCGGCGCCTTTCAAGGCAAGCTGGCGGCGTATCCCGCGTCGATTTGCGTGACGGATTTGCGAAGACGGCTCATCGTGGAGCTCCAACCTTTGCGGGAGCAGTCGCAATGACCACGCGCGAACCGGTTCTCCACCCCGTCGCCATCGCCGAGCTCCGCCCGACGCAGATCACCGTCGGCTTCCGCGAGGTGGCGGAGAAGCGGCGCGAGTGGCGCGACCGCACCAAGAAGCCCGGCGAGAAGGCCGGGGAGTTCCTCGGCAGCCACATGGTGCCGGCGGTGCTGGGGCCGGGTGCGCGCTACTACGTGATCGACCACCATCACCTGGCGCGCGCGCTGCAGGAGGAAAAGCAGAAGCAGGTGTTGGTGACGGTGACAGTGGACCTCTCGGCGCTGCCGAAAACCGCCTTCTGGACCTATCTCGACAACCGCGCGCTCTGCCATCCGTACGACGCGGCCGGCAAGCGCCGCGACTTCGATGCGATCCCGAAGACGATCGCGGAGCTCGCCGACGACCCCTATCGCAGCCTCGCGGGCGAACTGCGGCGCGTCGGCGGTTTCGCCAAGGACACCACGCCGTTCAGCGAGTTCCTGTGGGCCGACTTCCTGCGGCCCCGCGTCAAGGCCAAGCAGATCAACGAGCACTTCTCGGCGGCGATCGAGAAGGCGCTCGCGCTGTCGAAGACCGACGCCGCCGCCTACCTGCCCGGCTGGTGCGGCCCGCACAGCGACTGACGCCCCACTAGAGCCCGCCCTGGTAGACCCGGGCTTGGCTGCGCACCTCGCGCGGCATCAGGCGGGCGTTGACTCCCATCTGCGGCCGCGACGCATCGACCGGCGCCCAGTGGGTGGTGAGGCCGCAGACCCTGCAGCGGTGGAACTCCAGCCGCCGCGACGCCCGCTGGTAAATATCGGTCGCCCCCGGCTCGCAGACGAGGCGCACCTGATCCTTCGCGTAGTAGGCCCAAAGCGAGCCCAGTCGCTGGCACCAGTCGCACTGGCAGTCGTTCACCTCGTCGGGCGGCTCGGCGATCTCCAGCCTCACCGCCCCGCAATCACAAACCGCCTCGACCATCCGCTCCTAGCTCCCTGTGACGCACTGGCGATCGCGCCATTTTGGCGATACGCCAACCGAATGCCATCCAACGACAGGAAGCTGCGCGCGGGCGCCGGCTGATGGGCGTGTCGCCGTCCGACGCTCCTCTCTTTGAAACGGCGCGGCTGCGTCTACGGCCGTGGCGCGAGGACGACCGGGAGGTGTTCGCGCTGATGCACGCCGACCCTGACGTGATGGTGGATGCGCCGCGTCCGCTCACCCGCGAGAAGAGCGACCGCAAGCTCGATCGATACGTCGCTGCGTTTGCGCGCGACGGCTTCTGCCAGTGGGCGGTCGAGACGCTGGCCGGCGACTTCGTCGGCTACGCAGGCGTCACGCGGATCGCGGACGATCATCCGCTCGGCGCGCATGTCGGCGCCGGCTGGCGGCTCGTTCGGCGCGCCTGGGGACACGGTTATGCGACCGAGGCCATGCACGCGGCGTTCGAGGATGCATTCCTGCGCGCCGGGGTCGCGGAGGTGCTGGCGTATGCTTCACCGGACAACGCCCGCTCTCAGGCGGTCATGGAGCGGCTCCGCATGCGCCGTGAGCCTGGTCTCGACTTCACCGCCGACGGCTGGACGGGCCTGGTCTGGAGCGCCCGGCGCTAGGGAGCAGGCGCGGACGCCTTCGCCCGCACCGCAGCCCACCAGGCTTCGACGGCGGCCAGCTCCGGCGGCAGGATGACGTAGAGCGGGGCGGCGAAGCGGTCCCAGGCCTCGCCGAACTTCGGCGACACCGAGGTGAGGATCGGGATGCTGGCCTCCATGGCGCTGGCGAACGCCGGCGCGAGGCCGCTGCGCTGCGCCTCCACCTTGCCGAACTTGCTCAGCACGACGAGGTCGCAGCCGGCCGCGATGTCGCGCTGGACGACGTCGCAGGCCGAGACCACGGCCGAGGAATCGAGCCTGCAGGCGGTGGCGTCGGACGCCAGGTCCTGCAGCAGCGGGAAGCGGCGCCCGTCGCCCAGGCTCTTCAACTCGCCTGCGCTGCAGCCGTCGTCTTCCGCCGGCAGCGGGTCCTCGACCACGCCGGCCGCCCGCACGCCGGGCGCCAGCCGCGCGATGAACGCGCGCATCACCGCCTGCACCACCGGCGTGGCGGCGCCCTGAAGGACCGCGATCGGTTTGTCGGCGCTCATGCCGATGCTCCCTGGGCCGATACTCCGGCGACATAGTAGTCCGGACCCCCAGGTGCGCGAAGTCTCGGTGCGGCCGTCACTGCCTTAGTCAGCTGCGCCCGCGGGATCGCCGGCCGTCAGGCGACCGCCCTCGAGCCAGGCGGCGAGCGCCGGCGTGAACTCCTCGGCCACGCGGCGATGGTAGGCAGCCAGGTCCGCGGCGTCGCAGACGTCCTTCCAGCGGCCGTTGGTCCCCTTGTTGAGGAAGGTCTGCGAGCCGCCGACCCAGAGGCCGGCGGCGTCGGGGATCAGCGCGTCGCCTGCCGACTTCATCTGCTCGAAGCCGGCCGCTTCGACGACTGCCGCCATGGTGGCCGGCGCCAGGTCCACGTCCAGAAACCGCGCGATGCGGGCGATCTCGCCGGCGCGATCAGCCTTCAGGTCGTTGTAGTGCACGAGCAGCATGTTCGGCTCCTGGCGGGCCGCCCAATAGCTGCGCTCCATCTCCCAATAGCCGGCGCCGGCGTCGCCCAGCGCGCCGCCGTCCTGGAGCCAGAGATGGAAGTATTCGCCGGGGTCCTCGGGAACGTCCGGCGGATCGTCGCCGAACTTCGGGTCGGCGTGGCTGATCTGGCTGATCACGTCCCACACGTGACCCTGGAAGCCGCGCAGATGGTTGTGGAAGCTCATCGCCGAGTCACGGCCGTCGCGGGCGGTGTGGATGAACTTCACGCCCTCGTAGACCGGCAGCGCGTCGTAGGGCAGGTGGCTCTTGAAGTAGCGGCGGTGGGTCATCGCCTCGGCCATCGCGCGGTCCACCTCGGGCGGCGGGCCCAGGCGGAAGTCCGGCCAGGGCCCCCAGGCGGGCGCCGGCGCGGCGCTGCCGGCCAGCAGCATCGAGACGATCCGCTGCGTCCAGGTGGTGCCGCACTTCGGATAGGTGGCGATGACGATGTCGTCTTCGCGCGGCCGGTAGTCGGCCCACGGCGCGGAATCGAAGACGCGGTTGCGCACTTCCCGAAGCGGCGCACGAACTAACGCTGGCATGATGCTGACGGCCCTCCCCAAGCAATCCCACGAAAGCCTAGCCCCTACGCG
>DATNEH010000181.1:0-4479 GCA_035553015.1 Caulobacteraceae bacterium | reverse complement strand
TGGCGTCACCAACAATGGCCTGCTGTTCCTTGCCGGGGTGATCAACAGCATCATCCAGGCGGAGAATGACTGGACGCTCTGATCTAACGTTCGGCCGGGTGCCTTGCACCGGCGCGTCATTGACGTGCGTCAAACCGCCGTCCCAGTCGGCCAAACCGTGCATAGGGTGCAGTTTGGGGTTCTGCCGCGACTTCCACATAATCGATTGAATTATAACGACATATGGCGGATGGGGTGGGATTCGAACCCACGGTGGGCTTTCACCCACGGCGGTTTTCAAGACCGCTGCCTTAAACCGCTCGGCCACCCATCCTTCGGCGGCGAGATAGAGGGCGGCGCGCTTACGCGCAACAACGGCGGTCCCGGGCCCCGGGTCCGGGCGGCGGCAGGCCCGCTGGGTCAGACCAGCGGCAGGCGGCGGGTGCGGCAGCGGGCGCAGGTCTCGTAGCCTTGCAGGTGGCGGCTCTGGCGCCAGGCGTGGCCGAGGCACAGGCAACGCAACTGGGTCACCCACCGCGTCAGGCGGTCCTTGCGGGGCGGCGGCTGAAAGGCCCGTCGCTGCGCCTGCGCGCCGGGCTCGGGCGCCTCGATGCGGTCGAAGTCGAAGCCGTCGTTCGCGTGCGGATGCATGGCCTGGTCTCCGAACGCTGGATGGTTTCGACGCCAATCGGTCGCGCCGAAGCGGTCGCCGGGCCCGCCTGTCGGCGCCGTACCCCAACTGCGGCACAGCGCGCCGGGTTCCCGGCCGACTGTCCGGTCGAATCAGGAGTGCGACCTCGGGAGAACCCGCGCCCCCGCGAAGGATCGCTTCGCGGTTGCTCCCGCGCACGCTCGGCGCCATCGTGAGGGGCGGTCAGCGTCGGAGGCGATCATGACAGCGGTATCCGCAACGTCCTCTCCCATCTTCCGCCGCAAGGCCGGGCCCTGGTTCATCGTCGAGGGCGTCCTCCTCGTCATCCTGGCCCTGCTCTCCGCGGCGCTGCCCGAGATCGCCGGCGTCGCCGGGGCGCTGGTGTTCGGCTGGATCCTGGTGCTGGCCGGCCTCTTCGGCCTGGGCTCGCTGTTCGGCGAGCGCGGCCACGCCCACCTGATCTGGGCCATCCTCTCGGCGTTGGTCGCCCTGGCGGCCGGCGTCCTGATCCTCTGGCGCCCGCTCATCGGCGTGGTGACGCTGGCGATCTTCATCGGCGCCTACCTGCTGATCGACGGCGTCGCGACGATCGGGCTGGCCTGGGACCAGCGCAAGCGCAGCGGCCGCGGATGGGGCTGGCTGATGGCCTCCGGCGTGGTCGACATCCTGCTGGGGCTGCTGGTGCTGGCGATGGGGCCGCGGGCCAGCGCGCTCTTGCTGGGCTTCATCATCGCGATCGACCTGGGGATCGCCGGAATCGCGCTGATCACGTTGGGCTTGCACGCGCGCCGCGCGGCCTGACGAATATCACGCCGCAACATTTCCTTAACCTGGACTCAGGAGTACAATAGCGCTCTGTGCCGTGCAGCGCACGGCATGCCCTAGGAGGGCGTCATGAGCAGTGAACCAGCGTCTCCGTCGCCACAACCTGATGGCGAAGTCAGCTACCACAACAGTGTCCTCACGCGCAGCCACGAGCCGCCGCGGTCGGGCAATCACAGCTGGCTGATGATCATCCCGCTGGTGGTGGTGATCATCGCAGGCGCGGCGTTCTGGGTTTACGTCAACGGGCATCCGGCCGGGCCGATCGTCAATCACGCGGTCGCCGCGGCGTCGGACAAGCCCGCCTGGCAATAGGCTAGAACGCAGCTGACGTTCACCCCGCCGCATTGACGGGGGTCGCCCTTGCGGGCATCGCCAGGGCGTGCCGGAATATTCGTCCTCGTCCGAGAGCTTGCCCGAGATCGTGGTCGACGCCCGCGGTCATCGTTGTCCGGTGCCGACGCTGCGCCTGCGACGCGCCATGGAGGCCGCGCCGCCCGGCGCCCGGCTGGCGCTGCTGGCCGACGACCCGCTGGCGCGGATCGACGTGCCGCATTTCCTCGCCGAAGCTGGCGGCGAGCTGGTCGAAACCGCGGAAGTGAACGGCGCGGTCCGCTTTTTGATTGTAAAGCCGGCTAACAAGGATGTCAGATAGGGGTGCGGCGCGCCGCCAAAGCGACGCGCCGCCAGGATGACCTTGTCTTCTTCCTGATCGATCGGCCGCCGCCACGAGGGACGGGAGAGCGCGGCGGCCGATCAACAGGATGGACGATGCGCCCCCCAGCCTGAACCCAACCTGAACGACTTCGTCAGGGGGCGAAGTCCGCTCCGGATCAGGCCGTCGCCGGCTCGGGGACGCCCCAGTCGGCGAGGACGTCGGCGGTGTGGGCGCCGATCGCGGGCGGCGGGCCTTGGATCGCGCCCGGCGTCGCCGAGAACCGCGGCGCGGGGGCCGGCTGAGTGACGCCGTCGACGTCGACGAAGGTCTTGCGCGCGGCGTTGTGCGGGTGGGCGGGCGCCTCGTCGATGCCCAGCACCGGCGCGAAGCAGACATCGGTGGCGTCCATGATGGCGCACCACTCGTCGCGGCTCTTGGTCTTGATCGCGGCCGCGACCTTGGCCTTCAGCGCCGGCCACTCGGCGCGGTTCATCTGCGCCTGCATGGCGGGGTCGTCCTTCAGCCCCGATTTCTCGAGGAGCAGCGCGTAGAACTGCGGCTCGATCGAGCCCAGTGAGATGAAGCGGCCATCCGAGCACTCGTAGGTGTCGTAGAACGGCGCGCCGCCGTCGAGCATGTTGTCGCGGCGCTTGCCGGTCCAGCCGCCCGCGGCGGTCATCCCGTAGAACATCGACATCAGCGAGGCCGCGCCGTCGGTCATCGCGCAGTCGATCACCTGGCCCTGGCCGCTGGCGCGGGCGTGGATGACGCCGGCCAGCAGGCCGAACGCGAGGTAGAGCGCGCCGCCGCCGAAGTCGCCGACCAGGTTCAGCGGCGGCACCGGCTTGCCCTCGGTGCCGATCGCGTGCAGCGCGCCGGTCAGTGCGATGTAGTTGATGTCGTGGCCGGCAGCCTGCGCGTAGGGCCCGAACTGGCCCCAGCCGGTCATGCGCCCGTAAACCAGCTTCGGATTACGCTTCAGCGCCACGTCGGGACCGAGGCCGAGCCGCTCCATCACACCCGGGCGGAAGCCTTCGAACACCGCGTCGGCGCGGTCCATCAGCTTCAGCGCCGTCTCGACCGCGGCCGGGTCCTTCAGGTCGAGCGCCACCGAGCGGCGACCGCGCGCGGTGATGTCGCTCTTCGCGCCGCCGCGCCCGCCCATGCGGTCGATACGCACGACGTCGGCGCCCAGGTCGGAAAGCAGCATGCCGCAGAACGGGCCCGGCCCGATGCCGGCGAACTCGACGATTTTCAGTCCGGTGAGCGGTCCCTGGCGCATGGCGCGGCTCCCTAAGCTTTGTCGGGGAAATGACGTTTGTTGGCACTAAGAAGCCGTGACCGCACGTCAGGCAAGCGCGGGCCCAGCAATTCAGGTTGGTTGCGGCCGCAGCCCACCCTAAGTTTCGCCTCGGGCCGAGACTGAGCCTGGGTTGCGGGGATCAGCGCCATGCCGCGTCGACTTCTATTCACGGCATTCGCACTCGTCGCCGCGGGCGCGGCCTGCGCGCAGCCGGCGCCCGATGCAGGCACGAAGGGGGGTGCGCCGGCCGCCGCCGGAACCGTGCTGACCGGCGCCGCGGCCTTCGGCGACTGGCAGACCGACGCCCCTGGCGTCATGCGCAAGATCGGCCCGAACGACCTGCCGCCGCCGGACGTGCACCTGCATGTCGCCCTCCCCGCGGTGGTGGCGCGGCCGGCCGGCGCCGAGCTGAAGACGATGCCCGGCTTCACAGTCACGCCGTTCGCCAAGCTGGACGCGCCGCGGCTGGTGCGCGTCGCGCCGAACGGCGACATCTTCATCGCCGAGAGCCAGCCGGGCCGCATCCGCGTGCTGCGCGCCGCCGACGGGGCCGACAAGCCCTCGGACGACCAGGTCTTCGCCGAGGGCCTCCACCAGCCCTTCGGCATCGCCTTCTGGCCGCCGGGTCCGAATCCGCAGTGGGTGTACGTGGGCGACACCGACTCGGTCGTGCGCTTTCCGTATCAGAGCGGCGACCTCAAGGCGCGCGGGCCGGCCCAGACGATCGTGCCGCAGCTGCCGCACGGCAGCGACCACTGGACACGCGACGTGGTCTTCTCGCCCGACGGCAAGACGATGTTCGTGTCGGTCGGCTCGGGCAGCAACGTCGCCGAGGAGATGGAGAAGAAGACGCCGGCCGAGGCGCTCGCCTGGCAGCAGGACCATGCGCTGGGCGCGGCCTGGGGCAAGGAGGAGAACCGCGCCGACGTGCTGGCGTTCGATCCGGCCGGCAAGGGCGGCCACGTCTACGCGGCCGGTATCCGCAACTGCGTGGGCATGGCGATCAATCCGGCCACCGGCGCGCTCTGGTGCTCCACCAACGAGCGCGACATCCTGGGCGACAAC
>DATNEH010000180.1:0-11082 GCA_035553015.1 Caulobacteraceae bacterium | reverse complement strand
GCGCCGTCCTGGCCGCCGCCGACCAGCTGTTCGACCGGTTCCAGGCTGTCCGTCTCGCGGCGCATCACAAGCACGGCCGGCATCAGCATCACCAGCGGCACGGCGATGGCGGTGGTGGCCGCGTTGATCAGCACCAGCGTGCTGAACGGCAGGTGCAGCTTGTCCAGCATCGTCGAGCCGAGGAAGTCGGTGCCCAGCCGCGCGAGGTTGTTGATGCTGATCATCAGCGCGTAGCCGAGCCCCTCGCTGCCGCGCGGCGTCGCCCGCACCGAGAGATCGACCAGCGCCGTCGTCGCCATCGCCTCGCAGAAGGTGTTGACCGTGGCGATCGCGTAGGCGCGCGGCACGCTGTCGTAGAAGACGTAGCCGAGCGTTGTCACCGTCGCGAGCGAGAGCGCGATGATCATCAGCGTACGCAGCTTCAGCTGGCGGCAGGCGATGGCGTAGGTGATGGCGCCGGCGATGCCGCTCAGCGCCGCCGCGGTCGAGAGCAGTCCCTGCGCCGGCGGCAGCATGTGGAGCTCGTTCTGCTGGCGGTAGAACAGCGCCGTCGTGAAGCCGGGCGCGATGTAGAAGAGCGCGATCAGCCCGCCCGCCGCCCACATCGGCCCGGCCGTGGCGATCTGCTTGAGCTGTCGCCCGGCCTCGGCGATGATCTCGCCAGCGTCCGCGCTCACCGGGTCTTCCTTCAACAGCAGCAGCGCGACCGGCACGATCAGGAAGAGGACGGCCGCGGAGGCCATCGCGGTCCAGCCGAACCACAGCGTCGCCAGCCAGCCGCCGGCCAGCGCGCCGATGACGATGCAGCCGTACTGCACGGCGAAGCGCAGCGCCGTCAGCCGGCCCGAGGCGGCGTTGCCGTGCGCCGTCTCCACCAGCACCGCGCCCACCACCGTGCTCGCCAGCATCATGAAGACGCCGAGCAGGATCATCGCCGAGAGCAGGGCCGTGTAGCTCTGCGGCAGGAAGCAGACCGAAAGCCAGACCAGCGACCCCACCGTCGCGCTGGCGATCAGGTAGAACCGCCGCCGGCTGCCGAGGACCGGGAAGGCGTCGGTGAGGATGCCGGCCAGCGGCTTGAAGTACCAGGCGAGCCCCGCCAGGAAGAAGAAGGCCGACGTGGCCGTGCGGCTTTCATGCAGGGTGTTCTTCAGGAGGTTGGTGAGCGGCAGGCGGCCGAGCAGTTGCTCCTGGCCGAGCGTCGTCGAAATGACCCCGACCACCACCAGCACCGCGGCGCTCGCAAAACCCGTCCGCAGTCCAGGTCGCGCCGCGCGCGTCGCCTCAGCCGTGACAGCCGCCATCGCTCAACTGCGCCCCCACGCGTTCCGCCCCAGGGCGCAAGTGTTCGCCCGCGCTCGCCAGGAAGACAATACGCCTTTTGCCTCAGAGGCTTGGCGGCGCGACCGACGGCGCTACCAGGCGTCGATCCAGCGCAATTTCTTCTCGGCGCGCGGAGAAGGCGGGGGCAGGCTCTTCAGGGCAGCCATGATCCAGCGGCGGGTGTCGGCGGGGTCGATCACGTCATCGATCCGGTAGGTGGTGGCCTGGTTGATCGCCTTGCCGCCCTCGTAGGCGCGCGCCACCATCTCGTCGAACCGGGCGCGGCGTTCGGCCGGGTCGGCGATGGCGGCCAGCTCGTTGCGGTAGCCGAGCTTCACCGAGCCCTCCAGCCCCATGCCGCCGAACTCGCCGGTCGGCCAGGCCACCGCGAACGCCGACTTGGAGTAGCTGCCGCCGGTCATGGCGAGCGCGCCGAGGCCATAGCTCTTGCGCACGAACACGCTGAGGATCGGCACCGTCAGGTTCGCGCCGATGATGAACAGCCGCGAGCAATGGCGCACCAGCGCGGTCTTCTCGATCTCCGGGCCGACCATCATCCCGGGCGTGTCCGAGAGGGAGACGATGGGCACGTCGTACGCCTCGCAGATCTGCATGAAGCGCGCGGCCTTGTCGGAGCCGTCGCTGTCGATCGCGCCGCCGAGAAACTTCGGATTGTTGGCGATGACGCCGACCGGCCGGCCCTCGATGCGGGCGAAGGCGGTGATCATCGTCTGGCCGAACTTCGGGCGGATCTCCAGCACCGAGCCGCCGTCGGCCAAGACGCCGATCAGCTCGCGGATGTCGTAGACCCTGAGGCGGTTCTCCGGGATCACGCGGCGCAGCAGGCGCTGGTCGGCGCAGGTCCAGCCGCTCGTCGGGCCCTGGAAGTAGGAAAGGTACTTGCGGGTCAGCGCGACCGCCTCGGCCTCGTCCTCGGCCAGGATGTCGATGACCCCGTTCGGCTCCTGCACCTCGACCGGTCCGATCTCCTCCGGCCGGAAGACGCCGAGGCCGCCGCCCTCGACCATCGCCGGGCCGCCCATGCCGATGTTGGAGCCCTTGGTGGCGATGATCACGTCGCAGCAGCCGAGCACCGAGGCGTTGCCGGCGAAGCAGCGGCCGGAGGTGACGCCGACCATCGGCGCGACGCCTGACATCCGGCCCCAGAGCTCGAAGCCGCGCACGAAGCTGCCGCCGCCCTCGGTGTCGCCCGGTCGCCCGCCGCCGCCCTCGCAGAAGAACACGGTCGGGATGCGATGCTGGATGGAGAGCTCGATCAGCCGGTCCATCTTGTGGTGGTTGTAGGCGCCCTGGGTGCCGGCCAGCACCGTGTAGTCGTAGGCCATCACCGCGCAGCGGGCGGCCTCCTCGCCGACCAGGTCGGAGTTCACCCGGCCGAGGCCCATGACGAGGCCGTCGGCCGGCGTCTGGTCGATCAGCTCTTCCAGCGTGTTGCGACGCCGCCGCGCGGCCACCACCAGCGAACCGTATTCGACGAACGAGCCGGGATCGACGAGGTCGTCGACGTTCTCGCGCGTGGTGCGCTGGCCGGTCTTGCGGCGCCGCGCCACCGCGTCCGGCCTCGCCGCGTCGAGCGTCTTGGCGTGGCGGTCGAGGATCAGCTGCAGGTCGGGGCGGATGTGGTCGAGGTCGATGTCCTCGGTCTCGACATGGCCGGCGTCGCCGACGTCGGCCTCCTCGATGAACACCAGCGGGTGGTCCTCGAAGATGGTGTCGCCCGCCGCCACGGTGATCTCCCGCACGTAGCCCGAGACGTGGGCGGCGATCACATGCTCCATCTTCATGGATTCCATGATCGCCACGGTCTGGCCGGCGCGGACGGCGTCGCCGATTTGTGCCGCTAGGCTGACGATGGTGCCCTGCAGCGGCGCGCGCAGCGGCGACGAGCCCTCGGGGCCGACGATGTCGTCGAATGCGTCGGGGGCGGCGGGCGCCGGTGAGGCCGAGCGGGCGGCCGGCGCGCCTTCGCCCTTGCCATGCGCCAGCACCGCCAGCGGGTCGACCGCGTCGATCTTGGCGCCGGCGCGCCGCTGGGCTTCGGCCGAGCCGGCCGGGCCACCGGCGCTCTCGGCCGCGGCTTCCTCGGCCAGCGCCTCGATGTGCGCCTCGACGTAGCGGGTGTGCAGGTCGGTCTCGCCGGCGGCGATGCGGCCGGTCAGCGCGCGCAGGAACGGGATGTTGCTGGAGGCGCCGGCCAGCCGGAATTCGCCCAGCGCGCGGCGCGCCTTGGCGGCAGCCGCCGGCAGGTCGGCCGCGTGCACGATCACCTTGGCGAGCAGCGAGTCGTAGCGGACGCTGGTGCGATAGCCGCCGTAGCCGAAGCCGTCGACGCGCACGCCTGGACCCGACGGCTGCTCGTAGGCTGTCAGCACGCCGCCGGCCGGCCGCACCCGACCGTCTGCGCCCATGGTCTCCAGGTTGACGCGCGCCTGCACGGCGACGCCACGCGGAACGGGCGCATCGGCCTGCGTGGCGAGCCCAACGTCGGCCAGCTTCGCGCCGCCGACCACCGCCAGCTGCAGGCGCACCAGGTCGAGGCCGGTCACTTCCTCGGTGACCGTGTGCTCCACCTGCAGGCGCGGGTTGGCCTCGATGAAGGCGAAGCGCGGACCTGCGCCCCCCTCGTTGACCAGGAACTCGATGGTGCCGAGGCCGAGGTAGCGCGCGGCCTCGCCCATCATCACCGCCGCCGCCTGCAACGCCTGGCGCACGCCCTCGTCGACGCCGACCGCCGGCGCGATCTCGACGATCTTCTGGCGCTGGCGCTGCAGGCTGCACTCGCGATCGAACAGGTGGATGACGGCGCCCGTGCCGTCGCCGAGGATCTGCGCCTCGACGTGGCGCGCCTTCTCGAAGAACTGCTCGACGTAGAGCGCGCCGTCGCCGAATGCGGCCTTCGCCTCGGAGGCGCAGCGCTCGAACGCCTCGGCCAGTTCGTCGGCGCTCGAGGCCGGCCGCATGCCGCGCCCGCCGCCGCCGGCCAGCGCCTTCAGCATCACCGCGCCGCCGTCGCCGAGTTGCGTCAGGAACGCCTGCGCCTCGTCCAGCGTGGTCGCGCCGCGCGTGCCGGGCAGGGTAGGAACGCCCAGGCTGGCCGCCAGCTTCAGCGCCGAGGTCTTGTCGCCGAAGAGCGCGAGGGTTTCCGGGCTCGGGCCGACGAAGGTGATGCCGGCCTCGGCGCAGGCTCTGGCGAACGCCGCGTTCTCGCTGAGGAACCCGTAGCCCGGATGGATCGCGTCGGCGCCGGCCGCCTGCGCGACCTCGACGATCTGCGCGATGTCGAGATAGGCCGCCGCGCCCTGTCTCTTCAGCGCTACCGCTTCGTCGGCGCGCCGCACGTGCAGCGAGGCGGCGTCGTCCTCGGCGTAGACGGCGACGGTCGGCAGCCCGAGCTCCGCCGCCGTCCGCGCGATCCTGATGGCGATCTCGCCCCGATTGGCGATCAGCAGCTTCTTCAAATGCACGTTCCTCCCGCCCCGGGCGGCAATCGTTCAATCAATTTCAGTGTCATCCCGTAAGCCGCGCAGCGGCTGTCCCGGATCTACCTGCAACGGCGGCGCTGAGATCCCGGATCTGCACCGCTGCGCGGCTTGTCCGGGATGACACGGGTGGGGTCAAACAATCAGGCCCCAACCGTGTCCCGGACGATCCCCAGCTCAGCCAGCACCTCGTCGGTGTGCTCGCCGATGGTGGGCGCGGGGCGCACCACCGGCGGACGCGCGCCGTCGTAGCGGAACGGCGCCTCGGGGGTGAAGTGGTCGTCGATGTAGGCGCGGAACTGCAGCGCCCAGTAGCCGCAATCCTGCAGGTGCGGGTCGGGGAAGAGCTCGTGCGTCGGGATCACCGCGCTCGCCGCCACGCCGGCGGCCTGCAGCTTCAGGGCAGCTTCGCGCGGGTCCTGGTCGGCGGCCCACGCGGCGATGGCCGCCTCGATCTCGCCCTCGCGCGCCTTGCGGCCGGCGAGGCTTGCGAGCGCCGGATCGGCGGCCAGGTCCCCCCGGCCGATCGCCGTCGCCAGCGACCGCCACATCGCATCGCTGTCCGTCGCGATGGCCAGCCAGCTATCCGGCCCGCCGGCGCCGGCGACCACGCCGCAGGGCGCCATCTCGGGGCGGCGGCTGCCGTCGCGCGGGTAGGGCGCGCCGGCGGCGTGCTCGGCGATCAGCCCGGCCGAGCCGACCTGGAACAGGCACTCCACCTGGCAGAGATCGATGTCAGACCCGCCGAGCCGCGCACGCCCGTAGAGCCCGACCAGCGCCGCCGCCGCGCCGTAGAGCCCCGCCACGGGGTCGCCGTAGGCCACGTGCTGCTGCGACGGCGGCCAGTCGGCGCGGCCGTTGACGAACGGCATTCCGGACGCCTGCTCGACGGTCGAGCCGTAGGCACGAAGGCCCGACAGCGAGCCGCCCCGGCCGAACGGCGGCATGGCGATCGAGATCACGGCCGGGTTCAGCCGCCGCTGGTCGGGCGCGGCGAGCCCGAGCTTCTCCATGACGCCCGGCCCCTGGTTGTCGAGCACCACGTCGGACGCGGCGACCACCGCCTTGGCGACGGCGAGCTCGGCCGGATTGGCGAGGTCGAGGTCGAGGCCGCGCTTGTTGCGGTTCACGCACATGAAGTTGCGCGGCAACTCGAGCGCCGAGAGATCGCCACCGCCGCCCACCGGCACGCCGTCGATGCCGCGCCACCAGTCGGGCTTGGCGCTGGATTCCACCTTCAGCACGTCGGCGCCGAGGTCGGCCAGGTAGCGACAGGCGAGGGGACCGGCCCAGCCCATGCTGAAGTCGGCGACCCGCACGCCGTCGAGCGGCCCGGCCGGCCCGCCGATCGGCCGCGGCTTGGTCTCGCCTTCCCAGGTGAAGCGGAAGGGCAGCGTCGGCCCCTGCGCGCGTTCGCCGGCGCTCACCGGCGCGAACGATCCGCGATCCCGCCAGTGCGGATAGTCGGGCAGCTCGCGCGGCGGGAGCGCGGGGGTGATCGGGATACGGAGCTTGTCGCCCTCGCCGACCCAGAACGCGGTCGGCCGCGTCGCCAGCACCGCCCCCAGGATCTCGTCGACGTCGTCGGCGATGGCGAGGCGCTGCAGCGAACCGATGAACAGCGGATGCTTCGCCAGCTCCGGCCGGCCGATAAGGCCCGCCAGCGCCGACCACTGCGGGAAGGTGAGGGCGGTGACGCCGACATGGCCGTCGGTGGTCGGATAGATGTTGTTCGGACACGTCGGAGAGTAGCGATTGACGCCCAGCCGGCGCGCTTCCCAGCCGAACGCCACCGCGCCGACCGCGCCGGGCTCGGTGAAGCAGAGCGCCGCCTCGAAGACGTTCGATTCGATCCGGCGCGGCGCCCGGTCGCTGATCAGCGCCGCCAGCGCGGCGTTGAAGGCGGTGATCCCGGCGACCACCTGCGTCTCGCAGCCCTGCGGCAGCGTCGGCGGGCCGTCGACCGGGCCATAGCTGAAGGCGAGGCCGCACATCGCCTGGATGATCGGATCGTTGGCCCGCCACTCGGCGTAGGGCCCGCGCGGGTCGAACCAGCTGATCGCCAGCACCGGCGCGTCCCGATCGCCGACAAGCGTCTCGGCCTCGGCGATCCGCGCCGGCGTCTGGCCGCAGATCACCAGCTTGCGCGCCGCGTCCGACGCATCGAGCGCCGCCAGCGCCGCCTCGGGCGTGCCGACCGTGTGCTTCGACTGATCGAGCCACGCCCCGTACAGCGCGCTCACGCCGCCGTTGTCCGCGGCGCGCCAGACCTCGGCGCCCAGCAGGGCGAACAGCCGTGCGCAGTAGCGCGTCGCCACCTCGCCGCCGATCTCCGCGATCGCAATGCCGGCCAGGGGACGCGCTTGTTCCATCTCAGACTGCCCTCATCCGTTCCCCCGCACTTGGCGGAACGGCACGTCGCGGTCGACCTCCGGCTCTCTCGGCAGGCCGAGCACGCGCTCGCCGATGATGTTGCGCTGGATCTGGTCGGTGCCGCCGCCGATCGAGGTGAAGTAGGCGTTCAGCGTCAGGAAGTTGGCATCTTCCGCACGCGGATAGTCCTTGCCTTCCAGCAGCGAGCCGGCGCCCAGAATCATCGTCCGGACGCGTGCTTCCTCGTGCAGGATGCGGCTCATCGCCAGCTTGCCGAGACTCATGATCGACGACGACGTGCCTTGCGCGAGGTCGGCCTTGGCGCGCGCTGTGTTCAGCGCGTTGAGCCGGCGGTAGGCGATCACCTTGGCGATCTCCTGGCGGATCACCGGGTCGCCGAGCACGCCGGCCTCGCGGGCCAGCGCGATCAGCGGCTCCTCGTTCGTCGCCTCGGCGACGCCGCTCCTCGGCCCCCGCGCGCCTTCGCCCATCACCGAGCGTTCGTAGGCGAGGGCGGTCTGCAAGACGCCCCAGCCGGCGTTGAGCGGACCCAGCAGGTTCTCCTCCGGGCAGATCGCGTCGGTGAAGAACACCTCGTTGAAGTGGCTCTCGTTGGTGATCTGCCTCAGGGGCCTCACCTCGACGCCCTTCTGCTTCATCGGCAGGAAGAAGAAGCTGATGCCCTTGTGCTTGGGCACGTCCCAGTCGGTTCGCGCGATCAGCATGCCGTAGTCGGCGGTGGCCGCGCCCGAGGTCCACACCTTGGAGCCGTTGACCACATAGTGGTCGCCGACGTGATCGGCGCGGGTGCGGATGCCGGCGAGGTCGGAGCCGGCGCCGGGCTCCGAATAGAGCAGGCACATGCCGACTTCGTTCTTCAGCAGCTGCGGCACGATCTTCGGCTTGAAGGTGGGGCTCGCGTAGGCGAGCGCCGTGTTGGCCCAGAGGTTGGAGCGGTCCTGCCCGGTCCCCGGCGCGCCGACCTTGGCGAACTCGCGCTCGACGATGCGCGCCTGCGCATCGGACAGCCCTCGCCCGTACCATTCAGCCGGCCAGCGTGGGACGGCCCAGCGCGCGTCGACCACCTTGGCGAGCCACGCCTTGCGCTCGGGGCTGGTGGTCCAGCCCGCGCCCCCCGCGCCCGGCTGCTCGGGCGGCAGCGGCTTCCAGTTGGCGGCCAGCCAGGCGCGGACTTCCTCGCGCAGGGCGTCGTCGGTGAGGGTCGCAGCGCCATCCGCCATGGTCGTCAGGCTCCCAGCGCTTCGAGGAAGCGCTCGCGATAGGCGGCCGGAGCGCCGAACAGCTGGGCGTCGGCCCGGGCGCGGCGCAGGTAGAGGTGGGCGGGGTGCGTCCAGGTGAACGCGATGCCGCCGTGCATCTGCACCGCGTCGGCGGTGACCTTAGAGAAGGCGTCGGCGCAGGCGAATGCCGCCAGGCTGATCGCCGCTTGCGCATCCGGCGCGCCGTCCGCCAGCCGGGCGGCGGCGTTGCGCGCGGCGGAGATGGCCGACTCGCTCTCCAGCAGGAGGTCGGCGGCCATGTGCTTGATCGCCTGGAAGCTGCCGATCAGGCGGCCGAACTGGGCGCGGGTCTTGGCGTAGTCGACGGTGAACTCCAGCGCCTTCTTGGCTGCGCCCGCCTGCTCGCCGGCCAGCGCCACGCGGACGAGGTCGAGGGCTTGCTCGATGGCGTTCCAGGTCGGGCCGTTGGAAGCCAGTCGCCGCGCCGGTGCGCCGTCGAACGTCAGCTCGGCGAGGCGCAGAGTATGGTCGAAGGTGGGCAGCGGCTTGACTGCCAGGCCCCTGGCGCCGCGCTCGACCTCGAAGATCCCGACCCCGCCCGGCGCATGCGCCGCGACCAGGATCACGTCTGCGCTCTGGCCGTCGGTGACGAACGAGGCGACGCCGTTGAGCGTCCAGCCGTCGCCAGCGGCCAGCGCGCTCACCGTCACGTCGCGTTCGGTCCAGCCGCCGCGCGCGCCGGTCAGCGCCGCCGTGGCGATCGTCGTTCCGGCGGCTATCCCCGGCAGCAGCCGCGACTTGGCCGCCTCGTCGTCCAGCGCCTGGATCAGCCCGGCGGCCAGCACGCCGCTCGAGACTAGCGGCCCGCAGAGCAGCGCCGCGCCGGTCTCTTCGGTCACCCGCTCCAGCTCGACCGGCCCGGCGCCGACGCCGCCGTATTCCTCCGAGACGATCAGCCCGACCACGCCCATCTCGGCCAGCGCCTGCCAGAGCGCCGGGTCGTAGCCTGCGTCGGTCTCCATCGTGCGCCGCACGTCAGTCTCCGTGCAGCGGTCGGCCAGCAGCCGGTGCAGCGAGTCCGTCAGCGCCGTGCGGTCTTCGGCCGTGATCGTGGCCACTTACGCCTCCCGTCACGTCACCATCGACACAGGCGACGCCTTTTGTTGAAGAAGAAGTAGAGCCCGCGACGATGCGCACGCAAGGCTGACGCGGCGATAGGGAGAGTGGCGATGAGTGATGTGGCCGACAATACACCGGTGCTGATCGGGGTCGGCGAGGCGTCCGAGCGGATCGATGCGCCGAACTACGCGGCCCTGTCGCCGGCCGACCTGGCGGGCAAGGCCGCGGCCGCGGCGCTGGCGGATGCCGGCGCGCCTGACCTCGCCAAGCACATCGACGTGATCTGCGCCATCCGCCAGTTCGAGGTCTCCGGCCCGGCCGCCAAGCCGCCGTTCGGCGCCTCCAACAACTTCCCGCGCTCGGTCGGCAAGCGGATCGGCGCCGATCCCGCGCGCGCCGTGCTTGAGGTGGTCGGCGGGCAGGGGCCGCAGCATCTGGTCAATGAGTTCGCCCACGCCATTGCCGCAGGCGAGGCGCAGATGGTGCTGCTGGCCGGCTCGGAAGCGATCTCCACGGTGCGGCATCTGCAGTCGCGCGGCGAGACGCGTGACTGGGCGGAGACGGTCGAGGGTACGCTCGAGGACCGCGGCTTCGGCGGCGAGGGCCTGCTGACGCGAGACCTCGCCTATGCGGGCGGCCGTACGCCGATCACCGTCTACGCGATGTTCGAGAACGCCCGCCGCGGCAAGCTCGGCCTGACCCGCGACGCCTACCGGCTGGAGATGGGCCGGCTCTTCGCGCCGTTCACCGAGGTCGCCGCGCGCAACCCGCACGCCATGTCGCCAGAGGCGCGCACCGCCGAGGCCCTCGCCGCCGTGACCGCCGAGAACCGGTTGACCTCCGATCCCTTCCCGCGCCGCGTGGTGGCGCGCGATCAGGCCAACCAGGGCGCGGCGGTGCTGCTGACCTCGGTCGGCAAGGCCCGCGAACTGGGCGTGCCGGAGGAGAAATGGGTCTACCTGCATGGCGGCGCCGACGTGCGCGAGCGCACCGTGATGGAGCGCGCCGATTTCTCGCAGAGCCCGGCCTCGGCGGCGGCGGCGCGCCGTGCGCTGGAGGCGGCGGGCGTCTCGCTGGCCAATGTCGCGGCGTTCGATTTCTACAGCTGCTTCCCGATCGCAGTGTTCAATATCTGCGACGCGCTGGGCCTCAGCCCCACCGACCCGCGCGGCCTGACGGTGACCGGCGGCCTGCCGTTCTTCGGCGGCGCCGGCAACAACTACTCGATGCACGCGCTCGCCAGCATGGCCCGCAAACTGCGCCGCATGCCGGGCACGGTTGGCCTGGTGGGCGCCAACGGCGGCTTCCTGTCGAAATACTCTGTAGGCGTCTATTCGACCAAGCCGGCCGAGTGGCGTGGCTTCGATTCCGCGCCGCTGCAGCGCGAGGTCGACGGCTGGGCGGCGCCCGAGCTGGCGCCCGACTATTCGGGCGAGGCGACGATCGAGACCTACACGATCGACTACGCCGGCAAGGAGCCGCGCGGCGTGGTGATCGGACGAACCCCCTCCGACGCCCGCTTCGCC
>DATNEH010000179.1:0-8253 GCA_035553015.1 Caulobacteraceae bacterium | reverse complement strand
CGGGCGAGCTGAGCCACCAGCGTCTCCAGCGCCTCGCGCGCCGCCTTCGGGCCGTCGGTGTCACAAAACCACACCGCGAACGAGTCGCGGTCGACCTGTGCGAATGGCCGCTGCGTGCCGACGCAATCGACCAGTCGCGCGGCGAACGCCTGCAGCGCCTTTTCGGCGCCAGGCTTGTCGACGGCGATCAGCCGCTCCAGCTGGGCGAAACGCAGCACGCCCAGCAGCGTCGGCCGGCAATTCTCGCGGCTGACGTCGCGGCCGATGGCGGCCAGCAACGGCTCTCGGGTCGACACGCCAGTCACCGGGTGGCGGTTGGCGAGGCGGTGGCGGACCGACTCGAGGCGCTGGGCGACCAGGTTCACGTCGCGCATCGCGCCGACCATCTCGTCCTTCGGCTTCTCCTGGTTCGGGGCGCTGGCCAGCGCCGCGTTGGCGCGCAGCCCTTCGGCGACCACGCCGACAGCGACCAGCAGCGAGCGCAGCGCCAGCAGCGACAGCACGCTGACGAAGCCCGCGGCGATCACCAGCGACGGCGCGGCCCAGCGCAGCGTGAAGAACCGCGGCTGGGTGACGAGCAGCGCCGACACCGCAAACGGGATCGTCGCGGCGATGACACCGAGCATGAGCGCCTTGGCCCGGAACGACAGCCCGGGGACCGACAGCAGGGCGCGTGAGGACGAGGAGAGCTCCATACGCCAGAGCTTGAGCGTGGCAGCCTTCCATCACGTGAAGTTTCTTGGTGAAGCGGCGGTTTACCGTGGCCGGCTTGCCACGGCGTGCGGCTTGCCTTTTCGCGCCGGCGGCCGCCTTCATGGCCTGGGCGGACAGTTGGGGAGCCGAGACGTAACGTGAGCGAGCGCGTAGCGGTGATCGGCGCGGGCATGGCGGGGCTGTTCACGGCCCTGGCGCTGGCGCCGAGCGGCCGCCAGATCACCCTCTACGAGCGCGACCCGCCGCCGCCCGAGGGCGGCCCGGACGCCGCCTTCGAGCACTGGGCGCGCCGCGGGGTCGGCCACCTGCGCCACAGCCATGGCTTCCTCGCGCGCCTGCGCGGCCTCCTGGCCAAGGAGCACCCGCAGCTGCTGGCAGAGCTCGCGGCTGCCGGCGTGCGCGAGATCAGCTTCGCCCAGTCGCTGCCGGCGGACCTGCGCGAGACCTACAAGTCCGGCCCGGACGACGATGCGCTGACTGCCTTCGTCAGCCGGCGCACCACCGTCGAGCTGGTCATGCGCCGCTACGTCGAGGCGCTGCCGAACGTGAAGCTTCAGACCGGCGCCTTCGTGCGCGCGCCCATCTTCGAGCGTACCGGCGCCGGCCTGACCGCGGTCGGCCTGCGGCTCGAGAACGGCGACGCGCAGACGCAAGTGGCGGCCGACATCGTCGTCGACGCCGGCGGCAAGGGCTCGGACGCCATCGACGCGCTGGCCGACGCCGGCGTCTCGATCCCCGAGCAGGATGAGCCCTGCGCCATCCTCTACTACACGCGCTTCTATCGGCTGCTGCCCGGCCAGGATGAGCCGAAGCCGGGCGCGGTCGGCGGCACCGGCGACCTTGGCTACCTGAAGTTCGGCGTGTTCCGCGCCGACGCCGGGACCTTCTCGGTGACGCTGGCGGCGCCGGAGGTCGAGGAGACGCTGCGCGCCGCGATCGTGCGGCCCGAGGTGTACGAGCGGGTTTGCGAGCTGCTGCCCGGCATCGCGCCGTGGACCGACCCGGAGCGGGCAGAGCCGATCACCCGCGTGCTTGGCATGGGGGATCTCTCCAGCCGCTGGCGCGAGTTCGCGCCGGAGGGCCGCGCGGCCGTGCTGAACTACTTCCCGGTCGGCGATGCGCTGGTGCGCACCAACCCGCTCTACGGCCGCGGCTGCACGTTCGCGGCGGTGGAGGCGCACCTCTTGCGCGACGCGCTGGCCGAGCGCGCCGCTCCGGCCGAGCGGCTGGTGCGCTACAGCGCCAAGGTGCGCGACGCGCTGCGCCCCTTCTACGACGACATGGCCGCGCAGGACCGCGCCTCGGCGGCGCGGGCGCTGAACGGGCTCAACCCCGACTATCGCCCCTCGCGCCGCGCCCGGCTCGCCTCGAGCTTCGCGCGCGAGGGGATCGCCGCGGCGGTTCGCGAGGACCCCGAGCTGATGCGCCAGGCGCTGCGGTCGTTCCACATGCTGGATCCGCCCAACGTCTGGGCCAAGCGCACCTCGACGCTCGGCAAGGCGGCGCGCACCTGGCTGCGCCGGCGGCTGACGCGCGCCCAGCCGCTGGCCGCCGCCGGCCCGCGCCGCGGCGAGATGTTCACCCGGCTTGGCCTCTCGGTCCGCGCGGACTACGACCGCCGGACATGGGGAGACACATGAGCGACCGCCCGGACCTGCCCGGAAACGCTTCGGTCTACGTCCCGAAGAACGTTATCGTCGTTCTGCTGGACAGCCTGAACCGGCACATGCTGGGCGCGTACGGCGGGACCGAGTTCGAGACGCCGAACCTCGACCGCTTCGCCGCCGGCTCGGTGTGCTTCACGCGCCACTACACCGGCTCCCTGCCCTGCATGCCGGCCCGCCACGACATCCTCTGCGGCGCGCTCGACTTCCTCTGGAAGGCGTGGGGCTCGGTGGAGATCTGGGAGGACGCGATCACTTACGCGCTTCGCGAGAAGGGCGTCGTCACCCAGTTGATCAGCGACCACCCGCACCTCTTCGAGACCGGCGGCGAGAACTATCACGTCGACTTCACCGCCTGGGACTATGTGCGCGGCCACGAGGGTGACGCCTGGAAGACGCGGGCCGATCCGAGCTGGGCCGGCGCGCCGTCGTTCGGCCGCGGCCACGTGCCCTACGACGACAGCCGCGGCTGGTTCCGAGCGGAAGCCGACTTCCCGGGCCCGAAGACGATGACCGCGGCCGCGCGCTGGGTCGACGAGAACGCCGGCGCGCATGATCGCTTCTTCCTGTTCGTCGACGAGTTCGACCCGCACGAGCCGTTCGACACGCCCGAGCCGTGGGCCTCGAAGTACGATCCGGACTGGGAAGGGCCGCACCTGATCTGGCCGCCGTACGCGGTGGGCGCGCAGGCCCGCGGCGTGCTGGACGCGCGCCAGGCGCGGCAGATCCGGGCGCAGTACGGCGCCAAGCTCTCGATGATCGACCACTGGTTCGGCAAGCTGCTGGACACGATCGACGCCAAGGGGCTGGCGGACGACACCATGGTGGTGGTTTGCACCGACCACGGACACTACCTCGGCGAGAAGGACGTCTGGGGCAAGCCGGGCTGTCCGGTCTACCAGCCGCTCGGCCACATCCCACTGATGATCCGCGCCCCCGGCGTGGCGCCTGGCGCGTGCGAAGCGCTGACCACGGCGGTCGACATCTTCGCGACGATCGCCGACGTCTTCGACGTGACCCCGCGGCAGCGCACGCACGGCCGCTCGCTGCTGCCCTTGCTGACCGGCGAGGCGACCTCGGTGCGCGATCACTTGCTCACCGGCGTCTGGGGCCGCGAGGTGGTTCTGGTTACCGGCCGCCACAAGTACGTGCGTGGCCCGGCCGGCGACAACGCGCCGCTCTCGATGCTCTCGAACCGCTGGTCGACCATGCCGACATTCGGTGTGCTCCCGCGCTATCTCGCGCTGCCGCTGCCTGACAAACGCGCCTTCCTCGACCGAATGCCTGGCTCCGACGTGCCGGTGATCCACCAGACTTGGGCGGCGGGCGACCCCATCCCCTACTGGGCGCTGTATCGCCCCGCCGGCAGCCACGTCTACGACCTGGAAAACGATCCGAGCGAGGACGAAAACCTCGCCGGCGGGCCGCTGGAAGCTCAGCTCGCCGAACAGCTGCGTACCGCGCTGATCGAGATGGAAGCGCCGGCCACGCAGCTCCAACGGCTGGGCCTATGAGTCCTTCCCCGTACGGGGGAGGATCGGCTTGACGGCGACCCGCCGGCAGCCACCCATGCGGCCATGCGCTACCGCCAGAGCACCGGGACGACGAGCTGGGGCTTTGCGGACCTCAAGGATGTGATGGCCAAGGCGTCGCCCTTGCGCTCGGGCGACGTGCTGGCGGGCGTGGCGGCGTCGTCCGCTGAGGAGGCGGTGGCCGCGCGGATGGTGCTGGCCGACCTGCCGCTGGCGACGCTGCTCGCCGAGCCGCTGATCCCTTATGAGGCCGACGAGGTCACCCGGCTGATCTGCGACGCGCACGATGCGGCTGCGTTCGCGCCGGTCGCTGCGCTCACGGTCGGCGAGTTCCGCGAGTTCCTGCTGGCCGAGACGACCACCACCGCGACGTTGGCGGCGCTGGCCCCTGGCGTCACGCCGGAGATGGCCGCCGCGGTCAGCAAGCTGATGCGGAATCAGGACCTGATCCTCGGCGCCAGCAAATGCCGCGTGGTGACGGCGTTCCGCGACACCATCGGCCTGCCGGCGTCGATGTCGGTCCGGCTGCAGCCCAACCATCCGACCGACGACCTCGCCGGCGTCACCGCCTCGATCCTCGACGGCCTCTTCTACGGCTGCGGCGACGCGGTGATCGGCATCAATCCGGCCACCGACAGCCCGGCGGTGATCGGCGAGCTGACCCGCCGTCTCGACGACCTCATCGGCCGCTTCCAGATCCCAACGCAGGGCTGCGTGCTGACTCACGTGACCAGCGCCATCGGCCTGATCGAGGAGGGTGCGCCGGTGGACCTGGTCTTCCAGTCGATCGCCGGCACCGAGGCCGCCAACGCCAGCTTCGGCGTGACGCTCGCCCTGCTGAGAGAGGCGCTCGACGCCGGCCGCTCGCTGAAGCGCGGCACGGTCGGCGACAACGTCATGTACTTCGAGACCGGCCAGGGCTCTGCGCTCTCGGCCGGCGCGCACCACGGGCTCGACCAGCAGACCGCCGAGGCCCGCGCCTACGCGGTGGCGCGCGCCTTCGAGCCGCTGCTGGTCAACACGGTGGTCGGCTTCATCGGCCCTGAGTACCTCTACGACGGCAAGCAGATCGTCCGCGCGGGCTTGGAAGACCACTTCTGCGGCAAGCTGCTCGGCGTGCCGATGGGCGTCGACGTCTGCTACACCAACCACGCCGAAGCCGACCAGGACGACATGGACACGCTGCTGACCCTGCTGGCGGCGGCGGGCGTCAATTTCGTGATGGGCGTGCCGGGCGCAGACGACGTGATGCTGAACTACCAGTCCACCTCGTTCCACGACGCGCTCTACGTCCGCGAGTTGTTCGGCCTGAAGCGGGCGCCGGAGTTCGAGGCTTGGCTGGCGCGCATGCGGCTGACCGACGCCGCCGGGCGCCTGGCGCCGCCCACCCGCGGCCATGCGCTGCTGGCCGCCGCCGGCTCGTCGTGAGCGACCCCCAATGAGCGACCCCTGGACCGAACTGCGGCGGCTGACGCCGGCCCGTGTCGCGCTCGGCCGCGCCGGCCCGGCGCTGCCGACCCGCGAGGTGCTGGCCTTCGCGCTCGACCACGCCCGCGCCCGCGACGCCGTGCATCTGCCGTTCGATGCGGCCGCCGTAGCGGCGCAGATCGCGGCGCTGGGCCTGCCGACGCTGACCGTCGCCAGCGCCGCGCCGGACCGGGCGGCCTACCTGCGCCGCCCCGACCTCGGCCGGCGGCTGGCGCCCGGCGAGCGGACCCGGCTCGAGACGTCGCCGTCGCGCGGCGCGGACGTCGCCATCGTCATTGCCGACGGCCTCTCCAGCGCCGCGGTGCACGCGCATGCGGCCGCGCTGATCGCGGCGCTGGCCCCGCGCCTGGGTGAAGCGGGCCTCAGCCTCGCCGACGTGGTGCTCGCCCACCAGGCGCGCGTCGCGCTGGGCGATGCGATCGGCGAGGCGCTGGCGGCGCGGATCGTCGTGTTGCTGGTCGGCGAGCGCCCGGGGCTCTCGTCGCCCGACAGCCTCGGCGCCTACATCACCTTGGGCCCGCGCGTCGGGCGCACCGACGCCGAGCGCAACTGCGTCTCCAACATCCGCCCGGCCGGCCTCGACTACGACGCGGCCGCGCACCGGATCAGCTGGCTGACCGGCGCCGCCCTGCGGCTCGGCGCCACCGGCGTTACGCTGAAGGACGACAGTGGCCTGGAGACCGCGCGGCTCGCCGCGCCCGCGGTCCCGCAACTCGCGGCGCGCACAGCCGCCCGCCCATCCAGCCATCGGCCCGAGTTCGCCGATCCGGCGACCGCCCGGATGGTGGCCTTCATCCGCGAGATCGGGATTCCCGTCGAGCGCGGGGAAGCGATCGGCGCGCTGCTACCGGGGATCCTGGTGCGCCGCGGCGGCCTGGTGGTCGACGAGCCTCGGCTCGCCTGGCCAGGCGACCTGCTGCACGAGGCGGGACACCTGGCGGTCGCCGATCCGGCGCGGCGCGGCGGCCTCGACGACGTCGGCGTCGATGCCGCCGAGGAGATGGCGTCGCTCGCCTGGTCTTATGCCGCCGCCCTTCACCTTGGGCTCGACCCCGCCGTCGTCTTCCACCCGCACGGCTATCGCGGCGGCAGCGACGCGCTGATCGCCGCGTTCGCGCGCCCGGGCGGCCCCGGCGTGCCGATGCTGCAGTACTGGGGCATGGCCCACCTGGCGAAGGAAGAGCCGGCCTTCCCGCACATGCTCAGGTGGCTGAGGTAGGTGGCGCAAGGCCGCCAAACCCAGGTCAGGCCGCCCGGAACGCCAGGGAGCAGTTGAGGCCGCCGAAGGCGAAGGCGTTGACCACCAACGACTTGGCGGTGATCGGGCGGGCCTTTTCCAGCACCAGGTCGAGGCCGCCGCACGCCTCGTCGAGGCCGAGGTAACCGAGGATCGGCGGCGCGAAGCCCTCGGTGATCGCCTGGATGCCGATCACCGTCTGCACGGCCGCGGAGGCGCCGATCACGTGGCCGTGGGCGCTCTTGGTGGCGATCACCGGGTGCTGGCCGGCGCGCTCGCCGAACAGGGTGCGGATCGCCTCGGCCTCGTTCTTGTCGTTGAGCGGCGTGCCGGTGCCATGGGCGGAGATCAGCACCTGCTCGTCGTCCAAGAGGCCACCGGCCTCGCAGGCCGCGCGCATGGCCGAGACTGCGCCTTCGAGGCTGGGCTGGGTCCAGTGGAAGGCGTCCGACGAGAGGCCAGCGCCGACATAGTAGGCGAGCGGCCTCGCGCCGCGCTTGTCGGCGTGGCTCTCGCGCTCCAGCACGATCGCCGCGCCGCCCTCGCCGATCACCATGCCGTCACGTCCGGTCGAGAACGGCCGGCAGGTGGACTCGCTCATCGCGCCGAGGCTGTCCCAGGCGCGCAGGCCCCCGGGGCTGGCCATGGCCTCGCTGCCGCCGACCACCGCGAGATCCGCGAGGCCGCCGTGGATCAGCGCAGCGCCTTGCGCGATCGCGTGGCCGGCCGAGGCGCAGGCGCTGGCGGTGGCGAACACCGGGCCGGTGACGCCGAACTCCATGGCGATGGCGCTGACCGGCGCGCTGACCATCACCCGCGGAATGGTGAGCGGATGCACCTTGGTCGCCTTCAGGCCGAACAGGCGCTCGTAGGCCTTTTCCAGCGTGCGCAGGCCGCCGATGCCGTTGCCCATGATCGCCGCGGCGCGCGGACCCAGCGGCGCGCCCAAGAGGCCCGCCTGGCCGAGCGCCTCGTGCGAGGCCATCAGCGCGTAGGTCGAGAAGAGGTCGAGCGAGGCGCCGATGCGGCGGCCCAGCGCCGCCTCCAGCGCCGCGTTGGCGTCGCCCTTCACCATGGCGGCGGGGAAATCGCGGGATTCGGGGCCGTACTGGCCGGGATCGAACGGCTCGATGGCGATGCCGCCGGCGCCGTCGCGCGCGGCGGTCCAGTTCTCCTCGGCGGTAAGTCCCAGGGCGGAAACGGCGCCCAGGCCGGTTACAACGAGACGCTCGGTCATCCCGCTTTAGGCCGCCTTCGCGTCGATCAGGCCGTCGATCTTGGTCAGCACGGCGCCCAGCGTGTCGGAGCGGTCGAACGCATCCTCGGCGATCTCGATTCCATACTTCTCCTCGATCGCGAACACGACGCTGACCAGGTCGACCGAATCAAGCCCGATGTCCTCGAGCTTGGCGGCGCGATCGAGCTTGGCGCGTTCGATCAGCGCCTCCTCCGAGATGATGTCGATCAATTCTTCGTCTCGCCCCGACATCCAAGTCTCCGCGAACATCGCCCCCGACCGGGCCCGGCTACAGCGCGCTAGGCAATAGCAGTCCTGCCGCGAGCGGCCAGCCCTTTCGTGCAACAGCGTTGCGCGGCCGTTCACCGCGGCGCAGCTGTC
>DATNEH010000178.1:0-20306 GCA_035553015.1 Caulobacteraceae bacterium | reverse complement strand
AAGGTGCACCTGAAGGGCGCCTACTGCGTCACCTGGCCGGTCTGGAACTGGATGAAGGACAATGGGGCGAAGGGGGTCATCGTCTTCACCTCGTCGGGCTCGGGCCTGTTCGGCAACTTCGGCCAGGCCAACTACGGCGCGGCGAAGGCCGGGCTCTACGGGCTGATGCGGGTGCTGACGCTGGAAGGACGCAAGTACGGCATCCGCACCTGGGCGCTGGCGCCCGGCGCCTACACCCGGATGACCTCCGACCTGCCCGGCCGGCGCGACCGCGAGCCCGATCCGATGAGCCTGCCCGAGCGCATCGCGCCCGGCGTGCTCTACATGGTCTCAGACCTTTCCGGCGATCAGACCGGCAAGACGCTCGGCGTCTCCTCGCGCGGCGTGCGCGAGATCAAGATGATGCAGACCAAGGGCTTCTCGCCGACCGCCCCATGGACCGCGCAGGACGTCGCCGCCCACGCCGGCGAGGTCTTCTTCCCGGAGGAGGAGGCGCGCGTGTCGGCCTGAGGCGCGCGGCTAGGCTGGAGCGCCATATCGCGCCCTCTTTCCAGTACTTATATGCATAGCGAAGGAGATCGACGATGGCGAACAAGCAACGTAAAGGACGCTCGATTACGGCGGCAGGATAAAAGCCGCCCTGTGCTGTTGGTCGGTCGTCGTAGGGCAGAGTAGTGCGGCGAGCTTTGGGGGGCGTCGGCATGTCTCGCGCTCGCTAGCCGGCCGGCGGTGGCGGGCGCGGCGGCAGCGAGCGCAGCGCCGCGATGAGACCGCGAGGACCCGGATCAGCGGATCCAGAGGCGGCGGCCCAGGCTGCGCGCCTCTGTGCCTAATGCGACATCAGCACGGCGCACGGCGGCTGCTGCAGGATCGTCCGCGTAGCGCCCCCGAGGATCATCTCGGCCGCGCGCGAACGGCCGTAGGCGCCCATGACGAGAAGGTCGGCCTGCAACGTTTCGCATTGCGCGATCAGATCGTCGCCGACCGGTTCGACCGTCTCGGCCACGCGGACGAGCTCGGCCTCGACGCCGTGCAGCGCAAGGCGCCTGATGAGGCGTTCGGCGTTGGCGGCGTCGAGCCACCTCGTCTTTTCCTCGGCGGCGACGATGACCACGACCTCGGACGCCGCCTCCACGAAGGCCATCCCCTCGCGCAGCGCCCGCGCCGCCTCGCGCGACCCGTTCCAGGCCAGCGCCACGCGGCGGAACGGCGCGTGGAACGGCCGCTGAGCGGACGGCCGCGTCGGGGCGATCAGGCACGGCGCGCCGCTCTGCAGCATGAGATCGACCATCGCATTCGCGAAGTCGTGATGCGCCTCGGCGGCCGGCGCCACCATCAGGTCGGCGATGCGCGCCGGTCCGATCAGGGCGTTTCGCCAATCGTCGATCCCGGTTAGCCGCCAGCCGCCCGAAAGGCCGCGGCCGGCGATGACGCGGTCGAACGCCTCGGAGACGCCGGCGGTGCTCTTGCGGATCTCCAGCCTGAGCTCCTCGATGACCTCGCCGACCGCGGCCGGTCCCACGGCGTAGCAATCGGCGATGGACGGGGCGGGCTCGCGAAAGACGCAAACACCTTCGACGACGCCGCCCGCGCCGGCAGCGATCGTCGCAGCCGTTTCCGACGCCGCCTCCGCCGGCTCATCGGCGTCGAGGACGAGCAAGATCTGTTTGAAGGTCATGACGCAGTTCCCGGTTCGAGGCTTCTGCATCGTCCCGCAGCCCAGCCGCCGCGTTGATGCGCATCAAACCGCTGCGCCGACGTTGGCGACGGCGGCGGAGAGCCGGGCGGAGCGCCGCGACGAAATTGACCCCGATCAACGCCGCGCCGCCGCGGCGGCGCGACTGTCGCGCTCGCAAGCTCCGCCAGAAAGCGACCACCAGGGCATTGGAGGAGTTCTAGTGACCTACGCAGCCGTCATGACTCACGTCCAGCCCGAGGCGGAAGCAGCGCCGCGACTGGCGTGCGCCATCGACGTCGCCAGGCGCTTCCGCGCCGCGATCATCGGTGTCGGCGCCGAGATGACCCCGGCGCCGGCGTATGGCGACGGTTTCTATGGCGTCCGGTCGGACTGGTCGGCCGCCATGGCCGGAGCGGTCGAGGAGAGGCTGGAGGCGGCCCGCGCAGCCTTCTGTGCGGCGAGCGCGGACATGGGCGAGCGCGCCACGTTCAGGTGCGGCGTTCAGTTTCCGGAGCAGGCGATGGCGGCGGAGTCGCGGGCCGCCGACCTGATCGTCGCCGGCGGCGCGCCACGCTCGCTGCACGGATCCTACACCTGCTGTGCGCCGGCCGAGCTGGCGATCAGCACCGGCCGGCCGGTGCTCGTTGTCCCGCCGGCCGGCCCGCCGCTGAGCGCGAAGACCATCCTGCTGGCCTGGAAGGACACCCGCGAGGCGCGCCGAGCGCTCTCCGACGCACTGCCGTTCTTCGAGCTTGCCGAGCGCGTGGTCGTCGTGGCGGTCTGCAACCAGATCGACGCCGACAACGCGCGCATCGAGGTGGACGACGTCGCCGCCGCGCTCAGGCGCCGAGGGATCAACGCCGAGGCCAAACTCGTCGAGCACGCCCACCCGGACGGCTTCCAGATCCTGCGCCAGGCGACCCAGGAAGGCGCCGGCCTGATCGTCTGCGGCGCCTATGGCCACAGCCGCCTTGGCGAGTTGGTGTTCGGCGGGGTGACCCGGGACCTGCTCTCGCAGGACGACGCGTACCTGCTGCTCAGCCACTGAGACGCCGACGATCCAGGGCGACGGGCCGGCCGGGACTTTCGTGGGGTCGTCCTCTTGCGGGTCCGCGCCGTTCGGCCGCCCGCGATCAGCGCCGGCTCGGTCGCCGCGCCGACGTCACTTCACCCTTGGACGGCGCCGGCTTGCGCTTGACGTAACCCTGCAGCACCGAGGAGATCACCATCTCCAGCAGGATGACGCCGAAAGCGCAGATGGCGATGAACACGAACGCCAGGAACGCCAGCTGCGCCGTCCAGATGTCCGACATCGCATGCATGGCCGGGCCCTCCTATTCGCAAAGTTCCTCGAGCGCCCCGCGGCGGGGGAAGCGCACGCGGCGGCAGCCTTGCAGTTGGATCAGTCGGTCGGCCTGCAACTGGGTCATGGTCCGCGAGACGGTCTCGATGGTCAGGCCGAGATAGTCAGCGATATCCTGGCGCGTCATCGGAAGCTCGAACTCGTCGTCGGCGTCGAGACGATCGGCCAGGTCGAGGAGGAAGCTGACGATCCGCTCCGTCGCCGAGCGACGACCGAGGGTCAGCGCGTGGTCCTCGCTGCGTTGAAGCTCGCGGACAGCCTGGCGCCAGAGCCGCATGCTCTGGTCGAAGTCGGCCGCGACGGCGGACCTGCGGGAGACGACTACGACGGCGTCGGAAAGGGCCTCTGCGCCGGCCCGCCGCTCTTTGCCGAACTCGACGCCGAAGACATCGCCGGGCAGATAGAAGTGGGTGATCTGCCGCCGCCCGTCGGACAGCAACCGGAAAGACCGCACGGCGCCCGAGATGACCTTGTAGACGAAATCGGCCGCGTCGCCCTCGCCGAAGATCTCGCATTCCCGATGATAGGTCTTCGCGACCCCAATCAACGTGACATCGTCTCGGTCTTCCACGCCGTTCCGGCTCGCCGGCGCGCGAATTGCTGTGGACTTGAGTGCGTAGGCCTGGGCTTGCATCGCCGACTCCCGTCGAAAATCGATGGTTAAGGGGTAGCCCTCCCGAGGCGATCGCGAAATTCGGGTCCGCTCCATAAGGGCCAATCCGGAGGTCGCCGGGCCGCCGCGGGCGCGCGCCTGACCAGCCTGCGTTCTTTGATCAGGATCAAGGTCGGCGAGGCGGCGGGGACCGAGGTTCGCGCCATGCCTCTCCCCGCAACCCGCGCGAGCGTCCTGATCGTCGAGGACGACGCTTCCTTGCTCGGCGCGCTGGTGTTCGCCCTCCGCGCCGACCACTACGAGGTGCACGGCCATCGGACAGCCAACCGCGCCCTTGCGGACCTCAGGTCCTGCGACTGTCTGGTCATCGATCTGAAGCTCCCGGACATGGACGGGCTCACGCTGATCGATCAGCTGCGCGAGCTGGGCGTGCAGGCGCCGGCGATCCTCATCACGACGAATCCCGACGAGCGGAGCCGAAGGCGCGCGGCCCGGGCCGGCGTCACGATCGTCGAAAAGCCGCTGATGGGCGGGACACTGGGCGCCCACGTGGCGACGGCGATCGGCCGCCCCCAAACCAACTAGGTTCGGCCGGCCAGGTCCTCAGCCGGGGATCAGCATGCCGAGCGCCGCGGCGGCCATCGCTGCGGTGGCGATCCAGCCGAGCACGATCAGCGTGCGGCTGGCGGTGAACGCGCCCATCACCGACTTCTTCGAAGCAAGCACGATGATGACCGCCATCAGCGGCACGGCGACCACGCCGTTGACCACTGCGGACCAGAACAGGGCCTTCATCGGATCGATGGGCGTGTACTGGATGACGAGCGCCACCAGGACCGAGAAGGCGATCACCCCGTAGAAGCCGCGCGCGTCGGTCGCCTTCAGCTCCAGCCCTTCCTTCCAGCCCATCGCCTCGGAAAGCCCATAGGCGGCCGAGCCCGCGAGCACCGGTACGCCGATAAGTCCGACGCCGAGGATGCCCAGGGCGAAAAGCGTGTAGGCGAAGTCGCCGGCGAGCGGCTTGAGCGCCTTGGCGGCCTGGGCGGCCGTCTGGATGTCGTTGATCCCGGAGACGTAGAGCGTGACCGCCGTCGCCAGGATGATGAAGTAGGCGGTGACGTCCGAGTAGAGCATGCCGCTCCAGGTGTCCCACTTGATGCGGCGCAGCTCCTTGCCGGCGGCCAGTTGATCGGCGGTCAGCGCCTGGCCGTGGCGCTCATGCATGTCTTCCACCTCCTCGGACGCCTGCCAGAAGAAGAGGTAGGGGCTGATCGTGGTGCCGAAGATCCCCGTCACCACGGTGGCCGCGCTGGCGTCGAACTTGAACTTCGGCCAGACGGTGCGCAGCGCCACCTGGCTCCAGGGCACGTGGACGGTGAACAGCACCAGGAAGTAGGCGATCAGCGAGAGCGTCAGCCATTTCAGGTAGGCGACGTAGCGGTGATAGGGCACGAAGATCTGCAGTCCCAGCGTGACGAGCACGAAGACCAGCGTGCCTATGTGGCGATCGACGCCGGTGACCAGTTCTGAGACCTCGCCCATGGCGGCGACATCGGCGGCGATGTTCAGCGTATTGGCGACGAGCAGCAGCAGCACGACGGCGCGCAGCACCGCGGGCGGAAATGCCGTTTTGATGTTGGCCGCGAGTCCCTTGCCGGTGACGCGGCCGATCCGGGCGCAGATCGACTGGATCGCCGCCATCAGCGGGAAACACAGCGGCATCGTCCAGAGCATGTTGAGGCCGAACTGGGCTCCGGCCTGCGAGTAGGTGGCGATGCCGGAAGGATCGTCGTCGGCGACGCCCGTGATCAGCCCGGGGCCGACCCGGGCCAGCGGATGCTCCCTCAACCGCGCCCAGGCGATGGCCAGCAACTCCGCCAGCCTGGGCTTCGTTTGCTCGGCCGACATCGACCCCCTCGTCTGCTCTTCGCGGCTAGTGTGAAATCAGGACGGGCGTCCGCGCATGGGCCAGCACCGACTGCGTCGATCCGCCGAACAGCAGTTCGCGCCAAACGGGATGAGCGTAGGCGCCGACCACGAGGAGATCGAACTGACTGGCGATCAGAGTATGGACGAGCGCTTCTCCGTGCGACCCGCGCTCCCGCGCCTGCGAGGTCACGAAGACGTCCAGCCCGTGCTGTCCCAGATGGTCGGCCAGTTCCGATGCCGCCAAGGTCCTCCCGGGCTCTGGCAACGAAAGAATGTCGATCCGGGGCTTGGTTCGCACCAGCAACGGCAGCGCATCATGCACCGCGCGGGTTGCCTCTCGTGTTGCGTCCCAGCCGATCAAAACGCGATTGCAGCGGAACTCGCGGTCGAGTTGCTCTGGAACAACCAGCACGGGCCGGCCGGCGCCGAGTACGACCTCCTCGGCGAGGTACAGTGGGCGCCGCTGAGCAGATCCCTCGCCTTCATACTGCCCCAGGATCACGAGATCGGCGCACCGGGCCAGCTCGCAGACATGCTCCGACATGTGCCCCTCGAGCGAACGCCATCGGCATGGGTTGGGCCCTGAGGCGGTGGTCTCGCGGAAAAGGTCCTCCGAGGCTGCGGCGTCTTCACGCGCTGCGGCGGCAAGATCTCGCGCGACCTCCTCCACCGCGTGCGGCTTGTAGTAGGGCGGCACGTCGACCGGGGCGAGGACGTGTACGCCGGTCAGGCGAGCCTTGAAGCGTGACGACAGCTGAAGGGCGTACCGCAGGCGCCTTCGGCCGCCTTCAGTCGAGTCTACGTGCACCAGCACGTCCCTGATCATCTGCACAGCTCCCGGCTGCACACCTCCTGGCGCGCCGTGACCGAATGCGTAGCGGGCCTGCCGCCGGTTCGAAATTCGGGTCCGCTCCATAAGGGCCAATCCGGAGGTTGGCCCGGGCGGCTGCGCGGCGCGCAAGAGCGGCCGGCGCACTTTGACCAGGACCAGTGCGAGGACGCGCCGGACGAGCGCTCAGCCGCGCTCGAAGTCCTCCAGTGAGGCTTGGACCTACGCGGCGCCCGCCAGCAGGGCCATGCGCACGAGCTCCGACAGGCTCCGGGCTTGGGTCTTGGTCATGACGTGCGCCCGGTAGATCTCGATCGTCCGTGGGCTGATGTCGAGGTCGTGGGCGATCACCTTGCTGGGTTTGCCTTCCACGAGGCCTTCCAGGACCTGTCGTTCCCGCATCGACAGAGTATCGATCCGGCGGGCGTATTCCGCCCGCTCGGCGTTGCGCCCCTCGCGCCCCTCGCGCCGGTCCAGCGCCCCGCGGATGGCGCTCAACATCCGGTCGCCCTCGTAGGGCTTCTCGATGAAGTCGACCACGCCGGCCTTCATGGCCTCCACGGCGAGCGGGACGTCTCCGTGGCCCGTCATCACGATGATTGGGATTTCCACCTGGAGCTCGCGCAGGCGCCGCACGAGCTCCATGCCATCCATCTCGGGCATGCGCACATCGGTGACGACGACGCCGGTGGCATCCGCCGCAACGCTCAGGAACGCCAGGGCGCTCGGATAGGTCGCCACCGGAAACTTCGCCAGCTTCAGCATGAAGGCCAGCGAGTCGCGCGCGTCGTCATCGTCGTCGATCACATGGACGACGGCGACGCCGGCGTCAGGCATGACCGACCGCCTCCGCGCCAGGCAATGTGAAGGCGAAAGTGGCGCCGGGACCGGCGTTGTTCGACGCTTCGATGGCGCCGCCATGCGCCTCGACGATGGTCCGGCAGATGGACAGACCCACGCCCATGCCCTCCTTTTTCGTCGTCATGAACGGCTCGAAGAGGCGTCCCTGCAGCTCTTCGCTGAGACCTGATCCGGTATCCGAAACCAGGACCTCGGTAAATCCGTCCGGGTTCAGAAGTACGCGAACCTTGAGCTCGGCCGGCGTGACGCCTCGCATCGAATCCACCGAGTTGCGCAGCAGGTTGATGATCACCTGCTGGATCTGGACTCGATCGGCGACGACCAGGTCAGCTCTGGGATCGAAGTCCATGGTCACCCGAACACCGAGGTCCTTCACCCCGACCAGCGCCAGCGCGCTTGCCTCCTGGATGAGCTTGGAGATGCTTTCGATGCGGCGCTCGGTCTCGCCACGGCCGATGAAGTTGCGAAGTCGCTGGATGACGTCACCAGCGCGCAGCGCCTGTCCGCCGGCCTTCTGCACCGCCTCCTTGAGCAGCGCGCGGTCGATCTCCTCCTCATCCAGCAACTGCTCGGCGCCGCGCAGGTAGTTGGCGACGGCCGAGAGCGGCTGGTTCAGCTCGTGCGCCAACGCGGACGCCATCTCGCCCATCGCGGTCAGGCGGCCGACGTGCTCGAGCTCGTGCTGCAGTTGGTTGACGGTCGCTTCGTGTTGCTGCGTCTCGGTCAGGTCTTGGACGAATCCCGTGAAGAACCGGCTTTGCGCCCCTTTCATCTCGCCCACGGAGAGCTCCATGGGAAACGTGGAGCCATCGCGGCGCTGGCCCACGACGACGCGGCCAATGCCGATGATGCGACGCTCGCTGGTCGTCAGGTAGCGGGTCAGATAGCCGTCGTGCGCTTCCCGGTAGGGCGACGGCATCAGCATGTTGACGTTCCGGCCGATCACCTCCGTGGCCGACCAGCCGAACAGGCGCTCGGCAGCGACGCTGAACGATTGCACCAGGCCCTGCTCGTTGATGACGATCATCGCGTCGGGCACCGTGTCGAGGATCGACTGCAGGTGGGCCTCGCGCGCGCGCAGGTTCTGGCTGCTCGCCTCCCCGGCTCTCCGATCGACGACCTGGCGCTCGCCGACCAGGGCGATGGTCAGGCCGATCGCCACGAAGAGCGCGCCGCTTGGCGCGTCGACGTGCTCGTGGTTCACGCGCTGGATCACCAGAGCCGCTGCCACCGACAGCACCGTGCCGACGAGGGCTGGCCGCGCGCCGCCCATCGCCGCAGCCGCAAGCACGGCGGGCGTGAACAGCAGGAACAGAGAGTGGTCGCCCAGGTATGGCGCAAGCAGCTCGCGCGCCGCGGCCGCGACAGCCACGCCCGCGACGCCGACGGCGTAGGCCCAAACGGACTGCCTGTGTCGCCCCAAGCTCGGGCCCCCGGAGATGCGGATGGAGTCGTGGGTCACGGGCCGCCTCCAGCAGCGGCGCCCCGGTGAACGATGCCGGCCAGCGTCGGTCCCATAGTTTCGCTTGTCAAATGCGCGGTGTGTTTGATCCGCCTCAAACCGCGGCGCGGGCGCCGGGCGTAAACGTCTCGCGCGCGGCCCGGCGGTCGTCCGTACCGTCCTCGCCGCAGAGACGGAGCCTGAAATGGCCAGACTACTCGAGGCGCTGCTGGAGGATCACCGGAACGCCGAGCGCCTGCTCAACGCACTGGAGCACCAGATCAGGGTGTTCGCCGAGGGGGAAGCGCCCGACTATGACATCGTCGTAGGCGCGGCGGAGTACTTCATCGGCTATCCGAGCCTCTGCCATCATCCGATGGAGGACGCCATCGCCCGCCGGCTGCTGGCCGCCCATCCCGCCGAAGCCGCCGCCATCGCCGACCTCGCCGGCGAGCACGAACTCGTGCACAAGCGGGCCCGCCATCTCCGCCGCACCATGCGCGAGCTGTTGGGCGACACCGACATCGCCCGGGAAACCGTCGTCGAAGCGGCGCGGCGGTTCGTGACCTACGAGCGGCGGCACATGCAAGCGGAAGAGCAGGTCTTCTTCCCGCTCGCCGACCAGCTCCTCACGCCGGCGGACTGGGCTGCAATCGAGGCCGAGCTCACCGAGCAATCCGATCCGATCTCCAGCGCCCAGTGCGCCGCGTCTTTCCAAAAGCAGTGCGAACAGCTGCTCGTCTGGGAGGGCGAGGTGGAGCCCGCGCAAGGAGGCGTGTCATGAAATCGACGGACGAGGGCCCTTTCCCTCGAGGCGACCGCGTTCCCGCAGCCCAGGACGGCGCACGCTTCGAGCTCGAAGCGATCGGGCGAGCGCTCGACGACTTGAGCCCCGCGCAGCAGCGTCGGCCACCGGCGAGCGTACGCGCCAGGCTGGAATGGTCGGCGGCGGCGATTATCGCGTTGATCGTGTTTCTCGGGTGGCTGCTCGTCGGCCGGTGAGGGGCGAGCCCCCTGCCTGCATGCGCTATCGATCCGCGAGGGCCTCGTGCGCCGGCAGCTTCTGCATCGCGTCGGCATCCAGACGCTGGCGCAGGGCTTCGATCAGCGCCGCACGGGCGCTGTCGTCAGGCGCCGCCTCCAACCTGCTCTCGAGGTCTTCAAGCAACGCCGCGCGCGCATTGTGCCAGTCGAGGTCCGCGGCGTGCGCGGGCGCCTTGCGCAGCCTCGGCGTGTCCACCCGCTCGGCCGTCGCCGCGTCGAGCCGGAAGCTGTCGTCGATATCCGGACGCACCAGGCTGTCCGCGGCGAAGCCGGCGCTGGCCAGGCGGTCTGCCAGGGCCTCGGCCGCGGACGGTTCAGCGTGGCACAGGAACACCTTGCCGGCGACCGGCCGGCGGGCCGACGCCCAGCGGACCAGGCCGTTCGCATCCGCATGACCGGAGTAGACGTCCAGCGAGCGCACGCGCGCCCTGACCTGGATGTCGTCGCCCTGGATGCGAACGCGGTGCTCGCCATCGGCGAGCAGCCGGCCCAGCGAGCCGCGCACCTGGAAGCCGGACAGCAGCACGGTCGCGTCGCGGCGCCACAGCAGCCGCTTCAGGTGCTTGCGGATGCGACCGGCGTCGCACATGCCGCTGGCGGCCATGATCACGTGCCAGCCGCGCAAGCTCTCCAGACGGTCGCTTTCCCACGGCTCTTCGAGGAAGCGCAGGCGCTCACCTGCGTGCAGCGCCTGGAAAGGATTTTCCTGCGAGCTCGGATTGTAGCCGCGCTGCAAGAAGACCTCGGTCGCCTCGATGGCGAGCGGCGAGTCCAGGAAGACGTCGGCGGCTGGCGCGGCGCCCTCCTGCATCACCTGTAGGAGGTCCACCAGCAGTTCCTGCGTACGCTCGACGGCGAACGCTGGCATGAGCAGCGGGCCGCCGGCGGCGTGCGCCTCGCGCAGCTCCGCCGCAAGGAGGGCGCGTCGCCCCTCGGACGTCATCGGTGGGCGTTCCTCGTCGCCGTAGGTCGACTCCATGATGAGGTGATCCACGCCGGCGGGACCCTCCGGGTCGGCCAGGAAGTCCCTGCCGCCCGGCCCGAGGTCACCGGAGAACAGCAGCTTCAGCGGCGGGTCGCCCTCAATGGTCACTTCAACCGAGCCCGAGCCCAGGATGTGACCCGCGTTCCACCAGCGCGCGGTGATTCCCGGCGCAACCTCGACGTCGTCGCCGAGCTTGATCCGTCGGAACAGCTCCACGGCGCGCGCAGCGTCCTTCACCGTGTAGATCGGCTGCACGGTCGGCCGGCCGCGGCGCTCGTTCCTGCGATTGAGCTGCTCGACCTCGCTTTCCTGGATATGCGCGGAGTCGGCCAGCATCACGCCGCAGAGGTCGCGCGTACCCGCGGTCGCCCAGATCGGCCCGTGATAGCCGGCCCGCACCAGTTTCGGCAGCAGGCCGGAGTGGTCGATGTGGGCGTGGGTGAGCAGCACGCCATCGATCGACCGAGGATCGAACGGAAACCGCTCGTAGTTCAGCGCCTTCAGGCTCTTGGAGCCCTGGAACATGCCGCAATCGACGAGGAGCTGCGCCCGCGGCGTCTCCAGCCGAAAGCAGGCGCCGGTGACGCAGCCGGCGGCGCCGTGGATGGTGAGGGTGACGCTCATCGGCTCTCCAGCATGCGCCGCACCGCGTCGGCCAGGATCGGCGCCAGCGGCGCGGCGTTGGTCTGGTGGGCGATCGAGTCGGTCGAGACGATCGTGCGCGCCCCTGCCGCTTTCACGCGCCCGGTCGCCTCGGGCGTCATCAAGGCGTGGGCGACGGCGACGTCGATCGAGGCGGCCCCCGCGCGCTTTGCTGCGAGGACCGCGCGCGCCAACGTCTCCCCGCTGGCGGCGACATCATCGATCAACACGACCGGCCGCTCGCGCACCGCGGCGGCCGGCAGGTCTGCGACCGCCACGTCACGGTCGCCCATTCTGCGCTTGCTCAGCGCGATCGCATCGCCGCAGAGGCGCCGGGACCAGGCCTGCGCCCACGGCGCGGACTCCGCGTCCGGCCCGACGACGAGTGGACGCGCGGAATAGCTGGGCAGCGCGCGGGCGAGCGGCTCGACCGCCCAGAGATTGCAGGCCGGCGTTCCGAGCGCCCCGGCCAGGTCGGGTGTCCGATGCAGGTGCGCCTGCACGGTGACGACACCGTCGAACCGCGCGCCGATCAGCGGGGCGACGACATCGCGGCTGAGCGGCTCGCCCGGCTCGAACACAGCGTCCTGGCGCAGGTAGCAGAAGTAGGGTGCGACCAGGATCAGCCTCTGCGCGCCCGCGCGCCGCCAGGCGTCGGCGGCGAGCAGCAGGTCGACCAGCTTCCCGTTCGGCCGGTCGAGCGAGCGGTAGACCACCGTCACCTCGGCCGCCGGCGCGGCGACGCGCGGCATCGTCTCGCCATCCGGAAACCAGTGCGGCGTCACTGGCGCGAGCGGCGCAGCCAGGGCGGCCGCCAGCCGGCTCGCCGGCGCCCGCTCGTCTGGGAAGCAGGCGACAGCCAGGGTCATCGGCCCGACGCCAAGACGAACCCAGACTTGTCGGCGGCGGCTTCGACCGCGAAGCCGAACTCCGATGGCTCGTCGCCATGGATCCGGTAGAGCGGATCGCCGGCGCGCACGTCGTCGCCGACCGTCTTCAGCAGCTCCAGCCCCGCGCCGGGATCGGTCGGCGCCCCCGCCAGCCGGGCCACGGCGGCGACGCGCTCGCAGTTGATCGCCACGACCCGTCCGGCGCAGGGCGCGGTGACCTCATGCGCGAGCGTCCCGAGCCTGGCGTTCAGCGGGCTTGGCCCCTGCGCCTCGATCATCTCGTCCAATTTGCGACGGGCGGCGCCCGAGGCGATCAGCTCGCGCGCCCGCGCTTGGCCGCGCCCGCCCCGCACTTCCGGATCGATCTCGAGCAGCCGCCCGGCGAGCAGCGCCGCCTTGTCGGCGAGGTCGCGCGGCGCATCGGGCTTGCCTTCGAGCACCGCCAGGACGTCGCGCGCTTCCAACAGCGGACCGACGCCGCGGCCGATCGGGCGCGACCCGTCCGTGGTGGTGATATCGATGGACAATCCCGTGCGCGCAGCGACGAACTCGAAAAGCTTGCGCAAGCGCAGCGCAGCGGCGGGATCGCGGAGCTTCGCGGAGGGCCCCACGGGCATGTCGACCACGAGGTGGTTGGAGCCGGCGGAGACCTTCTTGGACATGATAGACGCGACCAGCTGTTCCGGCGTGTCCACGCCCAGCGGCCGCTCCACCGAGATCATCACATCGTCGGCCGGCGAGAGGTTCACGCGCCCGCCCCAGATCAGGCAGCCGCCGCAACGCTCGACCACGTCGCGCATCTCGTCTTCGTTCAGGTCGACCCGAGCCAGCACCTCCATGGTGTCGGCGGTGCCGGCCGGCGAGGTGATGGCGCGCGACGAGGTCTTGGGAATCAGCAGCCCGTGGGCGGCGACCACCGGCGCGATGATCATCGAAGTCCGATTGCCCGGGATGCCGCCGATGCAGTGCTTGTCCACCACGGTCCGCTGGCCCCAGTCCAGCCGGGTCCCGGCGGCGACCATGGCCTCGGTGAGCGCCAGCGTCTCGTCGGCGGTCATGAAGCTGGCGCAGGCGATCAGGAAGGCCGCAACCTCCATGTCGGAGCAGCGGTGGGCGGCGAAATCGGCCACCACATCGGCCATCATCTTTGGGGTAAGGGTCTCTCCGCGGATCTTGGCGCGCACGGCCTCCAGGCTTTGCGGGGGCTTGGCGGGCGCGATTTCCACCATCTCTCCCGAGGCGATTCCAAGCCTGCGGAACGCCGGCTGCGGCAACCCGATCTCGTCGCAGGCGAGGCCAGCCGCGGCATCGGCGATCATCGGCGATGCGAGCAGCGTCAGGCCCCTCGCTTTCACCTCGAGACGCCGCGCGCCCACCAGCCGCTGGGGACGGAGGACGACGTTGTCGCGGCAGAGCACCGCGACGTTTTCCCGGAACGTGTCGTAGGGCAAAGGCCGCGCCTTGAGCCCGTTGGCGATTGCGACAATCGTCATCTACGGGCGACCGTCCTTGCGTCGACCAGGGCCATCAGTCCCGAAATCAGCAGCGCCAGCCCCAGCAGGGCGGCGACCAGGATCAGGCCGGCGCCGAGAAGACGCCAGACGTGGTCCACGGCGTGGCCCAGCGATCGCTCGACGTAGGCCCCCAACGTGGCGAGCACGAATGCGACCAGCGCCGCTATGATTCTCCAGAGCCAGGGCATCGGATAGCCTCCCGTCACCTGGCTCGATCGTCATGGCCGGCTGGCGGCGACGCCTTGATTCAGATCAGGGCCCGGCGGCAGGCTCGGTCGGATCGGCGGAATCGCCCGAAAGCCGAATCCTGCTCTAGATTCAGCGCTCAAGCCGAACGCATCGCGATCTGGGCGCCGCCGACTGCTGCTCACTCGCCCGCGGCGGGCTCCAGGTCATCCCCCAAACCTGCGAACACCTTCATGCGCGCCGGGCTCAGCCACAGCTGTCGCGGCGTAAGCCGGCGCAGCAAGCCGTTTGCCTGAAGCTCTGAGAAGGCGCGGGTGACCACCTCGGTTGACGCGCCGATGTGGTCCGCGATGTCCTGGCGGGTCATCGGCAGCGTCAGCACCTGCTGCTTCTGGTCGAACCCGGTTTCGTGATCGGCGCAGTCCGCCAGGAACGCCGCGAGCCGTCGCGTCACCCCGAGCCGGCCCATTGCAACGACCTGCCGCTGGGCGCTTCTGAGATCGTGTATGGCTTTGAGGAGGAAAGAATATTCGATGCCGTTCGCCGCGAAAACGTTGCCTATTATCTCTGACTTGAAGCGATAAAACTTACAACGCGTCAGCGTATGCGCTGAATTCATGTAGAGCCCGTTCGCAGCGAGCCCGCAGACGTCTCCCGGCCAGTAAAAGGCAACAACCTGCCTTGATCCGTCTGGAAGTATGCGGTCCGACTCGGCGACGCCTTCCGCAACGAGGAAGAGAAAGTTGGCGGGTTGTCCGTGAACGGTCACGGTCGTTCCCTTTTCGAACTCGAGGACCTCGGCGAGGCGAGCGAGCTCGGCGTTCTCCTTCGGAGTTAGGACGAGAAATGGACTGTCGTCCCGCGATAGTTGCGGGAGCGCACGGATCCGAATGCGGGCCTGTCCTGTCACCTGCGCCTACTGCTCAGCAGCGTCTTTCGCATCCAACGAACACGGAGCGAACCTTTCCGCAGAAACCTGACGTTTGTCAGCACCTCCGCGCGCAGCGGCAATCACAATGTTGCTCGCCGCCGACAGCGTCTTGATCTCGCAAGAGCGAGTTGGCGCCCACGACCGCGCGATTCTTGCCGCACAGCCGCGGCGACAGCCCTTGCAGACGGGGACAGGGGAAACACGGGTGCCCACCTACAAGATCTTGCTTCACTGCAGCGCTTCAAAGAGACCGTCATTGCAGGTTCTGGAGGCTGACGACGATCTGGCTGCGGAGCTTGTCGCAGAGGACCTGCTGGTCGCAGGCGGAGACACGATCGGGGTTGAAGTCTGGCGGGAGGGCTGGCGCGTCTATGTTCGTGGCGTGATTCCTCTGCGCGAGCCCGACTAGAAGATCAAACCCCGCATGACACCGACCCGCTTGCAGACTGCGGTCAGGTTGGGGTTCGCGGCCGCGCTCGGCGTTGAGCCTCGTCAAGCTTCACCTGCGGATATTCCGGCGGTCGACTTTCGGTGCGGTTGACGAGGCTCAAAGCCGGCGCGCGGCGCCAGCGCCAACATCAGGGCCAATCTGATGGAGGTTTCTGTGGACAGGCTCTCGGGCAAGGTGGCGGTGGTCACGGGCGCAGCGCTCGGCATCGGTCGGGCGATCGCGACGCGCATGGCGCAGGAAGGTGCGACCGTGGCGCTGCTCGACCTGCACGACGACGTCGGCCAGGACCTCGCCGCGGATCTGAGCGCACGCCGCGCGAAGGCGCGCTACTGGCGCTGCGACGTCAGCCGCGAGGCCGAGGTCGAGACCGTGCTGCGCGAGGTGGTCGCCGCGTTCGGCCGGCTCGACGTCCTCGTCAACAACGCCGGCGTCGCCGGCGCCAACAAGCCGACTGACCAGCTCACCGAGGCCGAGTGGGACTTCGTTCAGGCCATCAACGTCAAGGGCGTCTTCTTCGGCACCAAGCACGCGATCGCGCACATGCGCCGGGCCGGCGGCGGCAGCATCATCAACCTGTCGTCGATCTACGGCCTCGTCGGCGCGGCCGACATCCCGCCCTACCACGCCTCGAAAGGCGCGGTGCGGCTGATGAGCAAGAACGACGCCTTGATCTACGCGCCCGACAAGATCCGGGTGAACTCGATCCACCCCGGCTTCATCTGGACGCCGCTGGTGGAGAGCTTCGTCAGCGAGCAGGGCGGCGATGTCCGCCAAGGCCGCCACGACCTCGACGCCCTGCACCCGCTGGGGCACGTCGGCGAGCCGGACGACATCGCCTGGGGCGCCGTCTACCTGGCGTCGGACGAGGCCAAGTTCGTCACCGGCTCCGAGCTGGTGATCGACGGCGGGTATACTGCGCGATAACCACCCAGCCTGACCAGGAGGTCAGCCCCATGCCCCAGCATCAGCTCGAACTGAAGACGAAGGTCCTGGAACTCCTGGACGAGCATCGCTTCATGACCGTTGCGACGCTGCGCGACGACGGCTGGCCGCAGGCGACAATGGTCGGCTACGTCCATGAAGACCTGACGCTCTACTTCGCCGTCGCCCACACGAGTCAGAAGCTGGCGAACATCCAGCGCGACGACCGCGTTTCGATCGCGCTGGGCCACGAAGCGCCGACGCGGCTGTGCGGCCTCTCGATGGCGGCGCGCGCGGAACCGGTGACCGACCTGGCGGAGGTCGACTCGGTCAATGCGCTGCTCCGCGATCGCTACCAGGGTCGGGTGGCGTTCTCGCCGCGCGAGACGGCCTCGAGGCTGGTGCGTGCGGCGCCCCTGCTGATCTCGATCATCGACCTCGGCAAAGGTCCTGGGGAGCCCGTAATGATCAGCGTCGCCGATGGCGAGGTTAAGCGGGTCCGGAGCCGAAGTCCGAAGGGCGGCGCACACGATGTGCTGGTTCAGAAAGTGCGCCCACATCCGGGCCCTTATCGCCCCGGCGCCCCGCCCTGAGAGCCGGGCGTGCGTCCGGCGCCCTGGTTGCGGAAGACGTCGAAGGGGGGAGGCGCACGAGCCAAGCGGCAACAAGCTGGACAATGTAGCTGGTCCGCCAGCAGCTTGAGGAAGAGCGGGATCCGGAACAGCGCGCCAACCCCGAGAAGCGCCTGGAAGACGCCCGCGAGCAGCTCAGGCATGCCGAGGAAGCACACCGTCGCCAAGCGTGAGCGCGGCGCTGCAGCGCCGGCTTAGTTGACGCGTCTTGAGCGGGCGACGGGTCTGGGCGCCCTCACCCGTCCGGATCCTCGCCGAACGCCGGGCGATGACCCGGGCCCAGCCTGTTCATGACAGTCCCGCCGCGGCCGCCTCGCGTCTCACGGTGGCAAGGCCAATCTCGGCGTAGGTGCGGGGGTCGGCCAGCGCGGGGTCCTGTTCGGCCTCGATGATGATCCAGCCGGCGTAGGCGATGGCGGCGAGCGCCTGCATGACGGCGGCGTAGTCGAGGTCGCCGTCGCCGGGGACGGTGAACATGCCGGCGAGCACGCCGTCCAGGAAGCTCGAGCCCTCGGCGCTCACCCTCTCGAACACGCCGCGGCGAACGTCCTTGCAGTGGACGTGGGCGATGCGGCGGGGATGAGCGCGGATCACCTCCGCCGGGTCGATGCCGCCCAGCGCGGCGTGGCCGGTGTCGAGGGTCAGGCCGACCGTCTCGCCGGTGGCGGCGAGGAAGGCGGCGAGGTCGGCGGCGGTTTCGACCACGGCGCCGAGATGGTGGTGGTAGGCGAAGCGCAGACCCTGGCCGGCGACGTAGTCGGCGAACTCGGTGACGCGGGCGCCGAACTGGCGCCAATCGCCGGCGGCGAGGCGCGGGGCGCGGCTGAGGGGGACAGCGCGGTCGCCGTGGATGGCGTTGCTGGTCTCGGCGTGAACCCAGACGCCGCAGCCCATCGCCTTCAGCAGGGCGAGGTGCTCCTGCACCGCGGCGATCTCGGCCGGGGCGTCCTGGGTGAGCAGGCTGCCGCTGTACCAGCCGCCGACCAGATCCAGGTCATGGCCAGCCAGCAGCGGCTTCAGTGCGGCCGGATCGCGCGGGAACTTGCCGCCCAGCTCGATGCCGGCGAAGCCGACACCCTGGATGTCGGCGAGGATGCTGGCGAGCGGCGTCGCGCCGCCGAGCTCGGGCATGTCGTCGTTGGCCCAGGCGATCGGGCTGACGCCGAAGCGGATGCTCATGGATACTCAGACGCCTGCATCGCGCTCGGCGAGCTTCGCTTCGTAGGCGGCCCGCGCCGCCGCTGCCTGCGGCCGGTCGGAGACTTCGGGCGTGGCGACGTCCCACCAGGCGCCGCCGGCTGTGGTGCTGACGTCAGGATCGGTGTCGAGCACGACGACGTAGGTGCGCTCGCTGGCGCGCGCCCGCTCGAGCGCCTCGGCCAGTTGCGCCACGCCGGTCACGTGCTCGGACCCGGCGCCGAGGCTGGCGGCGTGGGCGGCGAAGTCGATCTCGGGCAGCGTCTGGTGCGCGGCGTGGGCCAGGAGGTTGTTGAACGGCGCGCCGCCGGTGGACTGCTGCAGGCGGTTGATGCAGCCGAAGCCGCGGTTGTCGAGCACCAGGATCACCAGCTTCAGGCCCAGCATCACCGACGTGGCGATCTCGGAGTTCATCATCAGGTAGGAGCCGTCGCCGACCAGCACGACCACCTCGCGGTGGGGCTCGGCCAGCTTCACGCCGAGGCCGCCGGCGATCTCGTAGCCCATGCAGGAGTAGCCGTATTCGACGTGGTAGGCGCCGGGCGCGCGCGCCCGCCAGAGCTTGTGCAGCTCGCCGGGCAGGCCGCCGGCGGCGCAGACAACGACCGTCTCCGGGCCGGCCCAGCGCCAGACCGCGCCGACGACTTGCGCGTCGGACGGGCGCTCTGCGTTGGTGGCCGCCATGGCCGCTTCGGCCGCAGCGTTCCAGGGCGGCCGCTCGGCGAGGGCGGACTGGGTCCATCCTTCCGGCGCGCGCCAGTCGCCGAGCGCGGCGGCGAGCGCCTCCAGCACCGCGCCGGCGTCGCCGACCACCGGGACGGCGCCGTGCTTGTGCGCGTCGAAGGCCGCGACGTTGATCTGCACGAGGATGCGCCCGGGGTTGGCGAAGAGCGCGGCCGAGCCGGTGGTGAAGTCCTGCAGGCGCGTGCCGAGGCCGACGATCAGGTCGGCGCGCGCCGCGGCGGCGTTGGCGGCGCTGGTCCCGGTGACGCCGACCCCGCCCAGCGCCGTCGGGTGGTCCCAGGCGAGCGCGCCCTTGCCGGCTTGCGTCTCGGCCACCGGCACGCCGGTGCGCGCCGCGAAGTCGGCGAGCGCGGCGTCGGCGTGGGCGTAGAGCGCGCCGCCGCCGGCGATGATCAGCGGCGCCTTGGCGCGGCGCAGGCGGCCGGCGAGACCTTCGACCTCGCGCGGGTCGGCCGGCTGGCGGCGGCGCTGCCAGACTCGGCGCTCGAAGAACTGTTCGGGCCAGTCGGCCGCCTCGGCCTGCACATCCTGGCAGAAGGCCAGCGTCACCGGTCCGCACGCGGCCGGATCGGTCAGCACCGCTATCGCCCGCGGCAGGGCGGCCAGCAGCTGCTCGGGGCGGGTGATGCGGTCGAACCAGCGCGAGACCGGACGGAAGCAGTCGTTGGCGCTGACCGTGGCGTCGGCGAAGTTCTCCACCTGCTGCAGCACCGGGTCCGGACGGCGGCCGGCGAAGACGTCGCCGGGCAGCAGCAGCACCGGCAGCCGGTTCACGTGCGCCAGCGCCGCGGCGGTCACCATGTTGGTGGCGCCCGGGCCGATCGAGGTGGTGCAGATCATCGCGCGGGCGCGGCGCAGCTGCTTGGCGTAGGCGATCGCCGCGTGCGCCATCGCCTGCTCGTTGTGGGCGCGCCAGGTCGGCAGCGCGTCGCGGGCGGCGTAGAGCGCCTCGCCGAGCCCGGCGACGTTGCCGTGACCGAAGATCGCCCAGACGCCCGCGAAGTAGGGGACCTCGCGCCCGTCCAGCTCCACGAATTGCGCCGCGAGGTAGCGCACCGCCGCCTGCGCGGCCGTCAGCCGGACCATGGTCATGCCGCGTCCTCTACCGCAGGCCGGGCCCGGCGCCAGCCCTGCCCGAGCCGAGCGGCGAGCATGGCGATGATCGCCGCGCTTGGCGAGCGGCCTCGACCGCGCGAAAGGGGGCGCGCGAAACGGAAACCGAGCGTGGAGGCAGTGTGCATGGCGGCGACGCGGATTGGGATCATCGGGGCGGGGCGGATCGGCCGCGTGCACGCGGCCAACGTCGCGGCGCGCGGCGACCTGACGCTGGTGGCGGTGTGCGATGCGGTGGCCGCAGCCGCGCAGGCGCTGGCGAACGCGCACGGCGCGCGGGCGGTCGGCGAGGCGGCCGAGGCGATCGCGGCGGCCGACGCCGTGATGATCTGCGCGCCCACC
>DATNEH010000177.1:0-21265 GCA_035553015.1 Caulobacteraceae bacterium | reverse complement strand
GGGCTGATCGGCAACGTCGGCCAGACCAACTACGGCGCGGCCAAGATGGGCATCGCGGGCCTGTCGCGGATCGTCGCGCTGGAGGGCGCGCGCTACAACGTGCGCTCCAACGCGATCGCGCCGGGGGCGATGACCCGGATGACCGACTCGGTGCCGCGCAGCGACGAGGCCGCCCAGCGGCGCGAGGCGATGCGCGAGATGCAGAGCCCGATCCGTCCGGCCGAGCTCACCGTCGCGCTGCTGACGCCGGCGGCCGCGAAGGTTTCCGGGCAGATCTTCGGCGCCGGCGGCTACAACCTCTCGATCTACTCGCAGCCGCGGCCGATCAAGACCTACCAGCGCGAAGGCGGCTGGGAGGTCGAGGGCATCCTCAAGGACTTCCTGCCGCGCGCCGAGCCGGACTTCACGCCGCTCGACCGCACGGCGATGGGCGCCTCGCAGAACGCCCCGATCCCCGTTCCCGCAGGCTGAGCCAACTTAGGTTCGAGCGCTGTCTGATCGCCACGCGCCCGCCCGTCTTCGAGGCGGGCGCGTCCTTTTTTGCGCAGACGAAAAGGAATTCGAGATGGCCGATCTGATGCACGCGATGTCCGTGGGAACCTTCGCGCCGGCGCTGCGCAGCCTTTCGGGCGTGCTCGCCAAGAGCGCGGACCACTTCAAGGCGGCCGGCACGGACCCCGACTCGCTCGCGAACGCCCGCCTCGCGCCCGACATGTTCACCCTTGACCTGCAGGTTGCCGTCGCCTGCGGCCAGGCCCGTATGGGTGTGGCGGTGCTGGCCGGCCAGCCGCTTCCAGGCTTCGAACCCGGCGAAGCCAGCTTCGCCGGGTTCGAGCGATCGATCGCGGACACCGTGGCCGAGGTCGAGGCGGCGCCCCCGGCGGCGTTCGAGGGCGCGGCGACGCGTCCGCTCAGCATTCCGCTGCCGGACGCCGGCATCTCGCTGGAGATGACCGGCCTTCAGTTCCTGCGCGACTGGTCGCTGCCGCACTTCTATTTCCACGTGGTGACGGCCTACGACATCCTGCGGGCCAACGGCGCGCCGCTGGGCAAGCTCGATTACCTGGCGCACGTTGGCTACGCGATCCGTCGGCCGACGTAGGCTTGGGCCTATACGACGCCTGCCGCGCTTTGAGGGATTGCGTGCAACGCGCTATTTGTTATCAACGTTCAGTTATCGTTGATCTGAGTCAACACGGCCGCCCGCGAAGCGCCCGAAAGTGATCTTCGCCCGAACCTCGGGCCCCCAGGAGGAAGCATGCGCGATACCGAGACTCTCGGCTCTGTCGAGACCACCCGCATCGAGCACTTCGACGTGTTGATCGTCGGCGCGGGCATTTCGGGCATCGGCGCGGCCTACCACCTGACCAAGCAGGCGCCCGGCAAGAGCTTCGTCGTGCTGGACGCGCAGGAGAGCTTCGGCGGCACCTGGCTGACCCACAAGTACCCGGGCATCCGCTCCGACAGCGACCTCTACACCTTCGGCTACCGCTTCAAGCCCTGGATCGGCACGCCGATCGCCACCGGGGCCGAGATCCGCAAGTACATGGGCGAGGTGATCGAGGAGAACGGCCTCTCCCGCCACATCCGCTATGGCCACAAGATCACCAAGGCGAGCTGGTCGAGCGCCGAGAACCTCTGGACCGTCGAGGCGACCCGCACCGACTCTGGCCTCGAGTCTGGCCTCGAGTCTGGCCCCGACTCTGGCCCCGACTCTGGCGAACAGCTGCGCTTCACCTGCAACTTCCTCTGGATGTGCCAGGGCTACTATCGCCACGACGAGGGCTACACGCCCGACTGGGAGGGCCTGGACGACTTCAAGGGCCGGATCGTCCACCCGCAGACCTGGCCCGACGACCTCGACCTGAAGGGCAAGCGGGTCGTGGTGATCGGCTCGGACGCGACCGCCGCCACGCTGATCCCGTCGATCGCCGACGAGACCGCGCACGTCACCATGCTGCAGCGCTCGCCGACCTACTTCGTGCCGGGCCGCAACGTCGACGACATGGCCGACCAGCTGCGCGACCTCGAAATCCCGGAAGAGTGGATCCACGAGATCGTCCGCCGCCAGCGGCTGAAGATGGGCCAGCTCTTCACCAACATGGCGATGCAGTACCCGGAAGCGGCCAAGGAGCAGTTGCTGGCCGGCGTCTCGGCCATCATCGGCCCCGAGCTCACCGAGAAGCACTTCACGCCGAGCTACCGCCCCTGGCGCCAGCGGATCGCGTTCGTCCCCGAAGGCGACATCTTCCACAAGGTCAAGGAAGGCAAGGCCAGCGTCGTCACCGACGAGATCGAGCGCTTCACCGAAAAGGGCATCCTGCTGAAGTCCGGCCAGGAGCTCGAGGCCGACGTGATCATCACGGCCACCGGCTTCAAGCTGTCCGTGCTCGGCGACATCCCGTTCGTGGTGGACGGCCAGCCGGTCGACTTCGCCAAGACGGTCACCTACCGCGGCATGATGTTCACCGGCGTGCCCAACATGGTCTGGGTGTTCGGCTATTTCCGCGCCAGCTGGACCCTGCGCGCCGACATCGTCGCCGACTTCGTCTGCAGGCTGGTCAAGCACATGGATCAGCGCCAGGCGAAGAAGGTCGAGGTCGCTTTGCGTCCCGAGGACGCCGGCATGGCGCTGGAGAGCTGGATCGACCCGGAGAACTTCAACCCGGGCTATCTGATGCGCTCCATGCACCTGATGCCCCAGCGCGGCGCCAAGCCCGAGTGGCAGCACACCCAGGACTACTGGCGCGAGCGCAACGAGCTGCCGCTGATCGACCTCGACGGCGCCGAGTTCGTCTACGACGACCGCGTGGCGGGCGCTGTCGTGACGCCGGAGCGCATCGAACAGCCCGCCTAGGAAATATCGGTGGCGTGGCCTTGCGCAAGCTCTCAGAGCGCCCGCCTGTGGAACTTGCCGCCCTGCATGACGGCTGTGATGTTCGCCGCATCGCTCAGCACCCCCACGTCGGCGAGCGGGTCGCCGTCGACCACGATCAGGTCGGCGGCGTAGCCGGGCGCGATGCGGCCGATCTCGTTCTCCATCCGCAGCAGCTCGGCGTTGAGGCTGGTCGCCTGCCGCAGGATCTCCGGCGCTGAGAACACCTGCGCGCGCAGGCCGAACTCGCTGAGTTGGCGGTCCTGCTGCGAGCCCAGCAGATCCGTCCCAAAGCCGATCTTCAGGCCGGTGCGTCGCATCACCTGCAGGCCCTGCAGCGCGCCGCCGGCGACCTGGCGCAGCTTCTCCTGGCTGGTCGGCGGCAGGCCGAGCTTCGCGCCATCCTCCAGCAGCGCGTACATGGTGGCCAAGGTCGGCACCACGAACGCACCCTTGGCCGCCACCATCTCGGCCGCCTCCTGGTCGATCAGCGTGGCGTGCTCGATCGAGCGCACGCCGAGCTCGGCGCAGCGCCGCACCGCCTCGGCCGGATGGCAGTGCGCCATCACGTAGGCCCCATGCCGTGTCGCCTCCTCCACCGCCGCGCTGATCTCGGCATCGCTGAACTGCAGCCGATCGACCGGGTCCGACGGGCTGGCGACGCCGCCCGAGCCCATGATCTTGATCTGGTGGGCGCCGTTCCGCAGCTCCTCGCGCACCGCCTTGCGCACCTCGTCGGGACTGTCGACCACATGCGCGAGGCGCGCGCCGCCGCCTTCGCGCAGCTCGCAGGCGCATGAGAAGTCGCCGGGGCGGCGCAGGTCGCCATGGCCGCCGGTCTGCGTCAGCATCCGGCCCGAGTGCAGCAGCCGCGGCCCGACCGCCAGCCCGTCCCGTAGCGCGTGGGCATAACCGACGTCGGTCCCCCCGGCGTCGCGCACCGTGGTGAAGCCCCGGTCGAGCATCGCCGCCAGAGATCGGTAGGCGAAGGCCGCCAGGTACTCGGTCCGCCGCGTGATCAGCTTCAGCACGTCAAGGTCGGTCGCCCAGATGTGGACGTGGGCGTCGATCAGGCCGGGCATCAGCGTGCGGCCGCCGAGATCGACCACCTCGGCGCCTGCCGGCGCGGCGATGGCGCGCTCCGAGACGTCCTGCACGCATCCGTCGGCCACCAGCACCTGCGCGCCCGGCCGCGCCTCCGGTCCGACCCCGTCGAACAGGTTGGCGTTGGTGAAGAGAGTGGCGCTCATGGCTCGGGTCCCCGCAGTGTCCTCCCGTGGTAGCCACAATCGACGTCGCGGCAAGGCCTGGACTTGCGGCGGCGGCCGGCTCCAGATGCGCCCATGATCCGCATCGGAGTCGATTTCGGCGGCACCAAGATCGAGGCGGCGGGGCTTGCCGCCGACGGCGCGTTCGTCGCCCGCGTGCGCCGCCCGACGCCCGGGGCCTACGCGCCCTCGCTGGAGGCGGTGCGCGCGTTGGTGGCCGAGGTGGAGCGCCAGGCCGGCGTCTCGGGCGCGACGGTGGGCTTGGGCACGCCGGGCTCGGTCTCGCCGCGCACCGGCAGGATGCGCAACGCCAACAGCGTCTGGCTGAACGACCAGCCGTTCCAGGCCGACCTGGAGCGGGTGCTGGGCCGGCCCGTCCGGCTCGAGAACGACGCCAACTGCTTCGCCCTTTCCGAGGCGCTGGGCGGCGCGGGCCAAGGCGCCGAGGTGGTGTTCGGGGCGATCCTCGGCACCGGCTGCGGCGGCGGCGTGGTGGTGCGCCGGCACACCGTCGAGGGCGTCAACAAGATCGGCGGCGAGTGGGGCCACACGCCCCTGCCCTGGCCGACCGCCGCCGAGCACGACGTGCACGCCTGCTGGTGCGGCCGCTCGAACTGCCTGGAGACCTGGATCAGCGGCTCGGCCTTCTGCCGCGACTACGAGTCGGCGACCGGCGCGAAGCTGGCCGGTGATGCGATCGTCGAGCGGGCGCGCGCAAGCGAGCCGGCGGCCGCCGCGGCGCTGGATCGCTACGCCGACCGGCTCGGCCGCGGCCTGGCGGTGGTCTGCGACCTCATCGACCCGGACGTGATCGTGCTCGGCGGCGGCATGTCCAACGTCGCAGAGCTCTACGAGCGCGTGCCGCCGATCGCCGCCCGCTACGCCTTCTCCGACGTGTTCGAGACCCGCATCGTCAAGGCGCGGCACGGCGACTCGTCCGGCGTCATCGGCGCGGCCTGGCTCTGGCCGCTGGATTCGCCGTCGTTCAAATGAGCGCGCCCGGATGACTGCGCTCTGCCGCGACTGCTTCTGGACGGGCGCCGAGGAACCCAGGCGTTGCCCCAGCTGCCAGTCGCTTCGCCTCGTTCGCCACGCCGAGCTCGCGCAGCTCTCGATCGCCCACCTCGATTGCGACGCCTTCTACGCCTCGGTGGAGAAGCGCGACGACCCTTCCCTGCGCGACGAGCCGCTGATCGTCGGCGGCGGCGTGCGCGGGGTGGTGACCACCTGCTGCTACATCGCGCGCATGTCCGGCGTGCGCTCGGCGATGCCGATGTTCCGGGCGCGCAAGCTCTGCCCCGAGGCGGTCGTCGTGCCGCCCAACTTCGCCAAGTACCGCGCCGAGAGCGGCCGCATCATGGCGAAGCTGCGCCAGATCACCCCGCTCGTGCAGCCGCTGTCTCTCGACGAGGCCTGGCTGGATCTCTCCGGCACCGAGCGGCTGCACGGCGCGACGCCGGCCGAGACGCTGGCGCGGCTGCAGGCGGAGATCGAGCGTGACATCGGCATCACCGTCTCGGTCGGCCTCGCCGCCAACAAGTTCCTGGCCAAGATCGCCTCCGACCTGGACAAGCCGCGCGGCTTCGCGGTGATCGGCGCGGCGGAGGCGAAGGATTTCCTGGCGCGGCGGCCGGTCTCCATCCTTCCCGGCGTCGGCCCAGCCTTCGCCCAGACCCTGCAGAGCGACGGCTACGCCACCGTCGGCGACCTCGCCGAGGCCGAGCCGAAGCGGCTCGCCGACCGCTACGGCGCGCACGGCCTGCACCTGCACCAACTGGCGCACGGGCGCGACAGCCGACGCGTCAACCCGCGCGAGCGGCGCAAGTCGATGTCGGCCGAGACCACGTTCGACACCGATATCAGCGACGTCTCGGCGCTGGAGGACATCCTCTGGCCGCTCTGCGAGAAGGTCGCCCGTCACGCCCGCGGCGAGGCGATCGCCGGGCGCGTCGTCACGCTGAAGCTGCGCCAGGCCGACTTCCGCATCGTGACGCGGCGGCGCACCCTGCCCTTCCCGACCCAGACCGCACGCACGCTGTTTGCTGCAGCGCGGGAAATGCTGGGCGTCGAGGCGCGCGGCCGTCCCTGGCGGCTGATCGGCGTCGGCATCTCCGACATCGTCGAGCAGGCCGCCGCCGGCGGCGATTTCTTCGACGGGGGCGAGTCGCGCGCGCTGTCCGGCGAGAAGGCGATCGACGCCTTGCGTGGCAGATTTGGCGCACAGGCCGTAATCATGGGTCGAACCCTGAAGCGCTGACGCCACCAATCGGGGCTGATCGCGTTGAAAGAACGCAGGTCGCAATTCAACCCTTCCAAAGGGGCTAGGTTTTCATATCTAATCGTGGCGGGGGTGGCGTCGCTTTGCGTCCCCGCCTGTTGGAGACCCGTCGTGGCGGAGAAGCATCAGGGAGACCAGGTAATCGGCACTGGCACGGCTGTCGTCACCCAGACGAAGCCGAAGACCCAGAAGCCGTCCATGTATCGCGTGTTGATTCTCAACGATGACTACACGCCCATGGAGTTCGTGGTCTACGTCCTGGAACGTTTCTTCAATAAATCGCCGGAAGCTGCGACTCGCATCATGCTGCACGTGCACCAGAACGGTGTGGGAGTGTGCGGCGTCTTCACCTACGAGGTGGCCGAGACCAAGGTCGCCCAGGTGATCGAGACAGCCCGTCGCCACCAGCATCCGTTGCAGTGCACCATGGAAAAGGATTGAGAGGCCCAGCTTGCCTTCTTTCTCGCGTAATCTCGAAGAGACCCTCCACCGGGCCGTCGCCTACGCCAACCAGCGAAAGCACGAGTACACCACGCTCGAGCACCTGTTGCTGGCGCTGATCGACGACAACGACGCCGCTGGCGTGATGCGCGCCTGCGAAGTCGATCTCGGTGAGCTCAAGAAGAACCTCACCAACTACGTCGACAACGAGCTCAAGAGCCTCGTCGTCGACGACGGCGAGGACGCCAAGCCCACCGCGGGCTTCCATCGCGTGATCCAGCGCGCCGTGATCCACGTGCAGTCGTCGGGTCGCGAGGACGTCACCGGCGCCAACGTGCTGGTGGCGATCTTCTCCGAGCGCGAGAGCCACGCCGCCTACTTCCTGCAGCAGCAGGAGATGACCCGCTACGACGCGGTGAACTTCATCGCGCACGGCATCGCCAAGAAGCCGGGCGCCTCCGAGCCGCGGCCCGCCAAGGGCGCCACCGCCGAAGGCGACGACGAGAAGCCCCCGGTGAAGACCGGCGGCGAGGCGCTCGAAGCCTACTGCGTCAATCTCAACGAGAAGGCGCGGCAGGGTAAGGTCGACCCGCTGATCGGCCGCCTCAACGAGGTCGAGCGCTGCATCCAGATCCTCTGCCGGCGCACCAAGAACAACCCGCTGCTGGTGGGCGACCCCGGCGTCGGCAAGACCGCGATCGCCGAAGGCCTGGCGCGCAAGATCGTCTCCAAGCAGGTGCCGGAGGTGCTGGCCAAGTCCACCATCTTCTGCCTCGACATGGGGGCGCTGCTGGCAGGCACCCGCTACCGCGGCGACTTCGAGGAACGCGTCAAGCAGGTGATCAAGGAGCTCGAGAACCACTCGAACGCGGTCCTGTTCATCGACGAGATCCACACGGTGATCGGCGCGGGCGCGACCAGCGGCGGGGCAATGGACGCCTCCAACCTGCTGAAGCCGGCGCTGGCGTCGGGCAACCTGCGCTGCATGGGCTCGACCACCTACAAGGAGTTCCGCCAGCACTTCGAGAAGGACCGCGCCCTGGTGCGCCGGTTCCAGAAGATCGACGTCAACGAGCCGACCATCGAGGACTCGATCAAGATCCTCAAAGGGCTGAAGACCTACTACGAGGAATTCCACAAGCTGAAGTACACCGCCGAGGCGCTGAAGGCCGCGGTGGAGCTGTCGGCCAAGTACATCACCGACCGCAAGCTGCCGGACAAGGCCATCGACATCATCGACGAGGCCGGCGCCAGCCAGATGCTGTTGCCTGAGGGCAAGCGCAAGAAGACGATCGGAATCAAGGAGATCGAGACGGTCGTTGCGAAGATCGCGCGGATCCCGCCGAAGTCGGTGTCGAAGTCCGACACCGAGGCGCTGAAGCAGCTCGAAGCCGATCTGCGCGGCGCGGTGTTCGGCCAGGACGAGGCCATCGGCCAGCTCTCCGCGGCCATGAAGATGGCCCGCGCAGGCCTGCGCGACGGCGACAAGCCGATCGGCTGCTACCTGTTCTCGGGCCCCACCGGCACCGGCAAGACCGAGACCGCCCGTCAGCTTGCCCTGACGCTCGGCATCGAGCTGCTGCGCTTCGACATGTCGGAGTACATGGAACGGCACACGGTCAGCCGACTGATCGGCGCGCCTCCCGGCTACGTCGGCTTCGACCAGGGCGGCCTGCTCACCGACGCCGTCGACCAGCATCCGCACGCGGTCGTGCTGCTCGACGAAATCGAGAAGGCGCACCAGGACGTCTACAACATCCTGCTGCAGGTCATGGACCACGGAGCCCTGACCGACGCCAACGGCAAGAAGGTCGACTTCCGCAACGTGGTCTTGATCATGACCACGAACGCGGGTGCGTCCGACGCCCAGCGCAACTCGATCGGCTTCGGACGCGGCAAGATCGAAGGCGCCGACGACGAGGCGATCAAGAAGCTGTTCACGCCGGAGTTCCGCAACCGCCTCGACGCGACGGTGGCCTTCAAGCCGCTGACGCCGGAAGTCATCCGGATGGTGGTGCAGAAGTTCGTCCTGCAGCTCGAGGCGCAGCTCGCCGACCGGCACGTCACCATCGACGCGACCGACGAGGCGATCGACTGGCTGGCCAAGAACGGCTTCGACGAGCTCTACGGCGCGCGGCCGCTGGCCCGCACCATCCAGGAGCAGATCAAGAAGCCGCTCGCCGACGACATCCTGTTCGGGCGCCTTTCCAAGGGCGGCCACGTCAAGGTGGTGCTCAAGGACGGCAAGCTGGCGTTCGAGTTCGACACGTCCGCCCCGCCGAAGGCCCCGGTCGCCGCCACCGACGAAGACGAGTCGCAAGAACCCGCCCTGGCGGAGTAACAACGCCGCGTCTCCCTCCTCTTGAAGGGGAGGGAGGTCGCGCAGCGACCGGGTGGGATGTGCGACGTCACACCGGGCGCCTTGCGTAAAGCGTCAGACTCCCCCACCCCGCCGACGCTGCGCGTCGCCGACCTCCCCACGAGGGGGAGGGATCGAACTCAGGGATTGAATTCCAGCTCCATCGTCTCGCCGAACGGCGTCGCCTTCCAGCGGCCGTTCAGCTGGCGCATCTGCGCTCGCACCGATGCCACGAAGGCCGGCGTGAACCAGCGCGGGGCGCGCTCGTCGAACAGCTCTAGGTACTCGGCGACCTGCGCCTGGAAAGTGATCTCATCGAGGTCGTCCTGCGCGAGCGCGCCCTGCAGCGCGCCGACGACGCGCTCGGTGATGGCGATCTCGCCGCCCAGCGCCGCGCCGCCGTTCACGGTCAGCTCCTGGTAGCCGCCGATCCGGGCAAGGATGCCGTAGAACGAGCCCTTCAGCTGCGCCTCGCTTTCCACCGCGTAGTGGACGAGGTCGTGGGTGAGCAGGCTCCCGGTCTCCATTTCGATCGCCTCGCCGGTCCCGTCGGCGCGGCGGTACTCGAAGCGGTGACGATCCGGCGAAAGGCGCGTGAAGCGCAGCGTCAGCAGCGCGCTCACGCGATCTCCCGCGAGATCTCCTCCGCGAGCTTGGTCAGCTCGCCCATGTCGGCCATGCCGCCTTCCCCATGCCGCCCCAGCGGCGTGCCGTTCCAGCGCGGGATCACGTGGAAGTGCAGGTGGAAGATGGTCTGGCCGGCCGCCGCGCCGTTGAACTGCGCCACGAAGACGCCGTCCGGCTTCAGCGCCGCCCGCACCGCCAGCACCAGCCGCTGCACCGTGGTGATCAAGGCGTGCAGCTCTGCCGGCTCGGCGTCCATCAGGTTGCGGGCGCGCGAGCGCTTGTGCACCACCAGCACGTGGCCGCGCCCCTGCGGGAACACGTCCATGAAGGCCAGCGTGTCGTGGTCCTCGAACACCTTCGCCGCCGGCGCCTCGCCGCGCACGATCTTGGCGAAGATGTTGTCCGGATCGTAGTCCCCGTCGAGGCTCATCGCCATCCCGCCCGCTCTGCTGGTGGAGGACTTGCTCCTAGCAAAGTGACTGACGTGCAGCCAATGCCAAGACGCCCTGCGGCGCGGCAGGCGCCGTCTTAACCGCAGAGGACGCAGGGAAGGCGCGGGGTCGCAGAGCCTACGTTGCCTCTGCGCTCTCTGCGTCTCCTCCGCGACCTCTGCGGTTAGAAGCGGCGGCTCCGCCGCCCTTCGCCTTCCAGCGAAGCCGCTAGATCTGGTCCTTCAGAACGAGCGTCACCTGGCGGGACTGCCCGCCGGCCAGCACGTCGAGCTTCACCTGGGCGCCGGCCGGCTCGTCGCGCAGGCGCTTGCGGAAGGTCGGCAGATCCACCTTCGCCGCCGCCACGCCATCCACGGCGGTGATCTCGTCGCCGACCTTCAGACCGCTGGTGGCCGCGGCGCCGCCGGCGGTCAGGTCCATGATCTTGAAACCGGCCGGCGACTGGTTGATCCAGAAGCCGGCGCGGTCGAACACGCCGACGTCGCCCGGCGCCGGCTGCAGCGGCTTCAGGTACATCACCTGGTGGTCGTAATCGAAGGTCACGCGGTAGCGCTTCAGGAGGCCCGAGCCGACATTGCCCTGGTAGTTGGGATCGGAAAACGCGCCCTTGCCCTGGGTGCCGAACGAGGCGACCAGCCCGTCGATCCGCACTGGCCCCAGGTCGAACCAGCGGCCGCGCGTCACGTAGGAGCGCGACGGCCCGCCGACGCCCCAGCCGTCCACCGCCAGCACGCCCTTCGGGTGCTTCGCCATCAGGTCGTGCGCCTCGACGAACGGCTTGGTCAGCGTCAGCTCGACGCGCGAGCCGGTGTCGATGTCGAACATCCCCGGCACGCCCTCGAAGTCGCCCTTCACCTGCGGCAGGTGCTGGTAGAACACGAACGGCGCCGCGACGCCGGCGTCCTTCGGGTCGAACTTCGCCGGATCGATGAAGGTGATGGTCTTGGCCCCATAGTCGATCACGGTGACGAAGCGGCGCGCCAGCTCGAAGCCCAGCATGCCCTGCTCGTCGAAGCCCTCGACCGGCGTCGAGGCGAACGGCAGCACGGTGATGGTCTGGTTGGTGAACTTCAGGTCGCCGATCTGGAAGTCGATCCCCTTCACGTAACCGCTGTCGACGACCCCCTCCCCGGCCCCGGCGCCCGGCGCGTCGCCCTCCGACTTCAGCGCCAGCGCCTTGGCCGCCTCCGGGGTCAGCAGGCTGTGGCCGCCGGTGTCGAAGATGAAGAGGAACGGCCCTTTGCCGTTCACCATCACCGGCAGGTAGACGTGGTTGTTCAGCACTTGCATCGGCACGGTGACCCGGCCTTGCGGGTTGTCGATCCGCGCGTCGTCCCGCCGCCACGCCGGCGGGGCGTAATAGCTGGCGGGCAGCGCCGGGCCGCGCGCCACGCTCTTGATCGTCATCTTCTGGAGGAACTGCGGCCCCGAACCGTCGTCGATGGTCTCGGCGCCGGCCACCTTCACGCCGGCGACGTCGCGATAGTCGGCGAAATCGGTGGTAATGGTCTGGAAGCCCTGGTTCACGACGGTGCGGGCCAGCAGGTGCGTCTTGGCGTCGAACCAGGCCTGGAACGGCTTGCCGCCCACCGGCGTCACCTTCAGCACGTCGTAGCACGCCTCGCCGATCGTTTGCGGCGGCAGTGGCTCGATCGTCGCGCCGCCGCGATCGGCCCGCCACCAGAGATTGCCGTCCTGGTAGGCCTCGACAACTGCCAACTCGCGCGTATCGCCGCCGGCCTGCGGGGTGATCGCGCCGGAAAGGTCGCGCCACCAGGCGGTCCTGCCGTCGAAGCCATTGCCGCCGGTCGTCGGCCCAATGTCCTGGCTGTCGACGAAGCCTGCGCCCTTGAGGTCGAACACCGAGCGCGCCTCGCCGGTCATCCCCTGCCCGGCGTAGCTGTAGCGCACGTCGAGCGCGCCCTCGCCGTCCAGCCCCGCGCCCATCGCCGCGTGGTTGGCGTCGAGCACCTGCGTCGGCGTCGGATCGGCGTGCGCCGCGCCGGCGGCGGCCAGCGCCAGAACGCTTACGCCGGCCGCAATCATTCCTCTCATGTCGACAATCCCCGTACCGTACGTTGCCGTGCGCGTAGGCAGCGTCGCCGGGCCGCGCCAGTTAGGGTTTCGTAATCCGGGCACGGGGGTGCGTTCAGGCCGCCTTGAACGGCGAATACTCCTCGGCCAGCCAGTCCATCTCGCCCTGCACGTGGCGGCGCTCTTCCTCCAGGAAACGGCCGACCGCGTTCGCCAGCATCGGGTCGGCGATGTAGTGGGCCGAGTAGACGGCGGTCGGCAGGTAGCCGCGGGCGATCTTGTGCTGCCCCTGCGCGCCCGCTTCGACCCGCGCCAGCCCGTGCTCGATCGCCCACTGGATCGCCTGATAGTAGCAGAGCTCGAAATGCAGGAACGGCACGTCCTCGACGCAGCCCCAGTTGCGGCCGTAGAGGCAGTCGCCGCCGATCAGGTTGAGCGCGCCGGCGATCCAGCGCCCGCCGCGCCGGGCCAGCAGCAGCAGCACGCGGTCGGCCATGCGCTCGCCGAGCATCGAGAAGAACACGCGGTTCAGGTACGGGCGCCCCCATTTGCGGGCGCCGGTGTCCATGTAGAACTTGAAGAACGCGTCCCAGTGCTCTTCGCGCAGATCGCTCCCGGTCAGCGCATGGATCTCGAGCCCGGCGACCGCGTCGCGGCGCTCGCGGCGGATCGTCTTGCGTCGCCCAGATGACAGCGCCCCCAGGAAGTCATCGAACGTGGCGTAGCCGGCGTTCAGCCAGTGGTACTGCTGGTTCTGGCGCAGCAGCATCCCCTCGCCGCCCATGAAGGCCCACTCGTCCTCGGTCGGGAAGTTCACGCCGACCGTGGAGACGTCCATCTTGCCGCAAAGCGCGATCGCGCCGGAGAGCAGCATGCGCCGGCCGAGCGCGCGGTCGACGTCCTCGCGCACCAGCAGCCGCGGCCCGGTCACCGGCGAGAACGGCGCGGCGGCGATCAGCTTCGGGTAGTAGCGACCGCCCGCCCGCTCGTAGGCATCCGCCCAACTATGGTCGAACACGTATTCGCCCTGGCTGTGCGACTTCAGATAGACCGGCGCGACCGCCGCCACCTGCCCTTTCTCGTCGCGCACCGCCAGATGCTGGGGCGCCCAGCCGGTGCGGGGGCTGGCGCAGCCCGACTCCTCGGCGATGTCGAGGAAATCGTAGGCGACGAATGGATTGGCCTGGTAGTCGGGCGCGGCGGCGCAGGCGTCCCAGGCGTGCTTGCCGATCTCCGCGATGCGGCGGTGGACGCTGACCTCCGCCTTCAGCGCCATCAGGCCTGAAAACCTTCGAAGATGTGGTTGTCGCAGCCGGCTTTCACCTTGTCCCACTCGGCCGGCGAGCGTGTCGTCCAGGCGACGATCGGCATGCCGCTTGCCCGATATTCGTCCGCCCGCGCGCTCGGCAGCATGTCGAGCCCCAGCGCCAGGAAGTGCGGACGCGCGATCGCCACATGTTCGAGCTTGGCGAAGCTCTTGCGCTGCTCTGGGGCGAGGCGCGCGGCGTCCGGCCCGCGGTAGGCATGGCTATCGAGGCCGCGCAGCACGTTCGGGCGCCGGTCGGCGTACCAGGCGTGCGAATAGGGGTTGAAGCCGATGATCGCGACCGGGCCGGCGTGGTCGATGATGATGTCGTGCACCCGCTGCTCGAGCGGGCCCACCTCGCCGTAGGGCGTCTTCAACTCGATCAGCACCATGGCGCGACGCCCGACCAGGGTCAGCGTGTCGGAAAGCGTCGGGATGGTCTCCTCGCCGCCCGGCAGCGTCATCCCGGCAAGGTCGGCGGCCGTGTGATCGCTGACGCGGCCCTCATGTCCCGTCAGCCGCTTCAGCGTCGAGTCGTGGAACACCATGGCCTCGCCGTCGGAGCTCAGCTGCACGTCGAGCTCGATGCCGTAGCCGGCCTCGCAGGCGGCCTCGAATGCGGCGAGCGAGTTCTCCGGCGGCCCGTCCTTGGTCCAGAGCCCGCGGTGCGCGATCGCCGGCGCGAAGATGAAATCCCAGGCCTCGCCGAATCGGTCTTTCACCGGACCTCCCTCAACGGACCTCGACGACCGCGTCGACCTCAACCGCGAAGTTCAGAGGCAGCCGGTAGACGCCGACCGCCGAGCGAGCATGGCGGCCATTCTCACCAAAAACATCCACCATCAGGTCCGAACAACCGTTCAGAACTTGTGGAATCTCGAAAAAGTGAGGACCGGCCTGAACGAAGCCGCCAAGTTTGACGACACGCTGCACCCGCGAAAGGTCGCCGTCGCACGCCGCCTTCATCTGCGCGATCAGGTTGAGTCCGCAGGTTCGCGCCGCGAGCTTGGCCTCGTCGGCGCTGACGTCCTCGCCGACCACGCCCCGCACGCCGCCGCTGGCGTCGGTCGAGACCTGGCCGGAGATGTGGACGAGGTTTCCGGTCCGCACGAACGGAACGTAGTTGGCCACCGGCCGCGTGGGCTCGGGCAGCGTCAGGCCAAGGGCCGCGAGGCGTTCTTCAGGCGTGGACATGCTGGTGGCTTACCGCGCCGGCGTCCCGCGCGCAAAGCCTCGCGCGTCAGCCGATAAGACAAACGCGGCCGGGCAAGGCGCCCGACCGCGTTCACGCGAAAGCTTGGAACTCGAGGCGCGGCCCAGGGCCTAGTGCGCGGCCTGGATCTTTTCCACGAACGCGGTGACGCGCTCGTTGATCGGCTGGAACGACTCCTTCACCGAGGCGGAAACCGTCTCGGAGGCCTTCGTCATGTGGGCGATGTAGGCCTCGAAGGCGCTCTTGGCGTAGGCGGTCTGCAGCTCGACCACTTCCTGCACGCTCTTGGCGGTGGTGAGGCTCTTGGTGGCGGCGACCTGGTCTTCCAGCGCCTTCTTCGAATAGGCCATCGCCTGCGCGCCGAGCGCCTCGGCGCCCTTGGTCGCCGCAGTGACCGAGGCGACGACCGCCTCGAGGTTCTTCTTCGAGTTGGCGTTCACTTCGCCAAGCGCGCTGAGCGACTTCTCGATCGAGTCCTTGAACGCCTGGTTTCCGGCGGTGGTGAACTGTTCCACCGTCGACTTGAGGGCTTCGGCGCCATTGGCGGCCATCGGGTTTTCTCCTGGGGATGGGAGGGGCGGAGGGGAGCAGGTCGGAGGGTATTGACGCATCGCGCGACGGTAGGCGTCCCGCTACGATGCATTCTCAGATCTCATGTTGCAGTGCGGTAGTCAAGCAGTTTTTGTGCGGTGCAACATGGCGATCTGCGACGCCATGATGCGCACGGAAAACGCAGGCTGCGACCGTTTCGCGCCTCGCCTGTTTACCAGGACGCAACTTGCGTTAAGCCATGTTAGTCCCCTCGCAAGCGAGTCTTTCAGCCAAGAGTCTCGCAGCAATTTCAGTTATGTACGCCGGAGCCCGCCCATGAACGAGCCCGCCCGACGCGTTTCGTACGTAATGGCCGCCATGGCCTCGTCGATCTGCGTAGTCGCCACGCCGAGCATCGCGCAGGACTACGCCGCGCCGCCGCTCTCCACGGCCGACCTCCGGGTGCCCACGTACGAGCCGCGCTATGCCGCGATCGTGATGGACGCCACCACGGGCGAGATCCTCTACCAGATGCGGGCGGACTCGCCGCGCTACCCGGCGTCGATCACCAAGATCATGACGCTCTATCTGACGTTCGAGGCGCTCGCGAGCGGCAAGTTGCACGAGACCGACATGGTCTACGTCTCGCCGCGCGCCGCCGCCCAGTCCCCGACCAAGTTGGGCCTTCGGGCCGGCGACCAGATCGACGTCGATGACGCGATGCACGCGATCGCGGTGATCTCGGCCAACGACATGGCGGTGGCCATGGCCGAGAAGATCGGCAACGGCAGCGAAGAGCGCTTCGCGGCGATGATGACGATGAAGGCGCGGGAGCTGGGCATGACCCACACGCGCTTCGTCAACGCCAACGGCCTGCCCGACAGCCGCCAGGTCACCTCGGCGCACGACGTAGCCATCCTCTGTCGGGCGGTGCTGCGCGACTACCCGCAGTACTACCACTACTTCGGCACCGAGGAGTTCACCTACCGCGGCCGCTCCTGGAACAACCACAACCACCTGCTGGGCCACATGCCCGGCGTCGACGGCTTCAAGACCGGCTTCACCAACGCCGCTGGCTACAACCTGGCCGCCTCGGCGGTGCGCGATGGCCGCCGGCTGATCACCGTCGTGCTCGGCGGCTCGTCCGGCGTTTCCCGCAACGCCAACGTCGAGGACCTGCTGCTGACCGGTTTCGACATCGAGGCGCGCCGGGCGCGCGGCGAGCGGATCACCGTGGCGCAGAACATGTTCGAGCAGCCGCCGGCCGAGGGCCGCGTGGCGCCGGAAATCGGCCAGGGCGACGGCGCCGATCCGATCGACATGGTGCTGACCGCCGCCGAGCACGGCTCGCCGGTCACGCTGCAATCGGGCGGCGTCACCCAGCTGGCCGCCCAGCGGCCGGGCCTGGCCGCCGAGCTGCCGCGCAATTACGGCTACATCGCCGGGACCGCCGCCGGCGTCTCCGCCGCAGCCGCCGCGGGCGGGCCGAAGAACTGGCAGGTGCAGGTCGGCGAATACGCGTCCGGCAGGCAGGCGACGCATCAGATCGACTACGTCGCCGACAGCTTCAAGAGCCTGTTCGACGACCGCGAAGGCCAGGTCGACCGGGTGGGCGGCAGCTACCGCGCCGTCTTCACCGGCTTCACCGAAGCCGACGCCAAGAGCGCCTGCTCCGCCCTCGCCGCCTCCAAGGTCGTCTGCACCGCCAACCTGCGCTGAGGCCTACCGTCCCTTCGCCGCCAGCATCGCGGCCCGTGCGGCGTTGAGTTGCGCGGCGAGGCCCGCGGCGCCGCCCTGGTCGGGGTGTACGCGGAACATCAGCCGGCGGTAGGCCGCCTCGATCGTCTCCAGATCGGCGCTCTCGGCCACGCCCAGCATCGAGGCGGCTTCAGCGAGGCCCATGTGGCGAACCTGGCCAACGCGCGGGCGGCTCGCCGACGTTACCAGCCACAGCGCTGCGGTCGCCAGGATCGAGCCGCCCAGCCAGCCGCCGCGCACCGCGTCCCAGGCGGCTGCGGCGATCGCCACGGCGGCCATGCCGACAGCGGCGTAGCGGCCCTGCGCTCTGGCCATCAGGCCGCCCATCAGCGGCTTGCGCCCGAGGCCGACGAGGGCCGCCAGCGCCAGGACGGCCAAAGCAACCAAGATCATGACACGGCGAGTTTACTCGGCCGCCATCACCGCGCCAGCTTGCGGGGCGAGGCCGAGGTCGCTCATCATCACCCGCAACTCCTGGCGGGCGGCGACGTGGCTGATCGACACCTGCACCGGCCGCACGCCCGGGCCGAGGTCGGCCACCGTGAGGCCGAACGGGAAGAGCTCGCGGTAGATCACCCGGTCCCGCAGGCCAGCGAGCACGCGGAACCCGACCTTGCGGGAGAGCGACTTGACCCGCTCGTCGACGCGGCGGCGGTTGCGCGGATCGACCGAGGCCAGGCGGTTGCGCAGCACCACCCAGTCGAGCCCGCGGCCGGTCGTCGCCGCCTTCAGCTTGCGCGCCTCCCAGACCTGCTCGGAGTAGTGCCCCGGCTTCACCAGGTCGAGGCTAATCGGGTCGACCACGCCCAGCACGTCGAAGTCGACGAAGCTGTCGTTCATCGGGGTGACGATCAGGTCGGCGCGCTGGTGCGCGGCGCGGGCGAGCTCGGTGTCGGCCCCGGGGGTGTCGATCACCACGAAATCGTGGTCGCCCGCGCTGGCCAGCGCCGCGTCGAGCGCGGGCGCATCGGCGGCGTCGCCAAGCGCGGTGGGATGCGGCAGCTCGGCGTTGTTGGCCCCCGCCCAGCGGGCCCGGCTGGCGAAGAAGCGCGCCGTCGACTGCTGGCGGCGGTCGAGATCGACGATGGCCACGCGCGCCCCATCGTGCGCCAGCGCCACGGCGAGGTGAACGGCGATGGTGGACTTGCCGGCCCCGCCCTTCTCGTTGCCGACCACGATCACGCGCATGAACGACAAGGCCCTCCGCGGCCTTAGTTTCGCGAGACCGAATCGGCCCCCTGCCCAGGGCCCCTACGAGACACCGGCGGCCGGAATGCGTCAACGCGAGGGCGCGAGGTTAAATACCTCACTTGGCGGATCACGGTTCTGCGAGCGCGCGCACGGCCGCCAGCGCGATCGGCCCTTTTTCCGGATCGCCGGCGAGCTCGGCCAGCTCCGACAGCCGCAGCGTCTGGTAGAGCAGCGCGATCCGTTCGGCGTCGAGCGCGCGCCCGGTCAAGGTGGCGTAGCGGCGGATGATCCGGCCCGCCAGGTCGGGCGAGATCATGTTGGCGTAGATGAACTCCTGCTGCAGTTGGCCGAAGCCGGAGTCGCCGAAGTCGTAGACGCCGTTCAGGCGACCCGCCTCGCGGTCGAACGCCATGTTCCAGCCGTGGCCGTCGAAGAAACCGTAGGTCTCGCCGAAGGGATCGGGCGGCAGCGCGCGCCAGGCCGCGACCGTGCGCTCGGCGTAGCGGCGCAGCGGCGCGTCGAGCACTGGCCAGGCGCGCTCCAGGATGTCGCCGGGCGCGAGCCAGGGCTGGATCGGGCCGGCGCCGGCTGCGGCGAGGCGCGCGTCCGGCAGCGCGTGCAGTTCGGCATAGAACCGCGCCAGGTCCTCGGCGAGCCGATCACGGTCGGCCTCGGGCAGCGCCGCGTAGGCGGCCGGCTCCAGGTGCTCGCCATCGAGCTTTGCGTGCCGCGAGAACAGCGGCGGCCCGCCGTACGGCGTCCCGTCGTGCAGGCTCATCTCCGGCGTGGGCAGCGCCACGCCGGGGCGCACGATCGCCAACAGCGCGGCTTCCGTCGCCAGCCGGCGCCGGGCGGCGTCGTTGCGCGGGAACTTGAAGATCAGGCTGCCGTCGACGTCGATCGCGAAGCTGTCCCAGCCGCGCGGCTGAGCGGTGAAGACGCCGCTCGCCAGGTCGGGGAACACTCGCACGATGACCGGCTGCAGGGTCTCGAGGCTCAGCTGTGGTGCGGTCAAGGGTGGACGCCGGTCAGCTGGAGGACGGCGAGCGCCACCTCGAGCAGGATCAGGATCACGACCGCGACCTCCAGGCGCTGCGAGCGGGCGACGTCCTTCAGGTCGACGAGCGCCGAGGCGGTCGTCGAGATGAAGGCGAGCTTGCGGCCGATCGTGTCGGCGCGCTCGACCAGCTCGTACTCGTCTTCCAGGCGTCCGTAGAGCCGCTCCAGGTCGGGGCGGTCCCAGAGGATGTCGGGCTTCTCGCGCACCGCGACCCGGCCCGCCAGGCGGTGCTGGACCAAGAGCGCGCGGCCGATCACCTGCAGCATCGCCTTGCGCCCGCCCGGCGCCCGCCCGTGCTCGGCCAGACCGGCGGCGAACGGCTCCAGCGCGTCGAGCACCGCCGCGACCTGCCGCTCGTCGCGGGCGAGCGCGATGCTCTTGGCCATCGCGTCGGCCACCACCAGCAGGTGATCGGGCGAGGCGCGGCTCAGCTGGATCGCACCGGTCGGCGTGATGTGCTCATCCTCGTCGGGCCGGATCAGGATTTGCGCGGCTTCTTCCTCGAGCATCTCCTCGGGCCCGCTGATCCGCTCGGCCAGGCCCTGCAGCGTGCTCGCCTCCTGCGCGTCGGATAGTCCGAACATCACGACCGCGCCGTAACGGAACGCCGCCACCAAGCCGCGCTCGCCCACGCGAAACGACATCGGCGCGGCGGCGATCATTTCATCGGTATCGACGCCGCTGCGACCCAGCCGCTCGCCGAGCAGCACGGCGTGCGCCCGGATCGCGCGCGGGCTGTCGGGGTTCGGTTGCAACGCTTCCTGCATCTTGGCCCATATGGACATGGACCGCGCCTGACCATAGGTCTCGCCCGCCATGCCAGCGCCCGTCTCGCCAGAGCCCGTCACGCCAGAGCCCGCCCTCGCCCTGCCCACCGTCCGCACGGTCGCCGAGCTGCGGACGACGGTGAAAGGCTGGCGCGCGGCCGGCCAGCGCGTCGCGTTGGCGCCGACCATGGGTTTCCTGCACGAGGGGCACCTGTCGCTGGTGCGGCTGGGGCGTGTGCGCGCCGAGCGAGTGGTCGCCAGCCTGTTCGTCAACCCGACCCAGTTCGCGCCGAGCGAGGACTTCGATGCCTATCCGCGCAACGAGGCGCGCGACGCCGAGCTGCTCGCCGGCGCCGGCTGCGACCTGCTCTACGCACCGACCGTCGACGAGATGTATCCGGCCGGCTTCTCCACCACGGTCAGCGTGGGGCACGTCTCGGCGCCGATGGACGGGGTGGCGCGGCCGATCCACTTCGCCGGCGTCGCCACCATCGTCACCAAGCTGCTGACCCAGTGCCAGCCCGACGTCGCCATCTTCGGCGAGAAGGACTACCAGCAGCTGCTGGTCATCAAGCGCCTCGCCCGCGATCTCGACCTGCAGGCGGAGATCGTCGGCGCGCCGACCGTGCGCGAGCCCGACGGCCTCGCCCTCTCCTCGCGCAACAGCTACCTGACCGCCGAGGAGCGCGGCGTCGCCCCGCAGCTGAACGCCGCCCTGCGCTCGGCCGGCGAGGCGCTGCGCGGCGGGGCCTCGGTCGCCGAGGCCGAAGCCGACGGCCTCGCGGCGCTGGCTGCGGCCGGATTCGGCCACGTCGATTACTTCGAGGTGCGCGGCGCCGACGACCTGGCGCGGCTAGGTCCGGGGCCCGTGGGCGATGCCCCCGCCCGCATCTTCGTCGCCGCCCGCCTTGGCAAGGCGCGGCTGATCGACAACTGGCCGGTGTAGCCCTCGCTACTTACGGTAGAAACGGCCGTAGAGGCCCCTGGGGAGCCCGTACATGGCTTTGGTGCCGGTACTGGTAGTACCCTACCGGGCGCCCCCGGCGAGGGGCCTCAGGCGGCCTCTGCGGGCCTCTGGGGCCTATTCCAGCGGCGAGGTCTGCTT
>DATNEH010000176.1:0-10549 GCA_035553015.1 Caulobacteraceae bacterium | reverse complement strand
AAGACCGAGACGGTCGGCGACATAGAAGCCTACACCGAGGCCGAGGCCGAGCCGGAACCCGAGCCCGAGCCGCCGCCCCCGCCAGCGGCGCCGGCGCCGGCGCCGACGCTGATCGCCGCGCGCGAGGACGAGCGGCTGGTCAGCGAGCCCAGCGCGTCAGCCGCGGCCGCCGCGTTCGGCCAGCTCTCCGGCGCGGTCGCCATGCCGCCCGCCGGCCACACGCTGGAAGATGTCGTGCGCGAACTGCTGCGCCCGCTCTTGAAGACCTGGCTCGACGAGAACCTGCCGCGCATCGTCGAGGCCAAGGTCGCCGAGGAAGTCGAGCGCATCTCCCGCAGCCGAGTACGCTAGCGCTTCTCCCTCCCCTTCATGGGGAGGGGTCCGGCGCGAAGCGGCGGACGGGGCGGGGCCGACCCGCGAATTTGCGGCGCGGCCCTGAGTTCCCCACCTGATCGCTTCGCGATCGTCCCTCCCCATGAAGGGGAGGGAGGCGCTATAGGCATCCGCCCATGCTCGAAAAGACCTTCGATCCCGCCGCCGTCGAACCGCGCCTCTACGCCACCTGGGAGGCGTCGGGCGTCTTCGCGCCGACCGACGACCCGGACGCGCCGCCGTTCGCCATCGTCATCCCGCCGCCGAACGTCACCGGCCAGCTGCACATCGGCCATGCGCTGAACAACACCCTGCAGGACGTGCTGATCCGCTACCAGCGGATGCGGGGCCGGGCGGCGCTGTGGCTGCCCGGCACCGACCACGCCGGCATCGCCACCCAGATGATGGTCGAGCGCCAGCTGGCCGAGCAGGGCAACATCGGCCGGCGCGAGCTGGGCCGCGAGGCGTTCATCGAGAAGGTGTGGGAATGGAAGGGCCGCTACGGCGGCGCGATCGTGCAGCAGCTGCGGCGCCTCGGCGCCTCGTGCGACTGGTCGCGCGAGCGCTTCACCCTCGACGAGGGCCTGTCGGCGGCGGTCCGCAAGGTGTTCGTCACCCTGCACAAGCAGGGCCTGATCTACCGCGCCAAGCGGCTGGTGAACTGGCAGCCGCAGCTGCAGACCGCGGTCTCGGACCTCGAGGTGGTCAATCTCGAGGTCAACGGCCACATGTGGCGCATCCGCTACCCGATCGAGGGCGAGAGCGGCCGCTTCATCGTGGTCGCCACCACGCGGCCGGAGACGATGCTGGGCGACACCGCGGTCGCCGTGCACCCGGACGACGAACGCTACGCCCACCTGGTCGGCAAGCAGGTGCGCCTGCCGCTGGCCGATAGGCTGATCCCGATCGTCGCCGACGACTATGCCGACCCCGAGAAAGGCACCGGCGCGGTGAAGATCACGCCCGCCCACGACTTCAACGATTTCCGCGTCGGCCAGCGCCACGACCTGCCGATGATCAACGTGCTGACGCCCGATGCGAAGATCAACGACGAGGCCCCCGCGAAGTACCGCGGCATGGACCGCTTCGCCGCGCGCAAGGAGATCGTCGCCGACCTCGACGACCTCGGCCTCCTGGAAGGCGTCGACGCCAACAAGATGATGGTCCCCTACGACCAGAAGTCGGAGATGGTGGTCATCGAGCCCTACCTGACCGACCAGTGGTGGGTGGACGCCGCCACGCTGGCTGGGCCGGCGATCCGTGCGGTCGAGCAGGGCAAGACGGTCTTCCAGCCGAAGGCCTGGGAGAAGACCTACTTCGACTGGATGCGCAACATCGAGCCCTGGTGCGTCTCGCGCCAGCTCTGGTGGGGCCACCGCATCCCGGCCTGGTTCGGGCCGGATGGGACCGCCTTCGTCGAGGAGACCGAGGAAGAGGCGAAGGCCGCCGCGCGCGCCCACTACGGCAAGGACGAGCCGCTTACCCAAGACGAGGACGTGCTCGACACCTGGTTCTCGTCGGGCCTCTGGGCTTTCTCGACGCTGGGCTGGCCGAACGATCTTGCCGACGTGAAGCGCTTCTACCCGACCGGCGCGCTGATCACCGGCTTCGACATCATCTTCTTCTGGGTCGCCCGCATGATGATGCTGGGCATCCACTTCATGGGCGACGTGCCGTTCCACAAGGTGGTGGTCAACGCGCTGATCCGTGACGAGCGCGGACAGAAGATGTCGAAGACCAAGGGCAACGTCGTCGATCCACTGGAGCTGATCGACGACTACGGGGCCGACGCGGTGCGCTTCACCATGGCCGCGCTCTCCGGCCAGCAACGCAGCATCAGCCTCTCGCGCCAGCGCATCGAAGGCTACCGCAACTTCGGCACCAAGCTCTGGAACGCCGCGCGCTTCTGCCAGATGAACGACTGCGTGCGGGTCGACGGCTTCGATCCGGCGAGCGTCAAGCACGTGCAGAACCGCTGGATCCGCGGCGAGGCGCTGAAGGTCTGGCGCGAGGTCACTGACGCACTGGAGAACGCCGACTTCGCCGAGGCGGCCGAGGCGACCTACCGCTTCGTCTGGAACGTGTTCTGCGACTGGCGCCTGGAGCTGGCCAAGCCCGTGCTGGCCGGCGGCGGCGCGGCGGCGGCCGAGACCCGCGCGATGACCGCCTGGACGCTCGACCTGATCCTGAAGCTGCTGCACCCGATCATGCCGTTCATGACCGAGGAGCTCTGGGAGAAGACCGCAGGGGCTGGTCCACCTCGCGACTCGATGCTCATCACCGCTCAATGGCCCGACCTGCCGGCTTCGTATGCGGATGACGCGGCGGCCGCCGAGATGGCGCTGGTCATCGCGGCGATCGGCGAGGGCCGCTCGGTGCGCTCCGAGCTCAATGTGCCGAACGGCGCGCGTCCGGCGCTGCTGGTCGCCGAAGCCGGCCCGCGCGAGCGCCGTATCCTCGAGGAGAACAACGAGGCGATCCGCCGCCTGCTCGGCGTGGACGGCGTCCGGTTCGATGGGGCGGTGGATGGGGGCGCCGTGCCCTATATCGCCGAGGGCGTCAGCTTCGCGCTGCCGGTCGCCGAGTTCATCGACCTGGCGGCCGAACGCGCCCGCCTCGCCAAGGAGACAGCTCGTCTCAGCAGCGAGATCGAGCGCACCGCCAAGAAGCTCGGCAACCCCGACTTCATGGCCCGCGCCCCCGAGGAGGTGGTCGAGGAGAACCGCGAGCGCCTCGCCGAAGCCGAAGCCGCCCGCGAGCGCCTCGCCGCCGCGCTGAAGCGGCTGGAGGCGGTTGGGTAGGGCGACCTACCCGTCGAGGCCGGTCTTCAGGAAGTTCAGCGCGCGGGGCTGGTAGGCGCCCCATGGCTCCCAGCCGACCGTCTCGCAGAAGCCGACGCCGGTGACCGCCAGGCCGAGCGGCGCGCCGGTGACGAGCGCGCTCGCCTTGTTGACCACCGCGACGCTGACCGCGACCTCGCTGGGCACGGTCAGGTCTGCGGTCTCGAAGCTGCCGTCGTCGATCCAGGGGGCGGTGGTGACCGTGATGTCGAATGGCGGAGCCGCGTCGGCCTGGTCGGGGAAGTTGGTCGCCGAGTAGGTCCAGCTGGTCGCCTGCATCACCTGGTGGAGGGTGGGGATCAGCTGGTCCATCGCCAGGCCGCCGATCAGCCGCACCGGCTTCCAGGTCCGGCCGTCGAGCGAGCGGCGCAGGTAGAAGCCGTACGGCGTCAGTGGATTGACCTGCAGGCTGTCGCTCTGGAAGGCGGCGGCGGTGAACGCCTGGCCGTTGGCGAGGTTGAACTCGCACCAGTTCCAGCCGTCGATCGACTTGTGCGGGGTCGGCCCGGTGGGGATCGACGGGGCCATCAACTGGTGGTCGATCCAGGCGCTGCCGTCCTTCACGGCGTAGCTGACGCCGTCCACGACGATGGCGCCCTGCGCCTTCAGTTGCGGCCAGCTGTAGTAGATGCCCGGCTTCGGCGCGGGCGTGATCCCCTCCCGGCCCTGCAGAAAGAACGATGTCTCCACCGGCATGTCGGTGGTGAGCTGCAGGTCGAGGAACATCGACGGATCGTCGACGACGACGTTCAGCGGCAGCACGTCCGGCGTGCCGACGATCACGTCCGGGCCGCAGCGATAGACGAAGCCGTTGTCATCCGGGAACTGCACCACGCCGCCGGTCTTCGCCCACTGCACGTTGAGCGGGCGGCGATGGATGCGGCTGCCGCCGAGGCCGCTGACCGTCACCGTCACCGCGTTCCAGACCAGCTGACACTCGGCGTCGGTCCAGCCGATTTCGGCCTGCAGCGCGGTCGAGATCAGCCGGAAGCGCAGCATGTCGAGCAGCACGGCGATGCGCACCGGCAGGCCATCGGGACCGGTGACGTCGAAGTGGCAGGCGACCCAATACCATTCGTTGCCGCACTTCAGGTGCATGCAGTGGTCGGCCGGGAAGCGCACAGAGGTCGGCGGCGGCTCGTCGCCATAGCCCGCGGCTGCGTCTTGCAGCTTGTAGATCACCGCCGCGCGCTGGGCGTCGGGGATGCCGCCGTCGGCGCGCAGCTTGCCGGCCGAGGCCAGCAACTGGTCGAACACCGCCGGCTCCGGCCGCAGATAGTCCGGCAGCGAGTTGAGCTGCGCCGTCAACGCCTCGGCGGCGTTCATCGTGGCCATCGAATCCCCCCGATCAGACCCCGCCGCCTAGGTTGCAGAAGCAGGCCTGCCGTCAAGCTATTACCAATTCGCCGCCGCGGTCGGTCCAGCGACGCTGCGACGTTTGCATCACCGTGTTCCTTGTGCTTGTTCACCCGCCGCCGGCCCGCACCCGCTGGACCGCCGAATAGATGACCTGCCCCCCAAGAAGCCGTCCCCAAGAGAACCGCCCGATGAGTGAAGCTCCCGCCGCCGCCAAGTCCTGGCCGGCCATGTCGATCGCCGAGGCCAACCGGATCATCACCGCGCCCGGCATGCCTTGCGAGATGGAGGAGCTGGTGATCCGCGGCGTGCCGACCCGGGTCTGGAAGAACGCGCCGCCCTCCTTGCGCTTCGTCGCCGAGGCGGCGCGCGCTCACGGCGAGAAGATCTTCCTGGTCCACGAGAACGAGCGGGTCAGCTACGAGGCCTTCTTTCGCGCCGTCTGCGCCTTCGCGCACGAGCTCGCTGCGCAGGGCGTTGCGAAGGGCGACCGCGTCGCCATCATCATGCGCAACCTGCCGGAATGGCCGGTCGCCTTCTATGCCGCCGCATCGCTCGGCGCGATCATCACGCCCCTGAACGCGTGGTGGACCGGGCCGGAATTGGAGTACGGCCTCGTCGACTCCGGGACCAAGATCGCCATCGTCGACGCCGAGCGCCTGGAGCGCATCAACGAGCACCTGGAGACCTGTCCGGACCTGCAGCGCGTCTACGTCGCCCGGGAGGACGACGAGATCGCCAACCCGCTGATCGCCAGGCTGGAGGACGCGATCGGCGTCCCAGACAGCTGGAAGGACCTTCCCGACCGGCCGCTGCCCGCCGTCGAGATCCATCCCGAGGACGACGCCACCATCTTCTACACCTCCGGCACCACCGGAAAGCCGAAGGGCGCGCTCGCCACCCACCGCAACATCTGCTCGAACATCATGGCCGCCGCCAGCGCCGGCCAGCGCTCGTTCCTGCGCCGCGGCGAGACCCCGCCGGCGCCCGATCCGAACGCGCCGCAGCGCTCGATGCTGCTCTCGGTGCCGTTCTTCCACGCCACCGGCTGCTTCGCGATCCTCAACCCGCTCTGCTTCGCCGGCGGCAAGCTGGTGATGATGCGCCGCTGGGACCCGGTGCGCGCCTTCGAGCTGATCCAGCGCGAGAAGATCCAGGCCGCCGGCGGCGTGCCGACCATCGCCTGGCAGCTGATCGAGCATCCGCTGCGCAAGAACTTCGACCTCTCCTCGCTGGAGAGCGTCTCCTACGGCGGCGCGCCGTCGGCCCCGGAACTGGTGCGCAAGATCAAGGAGACCTTCCCGAAGTCGCAGGCCGGCAACGGCTGGGGCATGACCGAGACCTCGGCCACCGCCACCTCGAACGGCGCCGAGGACTACGAGCATCGGCCCGACAGTTGCGGCCCCGCCGTCCCGGTCACCGACCTGAAGATCATGACCGTCGAGGGCGACCGCGAGCTCGCTGTCGGCGAAGTCGGCGAGCTCTGGTGCAAGGGCCCGCAGGTGGTGAAGGGCTACTGGAACAAGCCCGAGGCCACCGCGCAGACCTTCCACGAGGGCTGGGTGAAGACCGGCGACCTCGCGCGGCTCGACGAGGAGGGCTTCTGCTTCATCATCGACCGCGCCAAGGACATGCTGATCCGCGGCGGCGAGAACATCTACTGCATCGAGGTCGAGAACGTCCTCTACGACCATCCGGCGGTGATGGACGCCGCGCTGGTCGGCATCCCGCACAAGACGCTGGGCGAGGAGCCGGCCGCGGTGGTGACGCTGAAGCCGGACGCCGAGGCCACCGAGAAGGAACTGCGCGCCTTCGTCGCCGAGCGGCTGGCCGCCTTCAAGGTGCCGGTGAAGATCCTCTTCCAGCGCGAAGTCCTGCCCCGCAACCCGCAGGGCAAGATCCTGAAGAACGAGCTGAAGAAGCTGTTCGCAGAAGAGACGGCATAGGGAACTTGGGACATCCCGGAGAGCCGCGCAGCGGCTCATCCGGGATCTGCTTCAGCGATCTGCGCAAGGTAGACTCGGCTTCGCCGGTCTTCGGGATGACATTGGCAGGGGCGAAGATCAGAGCCCGCCGGATCTCAATGCCAGTCGGCCGCCTAGTCCGCCGCGTCGCACCTGGCGAGGATGTCGTCGACGACGCGGGCGAGCGGCGCGGTGGCGTCGATGCGTGTCGCGTGCTTGGGAACGTCCGCTTTCGTCGCGAACAGGCGCGCGATCAGGTTGCGCTCCTCCGGCGTGGCGCCGAAGTCGGTCGGGTCCAGCGCCACGCGCTCGTCGATCCGCCGGCTCATGGTGTCCCAGTCGACTTCCAGGACGAACACGCCGTCGAACAGGTCGATGAACTTCGGGTGGTTCCGCGAGCCGCCGCAGAAGAAGGTGATCGGTGCGGCCTGGTCCGCGACCAGGGCGCGCACCTTCTCCACGTCCCAGATCCAGTGCTGGGACAGCCACTCAGTGACCGGCATATCCTTTGGCGGCGCCGCCGGCAGGCCGGTTTCCGGATCGCCCCGGTAAGCCAGCTCGCGGTCGCCGTGGATCGCCTGGTAGCCGCGCCGCTGCAGCTCGGTGGCGACCGCGGTCTTGCCGGCGCCGGAGACGCCCTCGATCAGATAGTTCCGCTTGCCCACGAGGGCGTTCACTACCGCGTCGGCGAAGCGCGCGCACTACCGCCGTCGGAGGGCCGCACAGAGCGTCGTGTCGGTCACTGCAGCAACTCCTCCATCCACCGCGCGTGCTCGAGCACCATGCCGCAGCCCAGCGCCACGCAGGCCAGCGGGTCGTTGGCGACGATCACGGGGACGCCGGTGTGGTCGCGGATCTCCTGGTCGAGGCCGCGCAGCAGCGCGCCGCCGCCGGTCAGCATGATCCCGCTATCGGCGATGTCGGCCGCCAGTTCCGGCGGCGTCGCCTCCAGCGCCGCGCTCACGGCGGCGATGATCTGAGCCACCGGCTCGGCCACCGCGCCCGCGATCTCCTCCTGGGTGATGCGCACCTCCGCAGGGACGCCGCGCGCGGCGTCACGGCCCCTGACGCAGAGCTCGAGCCCCGGCGGCGACTGCGGCGGGCGCGCCGCGCCGATCGCCATCTTGATTTTCTCGGCGGTGCCTTCGCCGATCATCAGCCGGTGCTGGCGACGCAGGTAGCTGATGATCGCCTCGTCCATGCGGTCGCCACCGACGCGCGCGGACTTCGCATAGACGATGCCGGAGAGCGCCAGCACGGCCACTTCGGTGGTGCCGCCGCCGATGTCGACCACCATCGAGCCGGTGGGCGCGTGCACCGACAGGCCGACGCCGATCGCGGCCGCCATCGGCTCGTCGATCAGCCCGACCCGCCGGGCGCCCGCATTCAGGCAGGAGTCGCTGATCGCCCGTCGCTCGACCGCGGTGGCGCCCGAAGGCACGCAGACGATGATCTTCGGACGCATGAGGCCGCGCCGGTGCACCCGGCGGATGAAGTGCTTGATCATCTCTTCGGCGACCTCGAAGTCGGCGATGACGCCGTCGCGCAGCGGCCGCATGGCCTCGATGCGGCCGGGCGTGCGTCCCAGCATCCGCTTGGCCTCCACGCCGACCGCGTGCACCTGCTTGCGATCGGCGACCTGGCGCAGGGCGACCACCGAGGGCTCGTTCAGGACGATGCCGCGGCCCTTCATGTAGATCAGCGTGTTCGCCGTGCCGAGGTCGATGGCGATGTCGTCCACGAACCAGCGCGACACGGCGGAGAAGAGGCCGCCCTGAGGGGGCGTGGCCGGCCGCTCTGCGCTGGGCTGCGTTGCGGCGCCGGGTTCGTTCGGAAGGCTGTCGTAAGGCATGGGCGCGGGTTTCCTGTCGGCGGCCCCCGAGCCGATCCGCACCTTGGCGCCGGCTGGTTAACGGCTGGTTTGGGCGGTCCGCGCCCGCGAACCGGTCCCGCCTCGCCGTCACTGAGGCAGTGACGCTGAATTCAAGCACCGCAATGGAACCAAGCCCGCGGTCCGTTTGTCGGCAGACGGGATAGGGAGACGGATCGATGACACTGCAAAGCGACGTACGCGCGCTGGGTCGCGACGCGAGGCTCAGCGAAGACCCGCCGATGGCCAGCAGCTGTCGGGTCTGCGGGTCCGCGTTGCGCTCGACGCAGGAGCGGGCCGCTCAGACCTGCGCCTATCACCTGGACGTCAACAAGACGCCGCTCAGCCGGCGATAGGCGCGTCTCCGCGCCGGCTTGCGGAAAGACGGGCGACCTCGGCTGGGTAAGCCCCGCATTGCTGGCGCGTGCGCGGGACAAGTTGGCGTGATGGTGCGCTTGCGCCATGGCGGACGCGGATCGACGCTGAGCCTCACCTCAAACGCACGTCCAAGGGGCATGCCATGGCTTCGCCGCTGCGCCACATCTCGATCAACGCGGGCGACGTGGAGCGCGCGAAGGGCTTCTACGAGCGGGTGTTCGGCTGGACGTTCCGCAACTGGGGCCCGCCGGATTTCTACCTGACGGACGACACGGGCATCGGCTGCTCGCTGCAGGGCCGCGGCGAGAGCACGCCGGACACGGTGGGGGTCGAGGCGACCATGGCGGTCGACGACGTCGCGGCGACCTCGGCGCTGATCGAAGCGGCCGGCGGGCGGATCACGGGCGGCCCCTACGACATCCCGACGGTAGGACGGCTGATCTGGTTCGAGGACACCGAGGGCAATCGCGTCGGCGCCATGCGCTACGAGGAAGCGGCGACGCCGCCGCCAGCGCCGGGCGCGCTGAACGTGATGCGCTGGTTCGCGATCAACGCCGACGACGTGCAGCGCGCCAAGGCTTTCTACGAGCGGGTGTTCGGCTGGGCCTATGAGCCCTGGGGTCCGCCGCACTTCTATGTCGTGCGCAACGCCGGCGCGACGTTCAACGGCGGGCTGCAAGGGCGGCGCGAGCTGAAGCCCGGCGTGCGCACGCGCGGCTTCGAGGTCTCGTTCGGCGTCGCCGACATCGGCGCGCTGGTGCGCGCGGTCGAGGCGCGCGGCGGGCGGATGGCGACGCAGCCGCTCAAGCTCGACGGGGTCGGGACGCTCGGCTACTTCGAGGACACCGAGGGCAACCTGATCGGCGCCTGCCAGTACGAGGACCTGGCGGAGTTCGGGTAGGGGCGCGGCGGCGGCACGCGCCGCTTCCCCACCGTCGGGGCAACCCGCTAAGGTGGCCGGCATGAATGACAAGCCGGCTGAACGCCCCGCCACGCGCCCCGACGTCCCGATCCTGCCCGCCGCGACCATCCTGCTGCTGCGCGACGATCCCTCGTTCGAAGTGCTGATGGTCAAGCGCCATCACCAGATCGACTTCGCCGGGGGCGCGCTGGTCTTTCCCGGCGGCAAGACCCACAAGGGCGACGAGGACCTGCGTTGGGAGGCCCGCACGCTGGGCTGGGGCGACGCGCTGCCGCACAAGCGGCCGCTGCGCATCGCGGCGATCCGCGAGGCCTACGAGGAGGCCGGCGTGCTCTTGGCCCGCCATCTCGACGGCGCGCCGTTCCGCGGCGACGACCGCGCGGCGGCCGCGCGCGAGGACGTCGGGCGCGACCGGCGCCCGTTCCTCGACCTCATCGAGGAGCTCGACCTCTACCTCGACCTCGAGGCGCTGACGGTGTTCGCCCACTGGATCACCCCGCCGCTGACGCCGCGCCGGTTCGACACCTGGTTCTACGTGGCCAGAGCGCCCGAGGAGCAGCTGGCGATCTGCGACGGCACCGAGACGGTCGACGCCGAGTGGATCAGCCCGCACGAGGCGCTGCGCCTCGCCGAGGCGGGCGAGCGAACGGTGATTTTCCCGACCCGCATGAACCTGAAGCTGCTCGGCGAGGCCGAGAGCGCCGAGGACGCGGTGACGCGGGCGGCGGCGCGCGAGCTGGTGACGGTGCTGCCGCAGATCACCGAGCGCGACGGCGAGCGCGTGCTGGTGATCCCCGACAACGCCGGCTACGGCGCCGTGGTGGAGCCGCTGGCGCGGGCGATGTAG
>DATNEH010000175.1:0-4863 GCA_035553015.1 Caulobacteraceae bacterium | reverse complement strand
GCGGTGACGACCATCGTGCCGGTGACGGCGATGCCGTAGGCCGATGCCAGCGCGCTCGACGAACGGAACAGGACGACCAGCAGCACCACGCCGATGAGCAGCAGCAAGTTCACCCGCGGCATGTAGATCTGGCCGACCAGCGACTCGGACGTGTGCCTGATCTCGAAGCGCGGCAACAGTCCGAGCTGGATCGCCTGCTGCGTCAGCGAATAGGCGCCGGTGATCACCGCCTGGCTGGCGATGGCCGAGGCCATGACGGCCAGGATGACCAGGCCCAGCCGCATGACCGGCGGGCACATGACGAAGAACCAGTCCTGGCTGGCCAGCGCCTGGTGGTGGGCCTGGGCGATCGCCAGGGCCTTGAGCGCGTACGCGCCCTGGCCGAAATAGTTGAGCATCAGGGCCGGCAGGCAGATGAACAGCCAGGACGCCTGGATCGGCCAGCGGCCGAAATGGCCCATGTCGGCGTAGAGCGCCTCGGCGCCGGTCACGCACAGGAACACCGAGCCCAGCACCAGGAAGGCCACGAAGCCGTGGCGGATCAGAAACTCGACGCCGTAGATCGGGTTCAGCGCGAAGAGCACGCGCGGGTCGTCCAGCACGTGGCTGGCGCCGAGCGCCACGATGGCGAGGAACCAGATCAGCATGATCGGGCCGAAGAACGCCCCGACCCGCGCGGTGCCGCGCGACTGCACGAAGAAGAGGCCCAGCATGATCGCCACGCTGATCGCGACAACGAGGCCGGTGTCGACCGAGTGGCCGAGGCTGGGGATGGTGCGCAGGCCCTCGATCGCCGACATCACCGAGATCGCCGGGGTGATGACCGCATCGCCGTAGAACAGCGCCGCGCCGATCAGGCCGAGCGTAAAGAGCGCCGTGGTGCGCCGGCCGATAGCGCGCTGGGCCAGCGCCATCAGCGAGAGCACGCCGCCCTCGCCCTTGTTGTCGGCGCGCATCAGGAAGAGGACGTACTTGACCGTCACCACCATGATCAGCGCCCAGAGCGCCAGGCCGACGATGCCGTAGATGTCGGCGCGGCGGACGGCCTCGCCCTCCATCGTCGTCATCGCGGAGTGGAACGCGTAGAGCGGGCTGGTGCCGATGTCGCCGAACACCACGCCGAGCGAGCCGATCGCCAGCCCGACGAAGGCGGTGCGGCTCTTCGCAGGCGCGGCGTGCGCGGCGGTCGCTGCCGGATCGGCGGGCTTAGCGTCGTGAGCGGCTGTCTGGGCCGGAGCCTCGAGCGCCAATCCAAGTTCCTCCAGGGGCCGCGGCCGGTGAGGGGCGATCCCTCAAGTTGCAGCCCCGCGCCTGCGTCCAAGTGCGGCGGCGCGGCGCGATACACGCAAACAAAGCGCCGTTCAATCGTGCCGATTCACCGCACCGCGCAAGACGAGACCCTTTCAACGCGAATGGCGGCTCTTTAGTTTTCCACTGATGATGCCCGGACCCGTTGCGGAGCTGCTGTCGGCGATGTTGAAAAGGTGATTGGGGTGGAAACGTGAGCGGGCGGCTCGCCCTGGTCACCGGCGCGTCCTCCGGCATCGGCGCGGCTTTGGCCCGCGTCTACGCCTCGCATGGCTACGACCTCGCCTTGACCGCGCGCCGCAGCGACCGGCTGCATGCGCTGGCCGACGAGGTGCGGCTGCGCCACGGGGTCGAGAGCCTGGTGATCCCCGCCGACCTCGCCCGCCCCGAGGCGCCGGCCGAGATCCTGGCCGAGGTCGAGGCCAACGGGCGGGTGGTGGATGCGCTGGTCAACAACGCCGGCTACAGCCTGCCCGGCGGCTATGCGTCGACCGCCTGGGAGGACCAGCGCGCCTTCCTGCAGGTGCTGTTGACGGCGCCGTCCGAACTGGCCCACCGCGTGCTGCCGGGCATGCTGGAGCGGCGTTTCGGGCGGATCGTCAACGTCGCCTCGCTCGCCGGCCTCGTCCCCTCTTCGCTCGGCCACACGCTCTATGGGCCTGCCAAGGCCTACGTGATCCGCTTTTCGCAGACGCTGCACCTGGAGACGCAGGGGACCGGCGTGCATGTCAGCGCGCTCTGCCCGGGGCTGACCTACTCGGAGTTCCACGACGTCGACGGCTCCAGAGCGCAGGTCAGCGAGGCCGCGCCGACCTGGATGTGGCTGGGCGCCGACGAGGTGGCGCAGGCCGGCTACGAGGCGGCCGAGGCCAACCGCCCGATCTGCGTGACCGGCGCGCCCAACAAGGCGATCGCCGCGCTGGCCAAGCTGATCCCTGACGAATGGGGCATGGCGCTGATGTCGAGCCAGGTGGGGCGCGTGCGGCGCTCATGAGGCCGACACAGTAAAGATATATCGTGATTGCCGGCGGCGCGTCGCGCCGATATATCGAACGCCGCACCAGCGGAGGTCATCCATGGACGACAAGGCGACGGCGGTTCTCGAGCTCTATCACCAGCGGATGCGCGACGAGGGCGAGCGCATGCGCAGCGGCCAGATGGGCGCCGGCGACTGGCGCGACCAGGTGCTGCTGGCGGTCGGGCCGGACGCCGGGCGGCTGATCAACATCCTCGCCAGGAGCCTGAAGGCGCCGAACATCCTCGAGCTCGGCACCTCGTACGGCTACTCGGGCATCTGGCTCGCCGACGCGGCGCGCCAGGCCGGCGGGCGGCTGACCACGATGGAGCTGCAGGACTACAAGTCGGCCTACGCGAAGGAGATGTCGGAGAAGGCGGGGCTCGCCGACCACGTCGACTTCAAGGTCGGCGACGCGGTGAAGATGATCGGCGAGATGCCGCACGGGATCGACTTCGTGCTCGTCGACCTCTGGAAGGACCTCTACGTGCCCTGCCTGGAGGCCTTCTATCCGAAGCTGAATCCGGGCGCGATCATCGTGGCCGACAACATGATCCGGCCCGGCGGCGACGAGGTGAAGGCCTACGGCAAGCGGGTGCGGGCCATTCCGAAGATCGACAGCGTGCTGCTGCCGGTCGGCTCCGGCCTGGAAGTCAGCCGTTTCGACGCGGCTGCAGCATAGGCCGCTAATCCGTCGGATAAGGGACCGAAGCGGTCGGGGCCATCACGCCAATCGTGGAATCGGCGATGCCGGCCAGCATGAACTGCACCGCCATCGCGCAGAGGATCAGCCCCAGCACGCGGATCACGATGATGGTGCCGACGCGGCCGAGCGCGCGGTTGATCAGTCCGGTGAACCAGAAGCTGGCCAGGATGCTGAGGCCGACCGCGGCGATCACCGCCAGGCCCGCCAACTGGCCGGCGAAGCCAAGCTGCTTTGCCTCGCCCGCATAGATCACCGCGGTGGAGATCGCGCCCGGGCCGATCAGCAGCGGCATCGCGAACGGCACCACCAGCCGCTCGAACTCGCGCCGCGCGTAGGCGCCCGCCGTCAGGTCCGCCGCGTCGGCGGCGTTGGCGAGGTTGGCCGCGAACTGCCCCCTGGCCATGTCGAGACCGAGCAGGAACAGCAGCGCGCCGCCGGCGATGCGGAAGGCGGCCAGGCCGATGCCGAAGAAGCGCAGCAGCGCGAGTCCGGTGACAAAGAAGAAGGCCAGGAAGGCGAACGAGAACAGCGCGATGTAGGCGGCGGTCAGCCGCTGCCCTGCCGGTTTGGCCCCCGCGGTCGCCGCGGCGAACAGCGGGACGTTGCCGATCGGGTCGATCAACGCGAAGAGGGCGACGAAGAAGTTGACCGCGAAGTGAGCCGGGCTCATCCTGACGCCTTAGCCCAATTCGAATCCTCCCGCCAAAGGAGCCGCCCTTGGCCCTCGCCGAAGCCGTGCGCGCGCGCACCCTCGCTGCAGACCCCCGACTGATCGTAGCGCTCGACCTGCCGACGCGGGCCGACGCCGAGGCGACGGTGGAGCGGCTGGGCGATGCGGTGGTGTTCTACAAGGTCGGCCTGCAGCTCCTGGCGGTCGGCGGCATGGAGATGGCGCGCGACCTGAAGCAGCGCGGCCGCAAGGTGTTCCTCGACTGGAAGCTGCACGATATCGGCGCGACGGTGGAGAAGGCCGCCGCCGCGATCGCCGCCGCGGAGGCCGGCGACTTCCTCACCGTCCACGCCGAGCCGCAGGTGCTGGCGGCCGCGGTGCGCGCCTGTGATGGGTCGCCGCTGAAGGTGCTGGGCGTGACGGTGCTGACCAGCCTCACCGGCCAGGACCTGGGCGAGATCGGCTACGGCATGAGCGTCGAGGCGCTGGTGGAACGGCGCATCCGCCAGGTGCTGGAGGCCGGCGCGGACGGCGTCATCGTCAGCCCGCGCGAGGCGGCCATGGCGCGGCGCCTCGGCGGGCCGGACTTCCTGGTGGTGACCCCGGGCGTGCGGCCGGCGTGGGCCGGCCTCGACGATCAGGCCCGCGCCGAGACCCCCGCCCATACTCTGAGCCAGGGCGCCAGCCACATCGTCTGCGGGCGGCCGATCACTGCCGCCGCCGATCCGCGCGCCGCCGCGCTGGCGATCGCCGAGGAGATGGCGGGCGCCTGAGCCCGCGGGCGCCTACGTTCGCTACCTACCAGCGGCGAGCGCCGCCCGAGTGGACGTAGACGTGCGCCTGCTGGCGTACGTAGACGCGCTGCTGGGTGTGGAAGCTCTGCTGGGCGTGGAAACTCTGCTGCGCGTGGAAGCGCTGGCGTTGGTCGAAGAAGCGCCGGTCATGGTCACGGCCCTCGAACCCGAAGCCGACGCCAACGCCGACGACAGGGCCGCCGCCCACGAAGCCGCCGCCGTAGTAGCCGGCGTCGCCGTACGAGGCCGGACCGCCGACGCCGCCATCATAGCCCTCGTCGTCGAAGAGCGCTGACGGCGCGTAGCCGCCGTCTTCGCCAAAGCCCGGCGGCGGACCGCCTTGATCGTAACCGTATCCCGGAGGCGGACC
>DATNEH010000174.1:0-6481 GCA_035553015.1 Caulobacteraceae bacterium | reverse complement strand
TGACCGCCGTGCGCCGCGTCGCCGGCGGCGGCCGCTATGTCGAGGCTGAGATCGCCCAGCAGATCGCGCTCGGCGCCGGCGCCGAGGCGCTGGATGCGCTCAGCCCTCGCGAGCTGGAGATCATGCGCCTGCTGGCGGCGGGCTCGAGCCTCGCCGAGATCGCCGACGCGCTCGGCGCCTCCTACAAGACGATCGCCAACACCTGCACGCTGATCAAATCCAAGCTCGGCGTCGCCCGCACCGCCGACCTGGTGCGCCTGGCAATCGAGACCGGCGTGTCCTAGCCGCCCCGCTTCAGCGTCTCGCGGGCGATGACGACCTGCTGGATCTGGCTCGTGCCCTCGTAGATGCGGAAGATGCGCACGTCGCGGTAGAGGCGCTCGATGCCGTGATCGGCGACGTAGCCGGCGCCGCCGAAGATCTGCACCGCGCGGTCGGCGACACGGCCGACCATCTCGGAGGCGAAGTACTTGGCGGCCGCCGCCTCCAGCGTGACGTTCTCGCCGGCGTCGCGCTTGCGGGCGGTCTCCAGGGTCAGCGCCTTGGCGGCCATCGCCTCGGTCTTCGAGTCCGCGATCATCGCCTGCACCAGCTGGAAGCCGCTGATCGGCTGGCCGAACTGCTTGCGCTCGGACGCGTAGGCCACGCAGTCGGCGATCAGCCGCTCGGCGACGCCGACGCACACTGCCGAGATGTGCAGGCGGCCGCGGTCCAGCACCTGCATCGCCACCTTGAAGCCCTCGCCCTCTGCGCCCAGCCGGTTCTCGATCGGCACCCGCACGTTGTCGAAGATCACGTCGCAGATGTGCGCGCCCTGCTGGCCCATTTTCTTCTCGGGCTTGCCGACCGAGAGGCCCGGCAGGTCGCGCGGCGCCAGGAAGGCGGTGACGCCCGCCGCGCCCTTCTTGTCGGGATCCGAGCGCGTCATCACCGTGAAGAGGCTCGCCTTGTTGGCGTTGGTGATGAACCGCTTCATGCCGTTCAGCACGTAGACGTCGCCGTCCCGCGTCGCGCGGGTCTGCACCGACGCCGAGTCCGAGCCGGCCTCCGGCTCGGTCAGCGCGAACGAGGTGACGATCTCGCCCGACGCGATCCCCGGCAGATAGCGCTGCTTCTGCTCGGGCGTGCCGAACATCACCAGGCCCTGGCTGCCGATGCCGACGTTGGTGCCGAACGCCGAGCGGAACGCCGGGCTGGTGCGCCCGAGCTCGACCCCCACCAGGCACTCGTCCTCCATCGACAGGTCGAGCCCGCCGTATTCCTCCGGGATCGACAGCCCGAAGAGCCCGAGCTCGCGCATCTCGGCGACGACGTCGTCCGGCACCGCGTCGTTCTCGGCCACCTGCGCCTCGAGCGGCCGCAACCGCTCGGCGACGAACCGGCGCACGGTGTCGATCAGCTGATCCCGGGTCTCCAGATCGAGCGCCATGGCGCGGGTCCTCCTCTCGCTAGCGGGCGCGGACCCTAGTCACTCGCCGGAAGCTGGGCAACGAGCGCTATGGCGGCAGCACCTCCCAGACCCCGCTGCGCCGGACGAACAGTTGCGTGCTCAGGCCGTCAGGATCATCCGCGCTCTTCGCAGCGATCTTGCGAAGCGCCGCGACCCCGCCCGGATCGCCGAGGTGCACAAGCAGGACCATGTCCTTCCCGACCGGCGCCACCACCGGTGGCCCGCCGACCTGCAGCGCTGGGGTATCCCAGTAGCCCGGCTCGGCCAGCAGGCTGGCAGCGAGGCCTTCGCCAGTCGTCAGGGCGTCGATCGCCTTCTTGCCGCCGTCCGGCGGAACGCCGGGCAGCTTGCGGGCGGTGTTCTTAAGCGCTCGCGCCCAAAGAGCTTCGTTGCTCAGCTGAAGCTTCGCTCGGAGCTCGTACTCCGGCGGATAGAGATATCGCGTCGGCTGATCGATCGCGACGATCGCGACCAGGTCGCCCGCCAGGGGCCGATGCAAGGGCGCCTTGTCCGGCGCAGTCAGCGACAGATAGCTCGCCGGGCGAACCATGACGCGCAACTCGTCCGCGGTGAACGGGGGGCCATCGCCGGCCGCCAGCACCTCGCCGACATAGCGCTTCAGGATGGCGCCGAGGCTGCCGGGGTCCTCGCGATAATGCGCATAGGCATTGTCGAGAAAGGCGGTGGACACCTTGCCGCGCCTGTCGGTCACCTCGATGACGTCGTCCGCCGTCACCTTCACCGTGGCGCCCGGGATGTCGTTCCTCACCTCGGCGACGTAAGCGTCGCGAAACGCACGCATCGACATCGGCGTCGCCGCTTGCGCACGCCCACCGCCGCCCCCGCAGGCGCCGACGAGCGCGATCGCCAGAGCCACGCCAATCCACCACCCCCGCATCGCTCCACCCCCCGGCGTCCCAGCGCACGATGTTCTCTCTTTGTTCGCATCTATAGATGCACGCGCCGTCATTCAAGCGCTTTCTGGCCGGCGACCACGCCCCGACGAAATGTTGCGCTGCGACCGCAGGTCCCTTCCGGAGGGCGTGCGGCCCCGCTATGAGCGCGCCGACAGGTCAGCTCGAGGGTGTCACGCGGTATGGACGGCAGTGTTGCGGAACAGGGGTGGACCACCCGGATCATGCAGACCGGCGAGTGGGCCGGCTGGGAGCGGTCCGAGTCCGACCCGTTCGAGCTGCACGCCGGGCCGTTCTACACCCGCCAGGATGACACCGGCCGTTGGGTCTGCGCGTTCCGCGCCGAGCGCAAGCACATGAACGGCGGCGGCTTCATGCACGGCGGGTGCCTCGCCACCTTCGCCGACTACGCGATCTTCATGATTGCCCGCGACCAGCTGCAGGGCGTGGGCTCGGTCACCGCCTCGCTGAACACCGAGTTCCTCGACGGCGCCCGCGAGGGCGAGTTGATCGAGGCGACCGGCGAGGTGACCCGCGCCGGCGGCTCCATGGTGTTCGTGCGCGGCATCGCCTCCACCGGCGGGCGTCCGGTGCTGAACTTCTCGGCGATCATCAAGAAGGTCCGCCGCAAGGGCTGACGCCGATCTGGCATGCCAGCGCCACTGGACGCCCGATTGTCGATTGCCTGACCACCGCCGCCGAGCGGCGACAGCCGCCGAGCTCACCGCGAAGTACGAGCGCCCTTGAGCTTACCGTAGGGCGACCGCCATATCCGCTCGCATGGTTCCGCTCTCGATCCTCGACCTTTCGATCAAGCCGCTGGATGGCACGCAGGCCGACGGCGTGCGCGAGACCATCCAGGTGGCGCAGGCGGCCGAGCGGCTGGGGTTCAAGCGCTTCTGGGTGGCCGAGCACCATTCCATCCCGCACCTGGGCAGCGCCGCGCCCGAGGTGCTGATCGCGGCGCTGACCCAGGTCACCTCGACCATTCGGCTGGGCTCGGGCGGGGTCATGCTGCCCAACTACTCGCCGCTGAAAGTGGCCGAGGTGTTCATGGAGCTGGAGGCGCTGGCGCCGGGCCGCATCGACCTTGGCCTCGGCCGCGCGCTGGGCGCCGATTACCAGACCGGCCGGGCGCTCGGCTCGGCCTCCTCGGACGTCTTCCCGCAGTATTTCGCGCTTCTGTCGGCCTGGCTGCTGGACGCGTCCGGCGTCGAGCCGTTCCCGGCCCCGCACCCGTTCCAGAGCGTCAAGGCGAGCCCGGCCGGCCCCTCGCACCCGGATCTGCTGCTGCTCTGCTCGTCGGTGGACAGCGCCCGCTTCGCCGGCATGGCGGGCGTCGGCATGGTGTTCGCCGAGTTCATCGCCCGGGCCGACGGCGCGCCGGCCGTGGCCGCCTACCGCGAAACGTTCCAGCCCTCGATCTACCGGCCCGCGCCGTTCGCGGGCGTGGCCACCATCGCGCTCGCCGCCGACACCGCCGAAGAGGCCGACCGCCTCGCCGCGCTCGCCCCGCGCCCGCCCGAGCGGCCCGGCGCGCCGCCGGAGAACGAGGGCTTCATCCGCCGCTTCCGCGGCGACGGCCCGGCGGTGCGCGCCTACCTCGCCGAGAAGGTCGCCCACACCCACGCCGACGAACTCTTCGTCCTCAACGGCGCCCCGACCCTGCCCTCGCGCCTGCGCTCGATGGAGCTGATCGCCGAGATGATCGAGGCGGTCCCCGCCTGAGCGCCCGGACCGGTCAGCGCGCGAACAACAGCGCGTGAACCTCGGCCGCCTGTCGCCCGCCTGCCGCAATCCGCTGCTTCGCTCACGGCGCTCAAGTTGCGCGGGGGGCGCGCTCAGGCAGGAGAACGGCCATGAGTTTCCTCGATGCGATCAAGGGCGCAGCCGGCGACTACGCCGGGCAGGAGGCGCACCAGGCGTTCGGCAACGTGCTGCAGAACACCCAGCTCGGCGGCATGTCGGGCCTGCTCCAGCAGCTCGCACAGGGCGGGCTCGGCGAGCAGGTGCGATCGTGGTGCGGCGGCAGTCAGGCCGGCGTCTCGCCGGACCAGATCCAGAGCGCGCTGGGCGACGAGCACGTGCAGGCCATCGCCGGCCAGCTCGGCCTCTCGCCCGACGCCCTCACCCAGCAGCTGTCGCAGCACCTGCCGGCGATGGCCCAGGCGCACGCCGCCGACAGCGACGACCAGGCGGACGTGAACTGAAGCACGGGGCGGATGCGCCGCTACGGCAGCACCTTCACCTCGATCTTTGACACGGCGTAGACGCTGCGCGCCGGTTTCTGGTCGCCGTCGACGACCAGGCGATAAGGCGCGTCGTGAGGAATGAGCGGCGCGCCGTCCATCTTGTCGGCGAGGATCACCGGGCGGCGTTGCACGCTGCCGTCGGTCTCGGCCAGCGAATAGACCGCGCGGAAGCCGTCGCCGCCGGTCACCACCAGGTAGTTGCGATCGGCCCCGGCGTGCAGCCGCGCGCCGGTCGGGGCGCCTACCAGCCGCAGCAGCTCGGTGAGCAGCACGCCCTCGTAGGTATGCGACTGGCCGTGGTTGATCATCGTCGCCTGCTCGCGGTCCATGCCCTCGAGCAGCTTCGGCGTCACCACGATGCTCTTGCCGGTCGGCCCGACAACGACTGTCTGCTCGGGCGTGGCCGGCGCAGGCGCAGCGGCGGGCGCAGGCGCAACGGGAGCGGCAGCCGGCGCGGGCGCGGCGGCGTGGGCGGCCACGGCCAGGACGATCGGGGCCGCAAAGGCGAACAGCGTCGATCGCATCCTCAGACCCCGGCGCTCGCCGAGGCGCGCTCGCGCATGGCGGAGAGCCAGCGGCCGAGGTTGGTCAGCGCCTCGGGCGGCTGGAAGCGGACCATGCGGGCGAAGTCCATGCCGATGAACAGCACGCCGTCGGCGATGGTGATGCGCTCGCCGCCGATCCAGGGGCTCTCGGCGAGCCGCTTGTCGAACAGCTTCAGCGAGCGCTCGGCCTGCGCGCGGTTGTTCGCGCCCACCTCGGGGACCTGCGTCTCCAGCGCCGCCAGCGCCGGGTGGCCATGGCGCACCGCCAGCATCAGCGGCATCGCGCACAGCAGTTCGGCGCGCCGCATCCACATCTCGATGACCGCGGTCTCCTTCGGACCCTGGCCGAACAGGTTCGGCTCCGGATAGAGGCTCTCGAGGTAGCGGCAGATGGCGATCGATTCGGTGATCGTCGTCCCGTCGTCCATGGTCAGCGCCGGCGACTGGGCGATGCCGGCCCGCCCAACGTACTCGGGCGACCGGTGCGCGCCGGCCAGCAGGTCGACGTCGACCACCTCGATGTCGTCGATCCCCTTCTCCGTCATGAACCAGCGCACGCGGCGCGGATTAGGCGCTCGTCGGCTGTCGTAAAGCTTCATCGATGGCCTCCCCGCGGCTTGTCGCTTGAGACAAGCCTATAAGGCCGCCGACAGAAAGCGCATCAGGTGAGTTCGAACACCTCGGTCTTGGTGCGCCAGGGCAGGTTGCTCCACACGCGGCGGTCGGGGCCCATGCCGCCGTGCGACTCCAGCGTCTTGCCGTCGTAGATCAGCACCACGTGGCCGATGTGGCTGGCCACCGCGGTCGGCGGCAGGAAGGCGATCCGCACCTTTCCGTCGCTTAGGTCGCCGTCGTCGACCGCGCCTTTCTTGAAGGCGTGCGCCTTCACCCACTCGTGCTGCACGACCGAGCCGTCCGGGAAGGCGGTGAACTCCGGCTTGGTCGAGCGGCGCACCGCTGCCCGGACGAAGCCGCTGCAGTCGATGTGGACGAAGCCGGGCGGCGCCGGATTGCCGGGCTGGCTCTGGTCCGACGGGGCTTTCGCGCCCAGCCCATAGGTGACGCGCGGATGGCTCGATGTGCAGGCTTCGAGGAAGGCCAGCGCCGCGTTGATGTCGAAGGGGAACTTCGGCGTCGGCGCCGGCGGATGGCCGCCCGGCGGCGGTGTGCCGTTGGTCAGGGCCGCGGCCGCCGCGTGTGCTGCAGGTTCGAGCGGGACTGGCGGTGCGGCCGGGTCGTGTTCGCTCATCGTGAGTTGCCCTCGCTCGGTGACTCATCCAGTAGTCGAGAACTGGCGTCATGCACCCGACGCTTGTGGCA
>DATNEH010000173.1:0-30425 GCA_035553015.1 Caulobacteraceae bacterium | reverse complement strand
CTCTTGGCGGCCAGCGTCTCTTGGCGGCCAGCGTCTCTTGGCGGCCAGCGTCTCTTGGCGGCCAGCGTCTCTTGGCGGCCAGCGTCGCACGAGTACCATGGCCGGACAAAGCCCCGTCAGAGGGCCAACGAACGACCCTGGGAGGAGGCGAGGCCGTTGAGCCCGCGCAGCCGTCCGCCGTTCCGCGCCGACCACGTCGGCAGCCTGCTGCGCCCGCCGGCGCTGCTGGCTGCGCGGGATCGGGCGGCGAAGGGCGCGATCTCGCCGGCAGCGCTGCGCGCCGCTGAGGACGCCGCCATCCGCGACGTGGTCGCCTTCCAGGAGGGCCTTGGGCTCCAAAGCGTGACCGACGGCGAGTTCCGCCGCACCTACTTCCACATCGACTTCCTGGAGCGGATCGAGGGCGTCGCGGTCTCCGAGAGCGGCATCCCGGCCCACTTCCACACCGACCACGGCGACCTCGACTTCGCGCCGCCCAGGCTTTCGATCACCGGCAAACTGCGGCGGTCCGGCCCGATCTTCGGCGAAGACTTCTCGTTCCTGGCCGCCGCGCTCGATGCAACAGGGGGCCGCACGCCGAAGATCGCCATCCCGTCGCCCAGCATGGCGCACTTCCGCGGCGGCCGCGCGGCGGTGGACCGCGTGGCGTATCCGGACATCGAGCAGTTCTTCGCCGACCTGGCGCGGGTCTACGCGGAGGAGATCGCCGACCTGGCGGCGCGCGGCTGCCGCTACCTGCAGCTGGACGACACCAACCTCGCCTACCTCTGCGATCCCGAGATCCGCGCCGACGTCCGCGCCATGGGCGAGGATCCCGACGCGCTGCCGGCGGCCTACGCGCGGCTGATCAACGCCGCCATCGCCGGCCGGCCGGCGGACATGACGGTCGCCATCCACCTCTGCCGCGGCAACTTCCGCTCCGCCTGGGTGGCCGAGGGTGGCTACGACCCGGTGGCCGAGACGCTGTTCGGCCGGATCGAGGCCGACGCCTTCTTCCTGGAATACGACACCGACCGCGCCGGCGACTTCGCGCCGCTGCGCTACGTGCCGGAGGACAAATTCGTGGTGCTGGGCCTGGTCAGCACCAAGACGCCGCGGCTGGAGGACAAGGATGCGCTGAAGCGGCGGATCGACGATGCCGCCCGGCGCGTGCCGCTGGAGCGGCTTTGTGTCAGCCCGCAGTGCGGGTTCTCCTCCACCGTGCACGGCAACCAGATCACGGTGGACGACGAGCGCCGCAAGCTCGCGCTGGTGGTCGAGCTGGCCCGCGACGTGTGGGGCGACAGCTAGCTTGCGCACCCAGGTCGCGATCATCGGGGCTGGGCCGGCAGGCATGTTCCTGGCGCATCTGCTGCGCGACGCCGGCCTCGCCGCCGTGGTGCTGGAACAACGGTCGCGGCTCTACGTGGAAGGCCGGGTGCGCGCTGGCGTGCTGGAGGAGGGGACGGCCCAGCTGATGGAGCGGCTGGGCCTCGCCGGCCGCCTGCGGCGCGAGGGGCTGGTCCATGGCGGGGTCACCCTGGCCTCCGAGCACGGCGTCTTCCGCATCGACTTCGCCGCGCTGACCGGCCGCGCGATCACCGTCTACGGCCAGCAGGAGGTGATGAAGGACCTGTTCGACGCCGCCGAGGCGCGTGGCATCGAAGTGGTGTTCGAGGCGGCCGAGGTGATGCCGCATGGGATCGACGGCGAGCGGCCCCACGTCACCTGGCGCGCGGACGGCGCCGAGCAGCGGCTGGACTGCGACTTCGTCGTCGGCTGCGACGGCTCGCACGGCGCCTCGCGGTCGGTGATCCCGCCCGGCGCGCTCACCACCTACGCGCGCGACTACCCGTTCGGCTGGCTGGGCGTGCTGGCCGACGCGCCGCCCGCGGCCGAGGAGCTGATCTACGCCAACCACGAACGCGGCTTTGCGCTCGCCAGCATGCGCTCGGCCACCCGCAGCCGCTACTACGTACAGTGCGCCCTGGACGAGGCGCCCGAGGCCTGGCCGGACGCGAGATTCTGGGACGAGCTCACCCTGCGCCTGGGTCCGGCTGGCGGCGGCTTGACGCGCGGCCCTGCTCTCGAGAAGACGTTGGCGGCCTTGCGCAGCTCGGTGACCGAGCCGCTGCGCTTCGGGCGCCTGTTCCTGGCCGGCGACGCCGCCCACATCGTGCCGCCCACCGGCGCCAAGGGCTTGAACCTGGCGGTCGCCGACGTGACGCTGCTCGCCGCGGCGCTGGCCGAGCACTACGCCGAGCGTTCGGACACCGGTCTCGACGCCTATTCGGCGTGCGCGCTCGCCCGGGTCTGGAAGGCCGAGCGCTTCTCCTGGGCGCTGACCCGGCTCACCCACCGCTTCCCGGCCGAGGGCGCGATCGAGCGCAAGCTGCAGCTCGCCGAGCTCGACTACCTGGCGACCTCCCGCGCCGCCCAGACCGCTTTTGCGGAAAACTACGTCGGGTTGCCGCTCGAGTCCTTCTCCCTGGGGAGAGGTTAAGTCAGCGCCTTGGCCAGGAAGGGGAGGCTGACGTCCATGCGGTAGTCGACGGCGGTGTGGTTGTCGTCGAACTCCTCGTAGCGGTGCGCGACGCCGAGCTCGTCCAGCCGCCGGTGCAGGCGCCGGGCGCCGTAGGCCAGGTTGAACTGGTCGCTCGACCCGCAGTCGATGTAGAGCGCCTTCAGGGCGCCGAGGCCATGCCACTGCTGCTCGACCTTCACCAGCGGGTCGTGCGCCAGCCAGTTCTCCCAGCGCTCGTCGATCAGCTCGCAGGTATCCATCGTCACCGGCAGCCGCAGGCCGAGGAAGGCGGTCGGGTCCGGGTCGTAGTGGGCGGCCATGGCGAGGATGTTGAGCGCCTTGAACGAGTGCTCGGGCGTCTTCGGCGCGGCCTCGAACTTCTTCCACCAGGTCTCGATCGAGCCTTCGCTGCGGGCCAGCGCGCGCAGCGTGTCCGGCATGTCGGGCAGGTAGCAGAGCTCGAAGGCCATGTCGCCGGAATGGCAGGCGGCCGCGGCCCAGACGTCGGCGTGGTCGATCGCATGCACGATCGCGCCGTAGCCGCCCGAGCTCTTGCCGAAGATGCCGCGCCGGCCCGGCCCGCCGCACCGGAACTGGCTCTCGACGGCGGCCAGCATCTCGGTGGTCAGGAAATCGGCCCAACGGCCGGTCGAGGCGGAGTTGATGTACTGGTTGCCGCCGACGCGGGTGAAGCAGTCCGGGAACGCGACGACGACCGGCGGCATCGCGCCCTCGCCGATCAGCCGGTCGAGCCGCTCGGGCACATTCTCGCGGAAGCCGCTCCAGTTGGTGTGCGCCGGGCCGCCGGCGGTGAAGCCGACGATGTCGACCAGCAGCGGCAGGCCCGCGCCGTCGTGGCCAGCCGGCGTGTAGACGTCGACGATCCGGTCGGTGGGATCGCCGAGCATGGCGCCCTTCAGCACTTCGCTCTCCACGACGATGCGGCGGACGGCGCCGGCCGGGTGGCTGGTCTTCCTCATGCGCTCATCTGCTCCCGTTCTGCCGTAGAAGGGTGGAAAATGCCTGTGATCCCGGCCGGCGCGGCATCATTGGCAACGAAATAGCGCGCATCGCGTGGTAATCCTGCCGGATGGCTCCGATCGCCGCCCTCAAGTCGCCCCCTGCCGACGCCACCGTCAAGCACCTCGCGCGGCTCGACGAGCGGCTGCGCTGGCTGGCGACCTGGACCATCCACCACGCCAATCACCTCAGGAACAGCCGCGACGGGCTGAAGGTCGGCGGCCACCAGGCCTCCTGCGCCTCGATGACCACCATCCTGGCGACCCTCTACTTCCACGCGCTCAAGCCCGCCGACCGCGTGGCTATCAAGCCGCACGCCGGCCCGGTGTTCCACGCGATCCAGTACCTCTACGGCCGCCAGAGCCGCGAGCAGCTGGAGGGCTTCCGCGCGTTCGGCGGCGCGCAGTCCTACCCGTCGCGCACCAAGGACAAGGACGACGTCGACTTCTCGACCGGCTCGGTGGGCCTCGGCGTCTCAATCACCGCCTTCGCCTCGCTGACCCAGGACTACCTGAAGGCGCACGGCTGGCTCGATCCGAAGCGGGAAGGGCGGATGATCGCCACGCTCGGCGACGCCGAGCTCGACGAGGGCAACATCTACGAGTCGCTGATCGAGGCGGCCAAGCACGGCATCCGCAACACCTGGTGGATCGTCGACTACAACCGCCAGAGCCTGGACGCGATCACCGCCGACCGGATGTTCGACAAGTTCGACGACATCTTCCGCACCTGTGGCTGGCGGGTGTTCACGCTGAAGTATGGCAAGGCGCAGCAGGCGGCGTTCCAGCGGCCGGGCGGCGAGCACCTGCAGCGCTGGATCGACGAGTGCTCGAACGCCGACTACGCGGCGCTGACCTACCAGGGCGGCGAGGCGTGGCGGGCGCGGCTGCTGGCCGACATCGGCCATCACGCCGGCGCGCCCGAGCTGATCGCGAGCTACGACGATCCGGCGCTGCATGCGCTGATGACGGGGCTGGGCGGGCACTGCGTCGAGACGCTGCTGGAGGCCTACGCGGCGGCCGACGACGATGTGCCGACCCTCTTCATCGCCTACACGGTCAAGGGTTTCGGCCTGCCGCTGCAGGGCCACAAGGACAACCACGCCGGCCTGATGACGCCCGGCCAGGTCGACCAACTGCGGCGGTCCTTGCACATTCCCGAGGGCGAGGAGTTCGAGCCCTACGCCGGCCTCTGCAAGCGCGAGGCCGACGAGCTGCGGCGCTTCGTGGCCGCAACGCCGTTCGCGGCCGACGTGAACCGGCGCTTCGCCGCCGAGCCCGTTCCGGTCCCCGCGCGGCCTGAGTTCCCGCGTGTCGGCGGCCCGGAGCAGTCGACGCAGGCCGCGTTCGGCCGGATCCTGTTCGATCTCGCCCGCAGCGGCCACCCGCTCGCCGACCGCATCGTCACCACCTCGCCGGACGTCACCGTCTCCACCAACCTCGGCGGCTTCGTGAACCAGCGCGGCCTTTTCAACGCGCGCGAGATGTCCGACGTCTTCCAGCTGGCCAAGATCCCCTCGGCGCAGAAGTGGGCGGCCGGCGCGGCCGGCCAGCACATCGAGCTCGGCATCGCCGAGCACAACTTCTTCCTCAACCTGGCGTCGCTGGGGCTGGCCGACCAGCTCTGGGGCGAGCGGCTGATCCCGGTCGGGACCATCTACGACCCGTTCATCGCCCGCGGCCTCGATGCGCTGAACTACGCCTGCTACCAGGACGCCCGCTTCCTGCTGGTCGCCACGCCGTCGGGGATCACCCTGGGGCCGGAGGGCGGCGCGCACCAGTCGATCACCACACCGCTGATCGGGCTCGGCCAGCCGGGCCTGACCTACATCGAACCGGCATTCGCCGACGAGCTCGCCGAGGCGCTGCGCTGGTCGTTCGAGCACCTGCAGGCGAAGGACGGCGGCTCGGTCTACCTGCGCCTGACGACGCGGGCGATCCGCCAGATCGAGCGCGAGAACGACGGCTGGCGCGAGGACGCGATGCAGGGCGCCTACTGGCTGAAGCGGCCGCAAGGTCCGGCGGAGGCCGCGATCGCCTTCTGCGGGGCGATCGCGCCGGAGGTGCTGGCGGCCGCCGAGATGCTGGCCGAAGACGTGCCGAGCCTCGCTCTGCTCAACGTGGTCTCGCCAGGCCTGTTGCACCGCGGCTGGACCGAGAGCCGCCGCGCCCGCTGGCAGGACGGCTCGGACGCGGTCAGCCACGCCGAGCGGCTGCTTGCCGAGCTGTCGCCGAGCGCCGGCCTGATCACCGTGATCGACGGCGCGCCGGCGGCGCTCTCCTGGCTCGGCGGCGTGCTCGGGCATCGCACCAGCCCGCTCGGCGTCACCGGCTTCGGCCAGGTCGGCGATCTCACCGACCTCTACCGCCGCTACCGCCTCGACGCCGACTCCATCGTCGAAGCCTGCGCGGACCTGTTCCGGCTGTAGGGCGCTAAGATCGCCACGAGCGACCCCCCCACGTCTCGGTCGATCGGCTGACGCGGGAACCCAATCCGTCCGGCGCAGCTTCTGTCTCACGGCGACGGTCTGCGACAGTGCGGCTCTAGGGTGTGCAGCCGATTGTTCCCGTCTGGCCGGCCGCCAAAGTGACGCTTGCTCGAGACAGCAACGGGACGGTCGCCATGTTCTACGCGGACGGAAAGCAGCGGTTGCGGTTGGGCCTGGCGGCCGTCGCAGGACTGGTCGCCGGCCCGGCGTTCGCGTTCGGCGCGATGGGGTTTGGCGGCGGGTTCGCCAGCGGATTCCATGGTGGGTTCCATGGAGGCTTCCATGGCGCGTCGCGCGGCGGCGTGGGAAGCATCCCGCCGCGCCCGGCGATCGATACGCCGACGCCGCGGCCGCCGTTCACCAACCCGCCGCCGCCGATGAACATGCACGACCCTGGGCACGACCCTGGGCATGACCACTTCGCGCACAACCACTTCCACGACCACTTCCATGGCCGCTTCCGCAACGGGATCGGCGGTTGGGGATGGGGTTGGGGCGGCTGGGGCTGGGGTGGCGGCGGTGGCGGCTATCAGACCGCGTCCACCGAACCGGTCTACGTGGCCGAACAGCCGCCCCGCGCGGCCGAGCCGCCGCCCTGCCCGGTGCTGATGACCTGGTCGCCGAAGCTGGGGCGGGCCACCACGCGGCGGCTCTGCGACACAGACTAGGCGTTTCGCCGCGTCGGGGCGGTTCATCGCCAGTCCTGCCGAATAGCCCTGCGCCTCGGGAGTCCGCCTGAGGGGCGCTGACAACCGCGCGTGGTCTGGTCGCGGCGAGCAAGTCGGGAGGCTCGCCGATGAAGACCCTTCCTCTCGCGCTCGCGTTGGCGTTCGCGTGCGGTGCGGCTGGGGTTGGCAAGGCCGGGGCCGCACCGGCGACTCCAATCGCCATTCAGCCGCCGGCGATCGCCTACCACCTTCGCTCGCTGCCGAACGGGCTGAAGGTCTACAGCCTGGTCGACCACTCGACCACCAGCGTCGCGGTGCAGGTCTGGTACGGGGTCGGCGCCAAGAACGATCCGCCGGGGCGCTCCGGCATGGCCCACCTTTGCGAGCACCTGATGTTCAAGGGCTCGCGCGACATGCCGCCGGAGTACATCGACCGGCTGACCGACGACGTCGGCGGCGAGAACGACGCCTCCACCGACGACGACGACACCGAGTACGACGAGACGGCGCCCGCCAACTACCTGCAGCGGCTGCTCTGGGCCGAAGCCGAGCGCATGGCCAGCCTCGACGTCGCGCCGGCCGACTTCGCCGCCGAGCGCAAGGTGGTCGAGCAGGAGCTGCGGCAGAGCGTGATGGCCGATCCTTACCGGGCGCTGTTCGAGATCGAGGTGCCGCTCGCCTCGTTCACACACGCGCTCTACCGGCAGTCGGTGATCGGCAAACTGGGCGACCTGGAGCAGGCGACGCCGGCCGAGCTGCGCGCCTTCCACGCGCTCTACTATCGCCCCGACAACGCCAGCCTGGTGGTGGTCGGCGACTTCGACCAACGCCAGCTCGACGACTGGGTCGACAAATACTTCGGCGTGATCGCACGGCCGCGGACGGCGATCCCGCGCGACGGCGACGAGGAGCCGGTCCGCACCGCGCATCGCATCGTCGACAGCTACGCCCCGGACGCGCCGTTGCCGGCGCTGGTGCTGACTTACGCCGGCCCGCCGGCGGCCAGCCGCGACGCCGCGGCGCTGAACGTGCTCGACGCGGTGCTGACCCACGGCAAGACCTCGCGGCTCAACATCGACCTGGCGGCCAAACGGGGCATCGCCAACCACGCGTTCTCCGAAGTGGACCTCTGGCAGCACGCGGGACTGATCGAGGTGGGCGTGACGCTGCAGGACGGCGTCTCGATGGCGCGCGGCGAGGCGGCGCTGCGCGCGGAGCTGGCCCGCGTGCGCGCCGGCGACGTCACCGAGGCGGAGGTGCGCGCGGCGAAGAACCAGCTGGTCGCCGGCCTGCTGCGCGATCGCGAGACCATCGACGGCGTCGCCAACGCGATCGGCGAGGCCTCGATCCTGGAAGGCGACGCCGGCCACGTGAACAGCGACGCGCGGGCGCTGAGCATGGTCACGGCGCAGGACATCCGCCGGGTGGCGCAGACCTACCTGGTCGACGCGCGCCGCGTGACGATCCGCTACCACGCCGCTGCCTCGCCCGGCAGTTCCGCGCCGGGCGACAGCGTGGCCGCCATCGCCCGGCCGGCCTCGGGCTCGGCGCATGACGCCATCGCCGTGGCGTCCGCACCGTCGGCGATCCCGACCGCGCCGCCCGACGCCGGTCCGGCCGTGGCGCGGGTGGTCCCGACCATCCGCGAGCGCACGCTGCCGAACGGCCTCGAGGTGATCGTGGCGCGCACCGGCCGCCAGCCGATCGCCACCGCGGCGCTGAGCTTCCGCGGAGGTTCGGCGCTGGATCCGCCGGGCAAGGCCGGCCTCGCCTACGTGACCGCGGTGCTCGCCTCGCGCGGCCGCGACGTGCACGAGGAGATCCAGCGGTCACGCCGCATCGCCGGGCTGGGCGACGCGCTCGCCACCGAGACCGACTACGATTCCACCGGCTTCCGCCTCACCGGGCTGGCCGCGACGCTGCCGGACGGCTTGGCGGTGCTGGCGGGCATCGTGCAGCATCCGCAGGTCGGTGCTGCGGAGCTGGCTGACCTGCGCCGCCAGTTGGTCAGCGACAGCAAGGGGCCCGACGTCGACGACGACGCGCTCTCCGACGCCGCGGTGAACCAGCTGGTGTTCGGCGACGGTCCCTACGGCCACCTGGCGAACGGCTCGCCGCGGCCTTCCGCGCGGATCACGGCTGCCGACGTGGCGCGCCAGGGGGCCAGCGCCTACCGCCCGGACAACGCGGTGCTGGTGGTGACCGGCGGCGTCGATCCGGATGCGGTCTTCGCGCAGGCGAAGCAGGCGTTCGGCGCCTGGCCGCGGTCGCTGGCCGCGCCCCGGGCTTCTCCAGCGGCAGGAGCCGCGCGGCCCGGCCGGGTCGTCGCCATCGACGTGCCGGGCCTGGAGGAGGCGACCGTGACGGTGGCCGCCCGCTCGATCGCCCGCTCGGCGCCGTCGTACTACGCGGCCGAACTGGCCAACGCGCTCCTGGGCGGTGGCGAATCCTCGCGGCTCAGCATGGAGATCCGCGTGCGGCGCGGGCTCACCTACGACGCCTCCAGCCAGCTCGACGAGTACCGCACGGTGGGCTTGTTCACCGCCAGCGTGCAGACCGAGAACGCCAGCGCGCCGGAGGTGGCCGCCCTGATGCTGAGCCAGCTCGAGGCGCTGGCCGACAAGGCGCCGTCGGCGGACGAGCTCGCCGCCCGCAAGGCTGACCTGATCGGCGACTACTACCGGTCCGCAGCCACCGCCAACGGCATGGCCGACCTGCTGATCGAGGATTCGCTTTACGGCGTCGACGTTGGCGAGCTCGGACGCTACGCCGACCGCGTCCAGGCGGTCTCGGCGAGCGATGTGCAGGCCGCGGCGGCCAGGCTCGCCGACCCGACCGGCCTTGACGTGGTGATCGTCGGTGATGCGGCGCGCTTCCGGGCGGAGCTGAAGGCGCGCTTCGAGCAGGCGGCCGTGATCCGCGCGGACGGCGTGCAGTCGGCGCTGGCGCTGGCGAGATAGGGCGCTATTCACCCGCCGCGGGCGCGTCCCCGCCCGATGGCTGCCCCGGTGGCTGGTCAGGCGATCCGCGCCGTCGCAGCGCGGCCGTCGCGTCCGCGCCGCCGCCTTCGGGCCGGTCCGCCAGGTCGCGCACCAGATCCAGCAGGTGGCGGCGCAGCCGGCGCGAAATCCGTGGGAAGAGTCGCGCCAGCTCGACGCCCTCGGGGGTCATCAGGAAGGCGTGGACCTGTTCGGTCGGCGTCGCCTCGCCCTGGCCCTCGGCGTCGCGCCCCGGATCGGCCAGCTCCTCGAAGAAGTAGGCGACCGGCGCGCCAAGCGACCTGGCGATCTGGTAGAGCCGCGAGGCGCTGACGCCGTTCCGGGCGCGCTCGTACTTCTGCACCTGCTGCGGCGTCAGACCGAGGTCGTAGGCCAGCCGCTCCTGGCTGACCTTCAGCAGGCGACGGCGCAGCCTGATCCGCCCGCCAACGCTCACATCGACCGGATTTGGACCCATGACTGCGGCCTCAGCTGGTCGGCGGCGCCGGGGCGGCGGGCGGCGCGGCGGGCGCCGGCTCGAGCGACGAGACCGGCTCCGGGCCGGGCGCGGGCGCTTCGCCAGGCGCCGGCTCCGCGGGCGGGGCGACGCCGGCCTCGCCGCCGCTGGCTGGCTGCGCCTGCGTCGGATCGGGCACGGTCACGTAGACCACCGTGTCGCCCTCGTAGCGCGGCTCGTACCAGACGCCGGCGCAGTTGTAGTAGCTGTAGCCATAGTAGGGCGAATACCCGCAGCCGTAGGGCAGGTCGTAGTAGTAGGACCCGTAGGCCGCCGCCGTCGCGCCGATCACCGCGCCGGCGACAACGCCGGCGGCGATCGGGTGGTCGACCCAGCCGCTGCCCCACCCTCCGTTCCAGTCGCCGCCATTCCAGTTGCCGTTGCCGCCGCCCGCGATGGGGTGGGTCGGGCGGTTGCCGCCCTCGGCGATGCCCCCGCCGCCGCCGCCGGGTCGGTCGCCGCCCCCGGCGATGCCGCCGCCACCGCCGCCGGGACGATTGGCCCCGCCGCCGCCGAAGTGGCCGCCCGAGGGCAGCTGGCTCGGCCGGTTGCCCATGCCGGTCAGGCCGCCGCCCGGGTTGCCGCTGAGGTTGCGGCCGCCCGACGGTCGGCTGATGCTCGACGAGCCGCCGCCGCGGACGCCGCCGCCGCCGAACGAGCTGCCGCCGCGGCTGTAGCCGCCACCCCCGCCGCGCATGCCGCCGCCACCCCCGCCGCGGAAGCCGCGCGCGTAGCCCGGGTCGGGAAGCGAGATCGCAACCGCCAGCAGTCCGGTCAGGACTGCGGCGCTGAAAGCTGTCTTACGAAACATGGCGTGCGCCTATTGAGCGAGGGTGAGGCGGACGGACTTGGCGCCCGTCGCCGGCCTGAAGGCGAACGCGTCGGCGGCGAACGTCGGGCTGAGGTTCCAGTCCAGCACCGCCGTATAGGCCGGCGCGGCCGGGTCGGAGCGATCGATGATCACCACCTTGCGCGGCAGCGGCTGCTCGCCCCGCTGGATCCAGATCTGCCAGTCGATGTCGCCTTCGCGGAAGGCGTAGTGGTCGGTCGCCACGCCTTCGATCGTCGAGGGCCTGACCCGGAATCCGGAATCGAGCACCTCGTCGCCGGTGTCGGTTGCGTCGCCCCAGCGGAACAGGTCCTCCAGCGGCAGCGCCAGCCCGAACTTCACGTAGAGCTTGTCGAGCGTCTCGCGGATGGTCGGCGGCGCCGCCACGGTGGCGTAGTAGCCGAGCTCCGGCGCGTAGACCGTGAACTGCTTGCCGTCATAGAAGAAGGTGCGGTTCTTCACGTCGCTCTTGACGTCGATCACGAACCCGTCCGGCCGCCTGACCTTGTAGGTGGCGCCGCCGTTGACCTGGACCAGCTGGCCGTCGGTGGTGACCAGGTCGAGGCTGGTGCGGGTGCTGATCTGGAATACCTTCAGCGTTTTCAGGTAGTCGCTCATCCGCTCGAGCGCTTGGAGGGCTTCGGGCTGGACGGCTGCGACGGCGACGGCGGGCGGTTGGGCCGGCGCTGCGGCCGTGGGCGGATCGGCGGCCAATGCGGACGAGGCGGCCTGCGCGAGCGCGAGGCAGAGGCCTGCGCCGACGGCCAGGGCGAACAAACGGCGTCGCATGATGACGCTAGCCTCCAAGCTGGTCTGGCTGGGTCGAGACATCCCCCAGGTCTGTGTCGGCGGCCGGCGCAGCCCACGACCAGGCGCGGCGACCCGCGGCCGGCACGCGCTCCGGCGCCGGCATGCGCCATGAGCCGCCGAGCGCCTGCGCGGCCGGCGAAAACAGCCGCATCAGCAGCGACAGGCGCCCCTCCGGCAGCGGCAGCCAGTTCGACAGCAGCGTCGGCTCCGGCGCCTGGCGTTGCAGCACGATGTCCAGCGAGCCGTCCTCGTTGGGGGCCGGATCGCTGCGGTCGCCGATGCCGTGCCGATGGTCGCCGCGGGCCGGCGGCAGCGCGAACAGCCGCCAGAAGGCGTGCGCCGGCGGCAGGCCGCTGCGGGTGAAGTGCAGCCGGTACTGCTGCTCGCCCGAAAGGGGCAGCCCGGCGTCGTCGCGGTCGCAGGCGAGGCTCAGGAGGTCGTCGCGCAGCGAGGCGCCCAGGCTGGAGAACGCCTGCGCGGCGCGCGACAGTCCGTCGGCGTCGGCCGCGCTCGAGCCGTCGCCCAACTCGCGCCAGCCGCCGTGCTCGCCGCCGGCCGCTGAGCGGATCGCCTCCACCGCGTCGGCGAAGCCGCCGGCCAGCGCCCCGGCGAAGTCGGCCGTCCATTCCTCCGCGCGGGGCGGGCCGCCGAGCTCGCTCCTGAGCGCTGCGATCCGCGGCCGCAGCGCCTTCTGGCGCGCCGCCGGCGCCCGCTCGACGATCGCGTCGAGCCGATGGAAGAAGACCGCCGGCGTCATCTCGATGACCTGGCGCAGGCAGGGCGGGCAGGGCGGCTCGGAGGTCGATACGGTCGGCTCGGGCATATCCCGCCCCCCGCGCAGCGGCGCCAGGCCCTGCCGCTTGGCCACGACCACGGTCTCGGCGAGGTCGAGCGCGGAATGCGCGCGGATCCGGCTGACCACCCACAAGAGGTGGCAGGGCGTGCGCTTGGCCCGCACGCCGGCCGGCACTTCGCCCTCCCAGCGCGGTCCGACCAGGGCGAGATTCAGCCCCGCGTCGTCGCCGGTGCGCGTCCCCAGGCTGGCGAACGGCTCGCCTGCAGTGTCGATCAGGGTCAGGTTGAAGAAGCGGCCCGCGGTGTGCGGCAGGCTCACGATCACCGGGCCATCGGTCAGGTCGATCCAGGCGCTGGTCAGCACCATCAGCTCGTCCTGCTCGTCGAGGCCCGGCGCGAGCGCGCCGGCTTCGTCGGTGAGCAGACGGAAGTGGTGGCCGCCCACCGGGTGGTGGACGCGGACCAAATCGGTCAGCACCAGCGGAAAGCAGTCGACGAAGAGCGCCGCCGCGGCGCTTCGCACTGCGTCTGCGTCCATGGAACCGGGCCCCAGCTCGAGCGAACCGCCGGAGTGTTCAGTTGGGCCCGTCCGGGAACCATCGGCTCAAACCCCGAGCCGAAAGAGCCCCCAAGACCTAAGGCTGGATGAGATTGTGCTTGATCGCGAAGCGCACGAACTCGGCGGCTGTGCGGGTGCCGGCCTTGCGCATCGCGGCGGCGCGGTGGCTCTCCACCGTCTTGATGCTGATGTTGAGCAGGCGGGCGATCTGCTTGTTGCCGTTGCCCTCGGCGATCAGCTGGGCGATCTCCAGCTCGCGGATGGTGAAGCTCTCGAGCTTGGAGCGCTTGCGCTCGGTCATCGCCGCGTCGAGCAGCAACTCGCTGACCGGCCAGGAGAAATAGAGGCGATTGGCGTTCAGCGCCGAGATCGCCGCCTCCAGATTGTTGCCGCTGTCCGACTTCAGCACGTAGCCGCGGGCGCCGGCGGCCAGCCCGTTGCTCATGGTCTCGTCGTCGTCGTGCATGGTGAAGAGCAGCACGCGGACGCTCGGGCATTCCTTGCGCAGACGGCGCGTCAGCGCCACGCCGTTCAACGTCGGCAGCGAGACGTCGAGCACCGCGATGTCGGGCTTTTCCTTCAACGCCAGCGTCAGCGCCTGCTGGCCGTCCGACGCTTCCGCGCAGACCTCCCAGCCCGGGTGGCTCTCGACGACGTCACGAACGCCCTTGCGGACGATCTCATGGTCATCTGCGACCAGGATGCGCAGCATATGACCTCTCCAGGTACGACGCCGACCCGTCCCGATTCACGGCCGCTCTCTGCCAATCTAGGTCTCGAAGTTGCAGATTCTGCTAACGCGGGTTGCGGATCCGGGCGGCTGGTAAAAGCGTGTCGGCTTTACAGTGCACACGCAAAGCCGTTGAAATCCATCCGGATGACGCCTAACCGCCCCTCCGGGTTTCACCTTAGGGGTTCGCCCAGGGCGAGTCGGAATATTCTCGTTATTCGTCAATAGATTAGGCGAAGTCCGCGGGACGTGTGTCGCGGGAGCCCGGACGTCGCGGAATGGTCGTGCGGCGGCAACCGTGCGTTTCGCGCCACTCAGGCCCGCGCCAGGCGTCAGGTCACGCCTCAGAGGTGTGGAATAAAGGCGCCCCGCGCGCGGGGCCGCGCGCGGGGCTAACGTGGTCCGGTCGGTGGAGCCGGACCAAGAGGGTCTGTCCTCCGGGGGGAAAAGGGTGAGACAGACGCTCACACCCTGCCCGAGTTCGGTTTCGACCTGCATCAGGTGAAACCCTGAGATCAAGCGTCTGTGACAACCGACGCGCGATCAAGTGGCGCGCGACCTCCCTGCACGCCCGGACGACCGCGGCGCCGGCCAGGCGAGCGGGGGCGCAAGCCCACGCCGGTCGGCAGCCGCACGATCACCTGGTCGCCGCCGGCCCCGTGCAGCACCCGCAGCGAGCCGCCGAGCTGGGCCACCGGCGCTCGCATACCGGCGATGCCGACGCCGACCGGCGCACGGGTAGGTTGATCGCCGCCTGCCGTCGCCGGTGCGTCGTCGCCCACCGTCAGGGTGATCCAGCCGGCGCGGCGCATCAGCGCGACGGCGACGCGGCGCGCCTGTGCGTGGCGGTAGACGTTGGTCAGCGCCTCCTGCAGCACCCGGAACACGGTGTGCTGGACCACCATGCTGGAGATGTCCGGCGCGCCGGCGATGGCGAGGCTGCTGGTGAGGCCGGTGCGCGCCTCGAAGCCGACGACGAAGCGGCGGACCGTAGCCTCCAGCCCGTCGCGGTCCAGTTGCGGCGGGTTCATCATGTAGGAGAAGGTGCGGATCTCCTTGATCGCGCCCTGGAGCGCGCGGGACATGTCCTCCAACACCAGCCGCTCTGCCCGCGTCGCGCGGGCGACGCGCTGCAGCCGCGCCAGCCCGAGGCTGACCGCGACCAGGTGCTGGCTGGTCGAGTCGTGCAGTTCGATGGCGATACGGTGCCGCTCTTCTTCCTGCGCAAGCAGCATCCGCTCGGCGGCCGGCGAGTCGGCGGGCTCGTCGAGGTCGTCGGGGAAGGCAAGCAGATGCGTGCGCCGCCCCAGCCGGATCGGCGTCACCCGCACCCGCCGCTGCCCGTCGCCGACGGTCGCCGCATAGTGGCGTTCGATCCGCGAGCGTCCGGCGACCGCGTCGCGCAACGCCCGTCCGAGCAGCGCGCTGGTCTCTGCCTCGTCGGCCATTCCCTCGGGCGCCGCCGCGAAGTGCATCGCCGCGCCGATGCTCAGCAGCGAGATCTCCCACCGCTGCGGCCGGGGGCCGGCCGGCGTGTCGGCAACGTAAGCGTGCCTGAAGCGGTCGGTCCTGCCGCTGAGCAGGTCGCGCAGCCCCTGGCGAAGCGTGGCTTCCTCCAGGTCCGGAAAGATCGAGGCAAATGGAGACACTCGGCTCACCCCCGGTCCTGGGTCGCCGCTTGGGGCGTGCGGCGCCGCAAAGCGTCGGTTGGTAGTCCGACACCCACGACGCGTCGTTGTCCTCGATCAAATCTGTGCGCGCGGGCGTCCCGCGCCGCTATTGGCGCGCCATCGGCCTTGCGAGCGCGGGCTCCGGCAGTGGGATGCTGGCGGTCACCACGGTGCCGGACCGGCTGCTGGCGATATCCAGCCAGCCGCCCAGCTGCTCGACGCGCGAGCGCATTCCGGTGATCCCGACTCCGGGCGGGATGCCCTCGAGATGGGCCAGCCTGATCGGCGCGATACCCTTGCCATCGTCGGCGATGCGCAGCGTGAGCGCCGCCGCCCGGCTGGCGAGCTGGACCTGGACCCCGTTGGCGTGCGCATGCCGGTGCACGTTCGACAGCGCCTCCTGGATCACGCGGAACGCCGCGTGCTGGATCATCGGGCCGGCCCGGTCGATCGGGCCGTCCGAGCGGAAGACGCTGTCGAGGCCGGTCCGGATGCCGAACCCCTCCACGTAGCGCCGCGCGGTGCTCTCCAGCCCGTCCCGACTGAGGCTCGGCGGCTTCATCAGGTAGGACATCACGCGGATTTCCTTGACCGCCTCCTCGAGCGAGGTGGCCATGTCGTCGAGGATGCCCTGCGCCTTTTCCTTGTCGCCCATCAGCCGGCGCAGGCGCGAGACGCCCATCCCGAGCGCCGCCAGATGCTGGCCAGTGGAGTCGTGCAGCTCGATGGCGATCCGCTCGCGCTCTTCCTGCTGGACCGACAGCAGCTGCTCGGTGGTGCGCCGCAGCGCCGCCTGCGTGCGCGCGACCTCGGTGAGGTCCTCATGCACCGCGATGAAGTGGGCGACGCCGGCCCGCAAGGGGGCGATGCGGATCTGCCGCCAGCGCGGCCCCGCCTCGGTCACCACGACATAGGCGTGGGTCAGCGTGTGCACCTCGCGCGCCAACAGCTGGCGCATCGCCTCATGCAGCACGCCGGGGTCGAGATCCGGGATGATCCGCCGGCAGACCGCTTCGTACGGCGTCTCGACGCCGAACCCGCGCCCGCCCGCCGGCAGGGACGCGAAGGCCTCGCGCCAGGCGGCGTTGACCGACACGATCACGCCGCGTCCATCCAGGAGCGCCATCTCGACGGAGTCGGCGCCTGCGCCGTATTCCAGCAGGCCCATGGCGCGCGGCGCCTCAGGCCCGGCCGCCTCGACGACGGCGTCGCTGAACCGGATGTCGGCGCCGGCGTCGGTGGGCTCGACCTCGAACTCCAGCCAGCGGCCCGGCCGGAACAGGGAGCGCAGTTTCAGCTGGGAGGGCTGGCCGACGGTCAGCGCCGCCTCGACCGCGCCGAACATCGCGCCGGAGAACAACAGGCCTTCGCGGGCGTCGCGGCCGACGTAATCGGTCTGCTCCACGCCCATCCAGGTGGCCGCCTCGGCCGACACCTCGGTGATGCGCCAGTCCCGCGTGACGCTGAGCGCGCCGGGCTTCTTGTGCGCAGCCTGGTGATCCGCGGCGTGCGCCTGGGTGGCGCGCTGCTGGGCGGCGCCGGCGGCCCGGCGGCAGGCGCGGCCGGGTGTGGCTGCGCTGGCGATCTCGCGGCTGCGGCCGAGGATCAGGAAGACGCTCCCGTCCTCGTCGCAGACCGGCGTCAGCGTCGTGTCCCAGCGTCGCCGCCGGCGCTCGCCGGCCATCGCGTGAGTGAAGCGGGTGATCTTGGCGCTGGCGGCGCATTGCGTGCAGCCGACCAGGAACGGACCGCCCGCGGCGGCCGGTAGCGCGCCCACCGGCGAGCGGCCGACGACGTCGGCGGCGGCGAGCCGCAGGCTCTTCTCGCAGGCCGGGTTGATCGCGTCGAAGACGAGGCCGTCCGGCGTGGTGCGCAGGGCAAAGAGGATGTCGGGGCTATCGCGCCACGAGGCCCCGTAGGCGCCGCCCAGCAGGTCGTCGGCGCTCGCCTCCGGCTTCAGCCGCCGGCGCGCCGATTTGCGCAAGGCCTCGGTCGGCAGGGCGAAGGCGGCGTCGCTGTCGCCGCCAGCCAAACCGTCGCGCCGCCAGGAAATGGCTTTGCTGAAGTCCATTTGATCGCCCCAGATCCCGGGAAGGATACTGAGCTATGCTCCCGTCACTAGCTTGACAGTATAACGGAAAGCTTGGTCAAGCGTTTAAGAACTTGGTGTTTGTGCGTTAATCTAACCACTGACAGGTGAACTCGCCTTAAGTTGTTGCAACCCAGAGACGGCAGTTCTGGCCCAACGTTGAGCCAGCGCCCTGAAATCGGCCCGGTTCGACATCGCCGTACGGTTAAGGAAGATCGAGGAGTCGCCGGCGACCTGGGAGTCGACGGCGCGGCCGAGCAGCGCGCCGGAAACCGAGTCCCGCGCTTCGATCACCAGCGTCGCGGTTCCGGCCTCGCCGGAGTAGGTGCGCGAGCGTCCGGCGGTCATCCGGTCCGGCGAGGTGACCGTCAGGTTGACCACGGCGGTGCGCACCCGCAGCACGTCGTCGCCCGGCTCGGTGACCACCGGAAAGCCGCCGGCGGAGAACGCCTGGGAGAAGATGTCGCTGGCCGCCTTGCCGCCGTCGCTCACCATCTGCTCGATGTCCGCGTCGGTGATGCGTCCCGACAGGCCCCGGATGGTGCGGCTGTTGAAGTCGCGTTGCCAGTTCCTGCGGAAGGCGATCTCGGTCGGATCCAGCATCACCTTGGTGTAGGGGCGGAAGTCTGCGCCGGGCAGCAGGTAGACGTACCGCAGCTTCGAGGACCTGACGCGCGTGAGGCCGTCCCATTCGGCAGGAGGACCGGCCGCAACCGCCGCCGTAGCGCCGCCGAGCGCGAGCGCGGTCAACGCAGCTATTGCGAAGCGACGCCGGTCCATTACCCCACTCCCGACCAATCCTTAACCCTTGGTTAACGACGTTCGGTCACAAATGGATCGGCGGATATCGGTTGAAACCCTTAGGGGCTGAAAACCGCAACCCCCAATCGAGATTTCCGCGGGTAGAGGGACGGTTGTTTTTCCCGCCGCGAGAGCAACCGGCGCGGCGCATGCGTGGGGGCGAGTTGTGGACGGTTCGGCCAACCGAGCCGCGGTAAAACCCCCGCAAGTTCGCCTCGGACGCAGCGTCCGCGGTCGGACCCACCACTCTGGCAGGCATCGTCTCAGCCAGCCCTAAGGGAAAAGCCCTATCCTGGTTCGCCGCAGCGGTGTGTGGCCGCGCCGAGCACAACCGCGGCGAGCCAGCCGCTAGCGAACGTTGGCCTTTTCCCAGGCGCGAACCCGGACGCGGGCGGCGTCGAATAGGCGCTCGTAGTTGCCTCGCAACACCTTTTCGCGCGCCTCCGGCGTCAGCTTCGCCCAGAGCGGGCGGTAGAGCTCGTAGACGGCGAAGTACTGCTCGGGGGACTTCGGCGCCACGACGTCGGTGCCGAACAGGAAACGATCCGGATAGCGGTTGATCATGTCGGCGACGACGGTCGTGGTCGCATCGCTCGCCACCATGTACTTCGCGACCTCGTCCCAGGAAATGTCGAAGTAGACATTGCTGAGCGCCGGGTTCGCGAGGATCTCCTCGAGATAACCGACCTCGTTCTTCACGGGCGCGACCACCCGCCCCAGGCCCATGTGAGCCCAGATGATCGTGGTCTTGGGATGGCGGGCGTAGAGAGCAGTTAGTTCCTCGAAATACGGGCGCACGTCCGCCTGCTTGGTGAACGGCCGGACCATGTCGTTGTGCAGCAGCACGAGCAGGCCGACGTCGCCAGCAAAGTCGAGCAGTCGGTCGAGCGCGGGATCTCTCAGACTGGCGGCGCCGCCGGCGATCTTGGGCGAGACGAACTCCTTGTGGACCGAGAACTCGCCGATGCCCTCGAACACGCCCGGGAAAAGGGTCAACACCCGCCGCACGTGATCGGACGCGTACATGTCAGCCGGGTTGAAGCCGGTGATCATCGGGTCGAACCGCGCCTGGTCCTGTGGCGGCAGGGCCCGGTATTCCATCGCGATCACCGCGTCGGTGAACGAGTAGTAGTAGAGCGGCGCATCCGCCTCGAGGTAGTAGTCGGGGGCGTTGTCGCCGCTCTCGCGATAGGACCACATCTGCTGCAGCGGGATGCCGAACAGGGTCGAGCGGCAGACCCGCGTTCCCATGATCTTCAGGAAGTCAGCCGCAGAAGGCCCCTCCTGGACATAGTTGGTGAGGTGGAAGTGCGAGTCGTCGTAGTCGCACGTCGCCCGTGAACGCGGAGGCGGCTGCAATGACTCGGGCGGGGAGGACTCGGCCGCGCGTTCCGACGCTTCGGCCTGGGCCGTGCGTGCCGCCTGCTCGTCCTGGGCCGCCTCGGCTGATGGGAGCGTCTGAGCGACCGCCAGGTCCGCCAACAGCCACGCGGCCAATGCGACGGCGGCCAGGCCCGTCAACTTCGCAACGCTCAGCCGGCTCATCCGCCTGCTCCCAGTCTGTCGCCGCCGGACGAGCTCAAAAGGCGAGCGAGAAATCTCCGACGAAGGTGAAGCCGTTGGCGCCGACCGGCACTGGATAGGCCGTGTAGCCGACCGGCGAGTGACTGACCCAAAGCCCCATCAGGTTGACCCGCAGATCCCGGCGCTTGAACGGGAAATAGTTGATGCCAACGGCGAGGTCGTAGGGATCGCCGAATTGGCCGTAGATCTTCGATCCGGAGACATAGGCTTGCAGCGTCTTCGGCAAGAGCATGGCGGAACCTTGCAGCGAGAAGCCTTGATCAAAGAAGCTATTGAAAGGAATCGTTCCGGTTATGTGCAATTGATTGAGCCAACGAGCATAGTACTCAAACTCCAGAGAATAGCCTTTGTACTTGGCGGCCGCGTCCCATGCCGTCATCTGGTAGAGGAGTTGAGTGATTTTCCCGTCCGGGAAGGCTGTTGGGTTGAATACCAGGGTTCCGTCGGAGAAGCGGATCTGGGTGTTTTCGATCGAGTCCGTGCCGGGCTGGGATTGCGGCGTTTCGGTGCTGCGTGTGTAGTGGGCGCTGAACAGGGTCGCGAACTGCTGGTGGTTCTCGAAGTCTCCCATGCCGTTCCCCGGCCCGAACTCGCCCGTCGTCGGCATCCACGTCAGCGCGCCCGAGACGGTGTTGGGATGCGGGTCGAGCTGAAGGGCCGAGACGCCGAGCGCGCTCAGGTTATTGGCGATCATCACGCGGTATTCGAGACCGCGCGCGATCTTGCCGTCCGCCCAGATGCCCTGGGTGTACGAGCCCCGGAAGAACTCGTCGGCGATCGGTCGATTGTCGTTGCGGAGCCAGTACGGGAACGTCCGGTTCGTCGATCGCGTCGACGGAACCGACTGGATGCCGAAGTAGACCCGCAGCGCATCGCTGAAGGTCCAGTTGAGGTTCCCGGCGACCACGACCTGGGCGCCTTGCCCCTGGCTTGCCTGTGATGTCCAGACGTAGGCGTTGTAGCCGAAGCGGGGATCGAACAGCCAACCCCGGAAGGTGATCTGCACCTTCGCCAGCTGAAAGTCCTCCCTGGGTTGGATCGAGAAGGGCTGGCCAAAAGCGCTGGTGGCCGTCTTGTCCAGGCCGCCCTGGTTCAGGTACCGCAGGTAGCTGACCATCCCCATGTCGACCTCGCCCATGTCGGAGCGCATGAGGATGAGGCCCTTGCCGGGCTCGAATCCGCCCCACTTGACGGGCGGCGCGGCGCTGGCCTCCTCCACCGGGATCGTCTGGACTTCCGGCGCAGTTGCGCCAGCCGGCGCCGTCGTCAACGGGGTCGCGCCGCCGTGGAGCTCCACCTCGAGCGCGCTGATGCGCCTGTCGAAGTTCGAGCGCATGGCGAGCAGCTCCTGCAACTCCTGCTCCACGTGCTGCCGCTCCGCCTCGGTCATTGGCGCGGTCGCCGCGGGGGGCGCGTCCGCAGCCGGCGCCGTGGAGACCTTCTGGGCGCAGGTGGGTTGGGCCCACAGCGCGAGCAGGCCTGCGCCGGCCACGGCGGTTGCTGAGGTCAGCCGCGCCCGTCTCGAACCCAGCCGGGTAGGCCACTTGGACATGCGAACACGCTGATGCTGGATGAAGGTCAGGACGGCCGGACCGCGTAGGGATTGCCGCCGAGCGCGTCTGAAATCGCGGTGATCGCGCGCTGGCCGCGCACGCTGTTGCCGGCCGCATCGAGCGGCGGCGAGAACGTGCCGATCCCGAACCGGCGCGGCGACACCGCGATCAAGCCGCCGCCGACGCCGCTCTTGGCCGGCAGGCCGGTGTGGAAGAGCCAGCGTCCAGAGTCGTCGTAGAGACCCGCCGTCGCCATGACGGCGAGGATGGCCGGCGTGTGCCGCGCGTCGATCACCTGCTTGCCGGTGACCGGGTTCTTGCACCCGTTGGCCAGCGTCGCCGCCATGACGCCTAGGTCCTTGGCGTTGACCGCGATCGAGCACTGCCGCGTGTAGAGATCGACCGCCTGCGCCGGGTCGCTCGGGAAGCGCTCGTAGGCGCTCATCAGCATGCTGATCGCCCGGTTGCGCTGGTTGGTGGCGGACTCGGACTTGTAGACCTCGTCGTCGATGCCGAGCTGGCGTCCGGCGAAGTCGCTGTGGATGCCGATGATCCTGGCCCAGATCTCGTCGGCGTTGGCGCCCTTGACGAGCCCGGTGGTGGCGATCGCGCCCGGATTGACGAGGGGGTTCATCTCCTTGCCCTTGTGCTGCTCGATCGCCACGATCGAGTTGAACACCTGGCCGGTGGCGTCGACGCCGATGTCGTCCTCGACGAACTTCTCGCTCGATTGCTGGAAGACCAGCGCCATGGTGAACACCTTGGAGATCGACTGGATCGAGAAGGTCGGGTCGATGTCGCCGGCGGTGGAGACCTTGCCCTGCGGCGTGACCAGGGCGATGCCGAAGTAGTTGGACGGCACCTTGGCGAGAGCCGGGATGTAGTCGGCGTTCTTGCCCTCGGCGAGACCTTTGAACTGGTCGTAGGCGGATTTGACCGCGGCGTCAGCTGCGGCGGGATCGATCGCCGCGGGCTGCGCCACGGCCGGTCGGCCGGCGGCGAGCGTCGAGGCGGTCGCGAGGCCCAGCAGCGCGGCGCCGCTGGCGAAGTCCCGGCGGGACGTGGTGATGGCCGGCATAATGCGCCTCCCTGGCGGCGGGCTCATTGGAAGAAGTCGTTGCTGCTGAAGCTGTATTTCGCGCTGAACTGGACCCGGCTGTCGTCGCCGGTGGCGCCGTCCTTGTCCTCGCGCTGGCCCCAGAGGAACTCGGCGCCGAGCAGGATGTGCTTGTCGGGCGTCCACAGGAAGTTCACCGAGGCGTACTGGCCCATGCGGTAGGCGTTGAAGGCCTGCAGCGAGCTGTTATCGACCTGGGTCAGGCTGTAGCCGACCGAACTGGCGAACTGGCTGTTCCATTGGTGGTCGAGGTAGGCCACGACGCCGAGCAACGGCACGGCCCCGGCGTGCACGGTGGAGATCACGGAAGCCGTGCCGTGCGGCGCGAGGTCCGTACCGCCGTCGTTCATGTAGCTGGCGATCCCATGGCCGTAGACCACGCCGAGGTGGACCACGTCGGTCTTGGTGGGCTTGATGTTCGACGTGAGGTCGACGCCCCAGCCCAACTCGCTGCCTTTCGGCTGGTTGTCCGGGGTCGCCGGAGTGTCGAATCCGATCCGGCGCAGAATGCCGGCCACTTGCACGTGGCCCCAGCCGGCGTCGTAGCGATAGTGCGCCGTGAAGTCGGGAATCTTCTCGTCGCCCTGCACGGCGCCCAGGCTCGGGTCGATCTCGCGCAGCGTGCCGGGATCGACGTCGTTGCTCGGATGTTCGAGCGCCGCCGCGAACTCGTTGGGGCCTTTCTTGTAGGTCAGGCGGATTTGCGGGTCGCGCAGGAACACCATGCCCGTCGGACCCCAGTAGTCGATGGTGTTCGGGAAGATGTCGCCGTCCATGAAGACCGAGTTGGTCTGACCGATCAGCAGCGGACCCCAAGAGCCGTAGAAATTCCGTAGGCGGAACGTCGTCTGGCCAGCGTCGACCCCGGTTCCGAACAGGTCGAAGTCGAACTTGATGAAGAGGTCCTTTCCGTCGATCGGCTGGCTGGTCTGCATGCCGAAACGGCTTTGCCGAACGCTGACGACGCTTTGGCCGTCGCTGCCGAACTGCCCGCGCGTGGTCGGGATCTTCGAGGGCCTCAGCGTGGCGTCCCAGGCCGGATCGACCCTGTTGAAATCCTGGATGTAGTCGACCTGCGCGAACCCAAAGAGCTCGAAGCGCCTGTCCGGCGGCGGCGGCGGGCCGGCTTCCGGGTTGTTTTCAGCGTCGGACGAGGGCAGTTCGGCGATTTCGGCCTGTTGCGCAGCCGCGGCGGCGGGGGGGACGCCGGCCGCGATGTCCAGGCGGCGCTGCAGTTGCGCGATCCGCGCCTCGCGTTCCGCTTCCTCGGCCTTCGCCGCGTCGGATTCGGCCTTGATCGCCTGTAGCTCCGCGCGGAGCTCCTGGATTTCCTGCTGGGACGCGGCGGTTGGGGCGGATGATTGCGCCAGAGCAACGCCGGGTAGACAGGCGACGAGCGCGGCGCTCGCCAACACCGCTGTTCCGCTGCAAACACCCAGGCCAAACCGCTGTCGGTCGTAGGCCATGCACACCACCCTCGTGTTCAGCGCGCCGAGACCGCGCGCCAAGCGGGACTGTGTCGTGAGCAATTCCGGGTTGCATCAGGTGTTCGCCCTAGAGGTTTTGAGGTTGAAACCCGCAGAAAAGCGGATCGCGCGTAGATGTGTCTCGCAGGCAACAAACACGGCCGGGGATGTCGAATGCGACACGCCCCCGGCCTTGGTTTTCAGGCCGGCAGCCTTCCTGACGCTCCTGTTGGCTCGCGCGGCGTTCCCACGTCAGCCGCACGCCGCTGTGCGTGGCCACGCGCTCAGAAGCGCTGCTCGACGAAGCGGCGGGCGGCGAGGCTCTTCTGGTCGTCGTACTTGCCGGCCATCGAACGCTTCGGCAGCTTCGCCTTCCCCTTCCGGATCCGTTTGTAGGGGATCAACGAGAGGATGTGCGCGATGCCGTTCAGCCGCGCCCGCTTTTTGTCGTCGGAGCGCAGGATGTGCCAGGGCGCGGCTTCGGTGTCGGTGGCCTCAAGCATCATGTCGCGGGCGTGCGAGTAATCGTACCAGCGGGCGTAGGACTGCAGGTCCATCGGGCTCAGCTTCCATTGCCTGAGCGGGTCGTGGATCCGCGCCTCGAAGCGGCGGTCCTGCTCGTCCATGCCGACCTCGAGCCAGATCTTGATCAGCTGGATGCCGGACCCGACGATCCATGCCTCGGCCTTGGGAGCCGCTTCCAGGAAGCGCGCATGCTCTTCGGGCGTACACAGGCCCATGACGTATTCGACGCCGGCGCGGTTGTACCAGCTGCGGTCGAAGATCACGATCTCGCCGCCGGCCGGGAAGTGGCTCATGTAACGCTGGAAGAAGAGCTCGGTCTTCTCTCGCTCGGTCGGTGCGGGAAGCGCGACGACGCGGTAGGTGCGCGGGCTCACGCGCTCGGAGATCGCCTTGATGATGCCGCCCTTGCCGGCGGTGTCGCGGCCCTCGAACACAATGACGATGCGCGCGCCGGTCGCCTTCGCCCAGTCCTGCACGTAGCAAAGCTCGACCTGCAGCTTCTTCAGCGCGGCCAGGTACTCCTTGTTCTTCATCTTCGGCCGCTCGCTCGGGCCGACCTGTTCCTTCATGGCGCGCCTCCCTGATGGAGCTCGGATCAGCCGGCCGGCGGCTTGGCCCAGGCGTCGTCCTCGACGTTCCAGCCGCCGCCGACCGCCTTGTAGAGGCTGACGACCGCCAGCAGTTGGTCGCGCTGGGTCTGGGCGAGCTGGTACTGGGCCGGATAGAGCTGCTGCTCGGCTTCCAGGATTTCGAAATAGCTGGCGCGGCCGTTGTCATAGCGCAGCCGGGCGATGCTGAGGGACTGCTGTAGCGCGACGATCTGCGCTTGCTGCCGCTCGCGCTGGGCCACCAGCGTCTGCTGGGCGATCAGCGCGTCGGACGTCTCCTGGAACGCGGTCAGGATGGTCTTGCGGTATTCGGCGACGGTCTCGTCCCAGAACGCCTGGCGCTGGTGGTATTCGGCCTGCAGCCGCCCGCCGGTGAAGATCGGTCCCGCGGCGCTGAGCGCCAAGCCCCAGAGGCCGAAACCCTGCACGCCGTGGCCGAAGGTGACGCCATCGCCGCCAGCCAGCGCGCCTAGCCCGATCTTCGGGTAGAAGTTGGCGAGCGCCTCGCCGACCTCGGCGTTGGCCTTCACCATGCCCTGCTCGGCCGCCAGGATGTCTGGCCGCCGCTTCAGGAGGGCCGTTGTCTCGCCGACCGGGGCAGACGGCATGGTCTGTTCGGTCAGGAGCCGGCCGCGCTCGATCGGACCGGGGTCGCGGCCGACCAGCACGCAGAGTGCGTTCTCCTGCTGATGGATCAGCCGCTGCAGCGTCGCGACGTTGGCCTGGGCCGATTGGTAGAGCGCCTGCGAGCGCTGCACCGGCAGCTCGGAATCCTTGCCGGCCTTGTAGCGGTCGGTGAACAGGTCGAGCGTCTTGTCGAAGCTGGCGGCGCTCTCCTGGGCGATGACCAACTCGCGATCGAGCTCGATCAGTCGGAAGTAGCCGGCGGCGATGTCGGTCACCAGGGTCAGCATGACACCGCGGCGCACGTCCTCCTGGCCCAAGAGGTTGGCTTCGGCCGCCTCGGTGGAGCGCTTGATGCGGCCCCAGATGTCGAACTCCCAGGCCGCGTTGAGCACGCCGCCGAACGTGCCGTAGGTGGCGCTGACCGCGCTGTTGGCGCCGGCCACGATGTTCTCCTGGCCGGCGGCGCCGAGGTTGTAGCCGATCTGCGGCGCGCCCTGGGACTGCGCCTGGGCGACGATGTCGCGCGCCTGTTCGATGCGCGAGACCGCCACCTGCAGGTCGTAGTTGTTGTGCAGACCCTCGGTGACCAGGGCCTGCAGCGGCGGGTCGTTGAACACGCTCCACCAGGGCAGGTCGGCGATCGAGGCGGCGTCGGCGGCCCCGATCTGGTCGCGGAACGTCTGCGGGACCTGGACCGGCGGCTGCTTGTATTCCGGCCCCATCGTGCAGCCGGCGATCAGCACCGCGGGCGCCGTCATCAGCAGGAGGCGGCGCAGGGTCCGGGTGACGGAAGTGTTCGGCTGCATTGCAACACCCTCTACTGGACCGCCGCGAGCATCCTGCGGAACCGGGACGCGCCGTAGACGACGTAGACCGAGCCGATCACGAACATGATCGCCATGCTCTGCCAGACCATCGAGAAGTCGGCGTTGCGGAACAGCACGGCCTGCGAGAACGACACGAAGTGCGTCGAGGGCACGAACTGCATGATGTTCTGCAGCAGCGCCGGCATGCTCTCGAGCGGCGTGTTGCCGCCCGACAGCAGGTTCATGACGATGAAGACCGGGAAGGCCAGCAGCCCGAACTGCGGCATGGAACGGACCAGCGTGGCCAGCATGATGCCGAGCGCCGTCACCGAGAACAGGTAGATGCCGAGCCCGGCCGCGAACAGCGGGATCGAGTTCAGCGCGATCGGCACGCCGATCAGGCCCTGAACGACGAGGAAGATCGAGGCCAGCGCGGCGACCACCACCACCAGCCCGTTCGACCAGATCTTGGCGAACATCAGCTCCGAGGGCCGCAGCGGCATGACCAGCAGGTGCTCGATGTTGCCGTGCTCGCGCTCGCGCAGCACCGCCGCACCGGTGAGGAAGATCGCCAGCACCGAGATGTTGTTGATCACCTGGTTCACCGCCACGAACCAGCCCTGCTGGTAGTTGGCGTTGAAGCGCCCGCGGGTGTCGAGCTGCACCAGCGGCTGGTTCGCTGGAAGGTTCGCGCCCGGCCAGTAGGGCGACAGCGCCGGCGTGATGATCTTCTGGATGTAGCCCGGTCCGCGGCCGGCCTGGCTCATCGCCGTTGCGTCGGTGACGATCTGAATCTGCGGGTTGGCGCTCTTCTCGACGTCCTGCTGGAAGTTCGGCGGCACGTCGATGACGAAGGTGTACTGGCCGCGGTCCATGTCGTGGTTGATGGCGCCGAACGGGATCGCGGTGGCCGGCCGGAACTGCGGCGGCAGCATGGATTCGCGGACCGTGCGCGAGGCTTCCGAGCCGTCCTCGTCGACGACCGCCACCGAAGCGTTGACCACATCCATCACCGCGCTCTTGGCCGGCGTGTAGACCGCGAAGGTGAAGGCGTAGAAGATCAGGAACAGCAGCACCGGGTCCTGGGTGAGGCTGATCAGCTCCTTCAGGCCGAGCTGGAAGATGTGCCCGAGCGCTTTCATCGCTACTTCTCCTGCTTGGTCAGCAGGGCGACTGACAGCACGAAGTAGATCGCCGCGATCACCGCCAGCCAGACGAGGTTGGGCCACAGCTCGGGAAAGCCCAGCGCCTTGGTGAAGGCGCCGACGCTGACTTTCTGGAAGTAGGTGCTCGGGAAGATCCGGGCGGCCAGCGCCGCGTTGCCGGTCAGCGACGAAGACGGCACGAACATGCCGGAGAACTGCGTCGCCGGCAGGATGGTGATGATCGCCGCCGCGAAGATCGCCGCCGTCTGGGTGGCCGCGAAAACCGAGATCAACAGGCCGAAGCCGGTGCTGGCGAGCACGTAGATGATCCCCCCCAGCACCAGCGTCAGCAGGCTGCCCTTGATCGGCACGTGGAAGAGGAACAGCGCCAGCAGCACCAAGGTCGCGAATTGCACCAGCGAGACGGCGACGTACGGCAGCTGCTTGCCGAGCAGGAACTCCGCCTTGGTGGCGGGCGCCGCGTAGAAGTTGGCGATCGAGCCGAGCTCCTTCTCGCGCACCACGCTGAGCGCCGTCAGCATGCTGGGGATCAGGATCAACAGCAGCATGATGTCGCCCGGCACCATCGCGTAGACGCTCTGGAACGACTGATTGTAGAGGGCGCGCGTGTTGTAGGAGGCCGGTTGGGCCCTCGGCGGCAGCCCTTTGCCGTCGCGCAGCTGGCCCTCGTACTGGTCGGTCGAGGTCTCCACGTAGCCGCGCACGGTCTCGGCCCGGAACGGCACGGCGGCGTCGACGTAGGCCATGACGGTGGGCTGGCGGCCGCTGGTCAGGTCCCGCTCGAACCCGGCGGGGATCTCCAGCGCAAAGCGCAGCTCGCCGTTGCGCAGGCGCCGGTCGAGCGCCTGGTAGTCGAAGATCGGCGGTCGCTCGTCGTAGTACTGCGAGCCGCGGAACATGTCGGCGTAGAGGCGGCTGGCCTGGGTGCCGTCCTGGTCGAAGACGGCCCACTTCACATGGTTGACGTCCAGCGAGATGCCGTAGCCGAACACGATCATCAGGAGGATCGGCCCGAGCATCGCGAAGGCGAGGCGCACGGTGTCGTGGCTGAGCTCGATCGCCTCGCGGCGGGCGAACGCCCAGACGCGCGAGAGGCTGAAGCGGCCGGGCCGCGCGTCGGTATGGGTCTGCGGCGGCTCCTGCGCAGCGACGGCCTGCGCGGCCGCCTGCTCTTCCTGCTGGGCCTGGGTGGCGGCGTCGGCGGCGGCCGCGTCCTCCAGGTAGCCGATGAACGCCTCTTCGAGCGTCGCCGCCTTGCGCTCGGCCACCAGCTCGGCCGGCGGACCCTGCGCCAGCACGCGGCCGCGGTGCATCATCGACATGCGGTCGCACCGCTCGGCCTCGTTCATGAAGTGGGTCGAGAGGAAGATCGTCACGCCCTTCTCGCGCGACAGGCGGATCAGCAGGATCCAGAAGCCGTCACGCGCGACCGGGTCGACGCCGGAGGTCGGCTCGTCGAGGATCAGCACGTCGGGCTCGTGCAGCACCGCCACGGCCAGCGACAGCCGCTGGCGGATGCCGAGCGGCAGACTGAGCGCCAGCGTGTCGGCGACACTTTCCAGCTGGAAGTCGGTCAGCAACTCGGCGACGCGCGCGTCAGCCTCGTCCGGCGGCAGGTCGAAGAGCCGGGCGTGCAGCATCAGGTTCTGGCGCACCGTCAGCTCGGTGTAGAGCGAGAACGCCTGCGTCATGAAGCCGACGTTGCGGCGCGATTCCACGTCGCCGCCCTTCACCGGCACGCCGTTCAGCTTGGCCTCGCCCTCGGTCGGCGGCAGCAGACCGGTGAGCATCTTCATCGTGGTGGTCTTGCCGCAGCCGTTCGAGCCCAGGAATCCGAAGATCTCGCCGCGCTCGATGCGGAAGTTGACGTGGTCGACCGCGGTGAACGCGCCGAACCGCTGGGTCAGCCCGGTCGCCTCGATCACCGGCGGCCCCTCGCTCTTCACCCAAGGCGTGATTACCGGCTCGACGTGGCCGCGCCTCGCCTCGTCGGGCAGCATCGCGATAAAGGCCTTCTCGAGCGTGGGCTCGCCGGCGTTGTGGCGCACCTCGTCGGGCGTGCCGACGCCGATCACCTTGCCGGCGTTCATCGCCATCAGCCAGGCGAAGCGCTCGGCCTCGTCCATGTAGGCGGTGGCGACCAGCACGCTCATGGTCGGCCGCCGCTCGCGGATGCGGTCGATCAGCTCCCAGAACTGCCGCCGCGCCAGCGGGTCGACGCCGGTGGTCGGCTCGTCGAGGATCAGCAGGTCCGGGTCGTGGATCAGCGAGCAGCAGAGGCCGAGCTTCTGCTTCATGCCGCCCGAGAGCTTGCCGGCAGGGCGCTCGCGGAACGGCGTCAGATCGGTCGAGGCCAAGAGGTCATCGATCCGCCACTCGCGCTCCTCCTTCGACTGGCCGAACAGCCGGCCGAAGAAGTCGATGTTCTCGAAGATCGAGAGCGTCGGGTAGAGGTTCTTGCCCAGTCCCTGCGGCAGGTAGGCGATGCGCGAGGCGACCTCGTTGCGGAACTTTGG
>DATNEH010000172.1:0-20183 GCA_035553015.1 Caulobacteraceae bacterium | reverse complement strand
AGGTCGCTGAACGCGGCGACACGACGGTGGCGGCGATCGCCTCGGAACTGGCTGGGCAGGTCTACGGACTGGTGTCGCTGGCGCAGAACATCGAGGACGCCGAGCACAACACGACGCGGTTCCTGGTCATGTCCAAGGAACCGAAATGGTCACCGCATGTCGGCCCGACCGTCACCACCTTTGTGTTCAACGTCCGAAACGTGCCGGCGGCGCTCTACAAGGCGCTCGGCGGCTTCGCCACCAACGGCGTCAACATGACCAAGCTGGAGAGCTACATGGAGAACGGCGCCTTCACGGCGACCTTCTTCTACGCCGAAGTGGACGGCCGCCCGGAGGACCTGGCGATGCAGCGGGCGTTCGAGGAGCTGAGCTTCTTCTCCGACCACTTCGAAGTGCTGGGCGTCTACGCCGCCGACCCGTTCCGGAAGAAGTAGTCCCTACTCCTCCGCCCAGGCCTTGATCAGCTGGTAGGCGATGGCCATCGAGCCGGGGGCGCGCGCGCCGGGCAGCGCGGCGCCGATCAGCTCGCGCGCCTCGGCGCGGGTGAACCAGCGCACTTCCTCGAGCTCGGTCTGGTCGGGGGTCGCCTCGCCCTCCTCGACCTCGGCCATCAGGCCGATCATCAGCGAGGACGGATAGGGCCAGGGCTGGGTCGAGTGGTATCGCACCCGCTCGGTCTTCAGGCCCGCCTCCTCGAAGATCTCCCGCGCGCAGGCCTCCTCGATCGACTCGCCCGGCTCCAGGAAGCCGGCCAGCGCCGAGAACATGCCCTTCGGCCAGATCGCCTGGCGGCCGAGCAGACACCGGTCGCCGCGGATCGCCAGCATGATCACCACCGGGTCGGTGCGCGGGAAATGCTCGGTCTTGCAGGCCGCGCAGAGCCGCCGCCAGCCGCCATCGGCCGGCGCGCTGGGCTGACCGCAATTGGAGCAATAGCGATGGCGCCGGCGCCACTCGAACATCGCCTTGGCGGTGGCCGCCATCGCCGCGTCGCCCGCGGGCAGGTCGAGCGCGATGGCGCGCAGGTCCTCGAAGCGGCCCATGCCCTGCAGCGGCCCGTCGGCCGGATCGGTCTGGCCCTCGACGTCGAGCGCGAAGACCGCAGTCTCCTTCCAGAGGCCCATGAACAGCAGCCGCTCGCCGCCGTCCGAGAGCTCCTCGGCCATCGAGGCGCGCACGTAGGCGATCTGACTGCCGCCGCCGTTCTTGGCTTCCACCATCGGCTTGCCGTTCCAGAGCACCATGGCGAGGCTGTCCGGATCGGCGATCTTCTGCGCGACCCACTCGCTCTGCGAGCGCTGATAGCTGGCCCGATCGAGCGGGTTGCCGGCGAAGACGTTGGTGAAGGCGTCGAGAGGCATGGGACTCGCTCATAGCGTGGCGGGAGGGGCGCGTCAGCACCCTGACGCGCCTGCACACCCTGGCGCGTCTGCACCTTGGCGCGTCAGGAGCCTGCGGGCCAAGCGGCGCACGGGGACGCACCCGGCTTGCGCCTACCCTCGCCGCACGCGATATAGGTCTCGGAGATCGGCGATGGGCGGAGGCCTCGCCAACCCGGTCAGGTCCGGAAGGAAGCAGCCGTAACGAGTTTTTGCTCCGGGTCGTCTGCCGGTCTCCACCTAGCTTCCAGCCCTCAGCTCAGCTCCCAGAGTGCATGGCCGACAACGACTTCACGCCCGCCGCCGCCCCGGACCCGACCGGCGCGGCCGAGCGTGAGGGCGCCCTAAACGATGCCGCGCCGCCTGACGAGAACACGGCCGACATGTTCGGCGGTCCGCCGCCGGCGGCGGCTGCCGAGGGCGCGGCCTATACCGTCATCGCCCGCAAATACCGGCCGAAGAGCTTCGACGACCTGATCGGCCAGGAGGCCATGGTGCGGACGCTGAAGAACGCGTTCGCCACCGGCCGCATCGCCCACGCCTTCATGCTCACCGGCGTCCGCGGTGTCGGCAAGACCACGACCGCGCGCCTCCTGGCCCGCGCGCTGAACTACGAGAGCGACACGGTCCACGAGCCCAGCGTGACCGCGCTCGCGGGCGGCGACGGGCGCAACTGCCGCGCCATCCTCGAGGGACGGCACATGGACGTGCTGGAGCTGGACGCCGCCAGCCGCTCCAAGGTCGAGGACATGCGCGAGCTGATGGAGGGCGTGCGCTACGCACCGGTCGAGGCGCGCTACAAGGTCTACATCATCGACGAAGTGCACATGCTCTCGACGGCGTCGTTCAACGCCCTCCTGAAGACGCTCGAAGAGCCGCCGCCGCACGCCAAGTTCATCTTCGCCACCACCGAGATCCGCAAGGTGCCGGTGACCATCCTCTCGCGCTGCCAGCGCTTCGACCTGCGCCGGGTCGAGCCGGAGGTCATCTCCGCCAACCTGGAGAAGATCGCCGAGGCCGAGGGCGCGCGCATCGAGGGCGATGCGCTCGCCCTGATCGCGCGGGCGGCCGAGGGCTCGGTGCGCGACGCCCAGTCGCTGCTCGACCAGGCCCTGGTGCAGGTCGAGGCCGGCGGTCAGGTCACCGCACCGGTGGTGCGCGACATGCTGGGCCTCGCCGACCGCGCCCAGACCATCGAGCTCTTCGAGAAGATCGTGCGCGGCGAGGCCGGGCCGGCGATCGAGGCGTTCCGCACCCTCTTCGCCTACGGCGCGGACCCGGCGACGGTGGTCGCCGACCTCTTGGAACACTGCCATGGCGCCAGTCTCGCCAAGGCGATCGGCCCGCAGGCGCTGGTCTTGCCGAAAGACCAGGCGCAGCGGCTGGCGGCGATCGGCGCGGCGGTCTCGGCCGCCAGCCTGTCGCGGCTCTGGCAGATGCTGCTGCGCGCCTACGACGAGGTGCGCCGCGCGCCGGATCCGGCCGCCGCGGTGGAGATGGCGCTGATCCGCCTCGCCTACGCCGCCGACCTGCCCGGCCCCGAGGAGGCGCTGAAGGCGCTGCGCGACGGAACCGAGCTGCCCGCCGCCGGCCCCTCGGCGCCGGCGCCGCGTGGCGGCGGCGCGTCCGCGAGGTCGGGCGCAGCGCCGATGATGGCGGCGCAGCCCGCGGTCGCCGCGCCGCTGCCTTCGCCGCGCAACTTCGGCGACGTGGTCGCGCTGATCGACCAGCGGCGCGACATCGCCCTGAAGCTCGATGTCGAGAAGTACGTCCGCCTGATCAGCTTCCGCACCGGCGCGATCGCCTTCGAGCCGGCGCCCGGCGCGCCGAACAACCTCGCGCAGCGGCTTTCCGCCCGCCTGAAGGAGTGGACCGGCCAGCCATGGCTGGTGGCGGCCGAGGGCGGCGGCGGCGCTGAGACCCTGGCCGAGACCAAGGCGCGCGAGCTGGAAGTCGCCCGCACCGAGACGCTGGCCGACCCGTTCGTGCGCCAGGTGATGCAGGTCTTCCCCGGCGCCGAGCTGACTGACATACGCACGCTCGCGCCGCCGGAGCCGGCGGCCGCGGCCAACCCCGACGATGACGACGACGTAGATGAGGACGCCTGACCGATGAAGAACCTTGGCGACATCATGAAGCAGGCGCAGGCGCTGCAGCAGAAGGTGGCCGACGCCAAGGCCAAGCTCGCCGAGACCGAGGTCGAAGGGACCGCCGGCGGCGGCATGGTGAAGGTGACGCTGAAGAACGTCGGCGACCTCGTCCGGCTCGACATCGACGAGAGCCTGCTGAAGCCCGGCGAGGGCGAGATCGTCGCCGACCTGATCATCGCCGCCCACGCCGACGCCCGCCGCAAGCTGGAGGCCGCGCAGGCCGAGCTGATGCGCGACGCCACCGGCATGCTGGCCGGCATCCCCGGTCTTCCCTCGTTCTGATCCTGGCGTCGTTTTGATGTTGGCGTCCTGATTTGGCCGCGTCCGCCGGACCCGAGATCGAGCGACTGATCGCGCTCCTCGGCAAGCTGCCGGGACTGGGCCCGCGCTCGGCCCGGCGCGCGGCGCTGAACCTCCTGAAGCGCCGCGACCAGCTGCTGGTCCCGCTCGCCGAGGCGATGGCCGAGGCGGCCGACCGGGTGCGCATCTGCCAGGTGTGCGGCTCGCTCGACACCCGCGATCCCTGCGCCATCTGCGAGGACCGCACGCGCGATGGCGCGCTGATCTGCGTGGTCGAGGAAGTGGGCGCGCTCTGGGCCATGGAGCGGGCCGGCGCCTTCCGCGGCCGCTACCACGTACTGGGGGGCCTGCTCTCGGCGCTCGATGGCGTCGGGCCGGAGGCGCTGCGCATCGGGCCGCTGGTCGCCCGCGCCGGCGACGGGGTGGTGCGCGAGGTGGTGCTGGCGCTGCCCGCCACCGTCGACGGCCAGACCACCGCCCACTACCTCGCCGACCGCCTTGCGCACGCCGACGTTTCCGTCACCAGCCTCGCCCGCGGCGTCCCGGTCGGCGGCGACCTCGACTGGCTCGACGACGGCACCATCGCCCAGGCGCTGCGGGCCCGCCGGCCGGCCTAGATCTTGGCTGCGCGCCCCCGCGCCCGCCGGATCCTGCCTGGCGGTCGATGCTTCGAATTCGACGAGGCCGATCCGAAGCTCGGCAAGCGCGCCGCGCCGCTCACCCGCGCATGACCCGCATCAGGTCGGCGATCCTGATGGTCGCGAAATTGGAGAAGGAGTCGGAAACCGCATAGGGCAGGATGATCAAGTCGTGGTGGCGAAGTCCCCCGCAGGTATAGACTACGTTGGGCACGTAGCCTTCGCGCTCCGTAGCATCGGGCCGCACCAGGGGCTCTCTCGACCTGGCCAGCACTTTCGATGGATCGGCCTTGTCGAGCAGGGCCGCGCCGATCGAATACCGGCGGACCGGTCCGACCCCGTGGGTCAGCAGCAGCCAGCCTTCGTCCAACTCGATCGGCGAGCCGCAATTGCCGATCTGTACGAACTCCCAGGGAAATTGCGGTCTCAGGATCGCCTGGCCGCCGTCCCAGGTATGCAGGTCATCAGAGTACAGAAGGTAGAGGTTCTCGTTGTCCTGCCGTCCGATCATTGCGTAGCGGCCGGCGATCTTCCGCGGAAACAACGCCATGCCTTTGTTGTTGGCCGCGGCGCCTTTCAACGGAGTCAGGCGGAACGAGACGAAGTCGCTCGTTTCAATCAGTTCCGAGCGGATCGCCCGGCCGCTGTAGGCCGTGTACGTGGCGTAGAACGACCGCCTGCCCGCCTCCTCGAACTCCACGAAACGAGCGTCTTCGATTCCGTTGGATTGAGACTCCGTGATCGGGAAGATGACCCGTTCGCTGATGTCCTCGTCGGCCTTGAACGTCACTTCGACCTCGTCGCCCTCGGGGCGCCAGACGCGGGTCACGACGCGCGGAACCGAGGCTAACCGCTGGGTCGGATCGATCGTGATGCCCCCGTTGGCGGCGATGGCGCCAGACCGGAAGGTCAGCGAGGACACGTGGCCCTCGCCAACGGCCCGCAGGCTGAGGATGAAGCGCGTGCCGCCGGCCGGGGCGCCGGTCTGATCGGGATGGCGCACGATGCTTGGATTGAACAGCGCCGAGGCTTCGAACGAATATTCATGCAGAAAATAGGCGCCGATCAGTTGGCGCTGGATGTCGGTGAACGCCGAGTGTGCAGCGAGGGCGTCCTCCATTTCCTCTGCCCGCGCCTCGAATGTCGCGAGCAGGTTGCGGTGACGCCCCTGAAAGTTCTCGAGCACGTCATCGAGTTGGTCAGCCGCAGCTTCGGGGTCCAGGCCCATGACCCGGTTGACGATAAGGTTCGCCCGGACCTTATCGGTCGCACTCAGGTCGCGCGGCTCGGTGGCAGGCCTGAACGGTCGCACGACCACCCTGGCGGGATCGGGGCGCAGGTAGAGCGCCTGCCGGTTTAGGAACGACACCTCTGACAAATCGGCCCTCGGAAGGTTCTGAAGATGGGCTGCTGCGATCAGGCGTTGACGGCCAGCGACTTCGGAGCGTCGTCCAGCCGCGCGAGACGCCTCATCTCGACCAGGCTGAGCAGATAGGAGACGACCGACTCTCCGCCGCGGTTTTCATTCGCGCGATCCGGATGCAGCCCGTCGCGGCAGCTCCCAGTCTCCACGTCGACCAGCGGCGTCGACAGGTCATTGTCGCCGAAAAACCAGGCGAAGGCGCGCTTGGCCTCGGCGCTCCAGTCGGCGGCGCTGTCGGTTCGCGATGCGGCCAGACAGGCCGATATGGTCGCCGCGGCTTCCAGCGGCTGCTGGTCGAACGGGCGCGGCGCGGCGTGCAGGTCGCCGAAGCTGTCCGAGCCTACCGGTCGAAATTGGCCTGCTGGCCCGGTCTGTCGTGACGTGAGCCATGTCAGCGACCTCAGACCGGCGGCGATCTGGCGCGTGGCGCCGGTCGCAAGGCCGGTGACGATCAGGGCGTGCGGCAGGCGCGCGTTGTCGTAGGCGAGCCCTGCCTCGAACCAGACCCAGTCCTTGCTCTCGCTGGCGGCCAGGATCGACGTCAGCCGCGCCGCCAGCAGGTCGCGCATCTGATCGGCGGCCGCATCGATTGGGACGGCCTTGCAATATCGATCGAGACCCAGCAGGGCGAAGGCCCAGGCGCGGGGCGAGGAGAAGCCTTCGACGCTCGGCAGCGCCTCGGCGAACAGTGCAGCCGCCCACCGCCGTCGTGACGCGCTGGCGTCATCGCAGGCGCAAACGCCGAGGGCCCAGAGCGCGCGGCAATGGCTGTCTTCCGACCCGGCCTCTTCCAGCCAGCGGCGATCGAAGCTCATGAAGTTGCGGAACCGCCGCGTAACGGGGTTCCACGCGTGCTGGACAAAGGCGGCGAAGCGCCCGGTCAGCTGTTCGGGCAGCCGTGCCTCTGCGGGTTCGTTCAGCGAGCAGGCCAGCAGCAGCGCCCGCGCATTGTCGTCGACGCAATAGCCCTGGGCGCGGTCGGGCGTCGAGTGCACCGCGTGCTGGAACAGGCCGGTGTCGTCGCACATGGACATCAGATGGCTGAGTTGCAGCTCGGGCGGCTGCGGAGCCGCGGCCCGCGACGGCGCCACGGGCGGCCTTATCGGTCTCACCCGGTGGTTGGCGGCGGCGCGATCGAACGCCTCGAGATAGTGTTCGGCCGCCCGTGACCACGTCATCGAGCGACTGGTGGCGTAGGCGCGTCGCCGCATAGCCTCGCGCCGGGCGTCGTCGGTCAGGAGGTCGGCGATCTCCGCGCCGATCGCCTTCGCATCGCCAAACGGGACCAGGACGCCGCGCCCGTCAGCGAGCAGCTCGCGGGCGTGCCAATAAGGGGTGGAAACCACGGCCTTTCCCAGACCGTAGCTGTAGGCCAAGGTGCCCGAGGTCATCTGGGCCTCGTTGAGGTAGGGGGTGACGTAGACGTCAGCCATCGAGATGAAACCGAGCAAGGTGGGCTGGTCGACGAACCTGTCGAGGAACACCACCCGGGCCTCGACGCCGCGGTCGCGGGCTCGGGCCATCAGGCTTTGGCGATAGGCCTCGCCTTGGCTGCGGATGAGATGCGGATGGGTTGCGCCCAGCACGACGTAGACCGCGTCGGGACGACGCTCGAGGATGCCCGGCATCGCGTCGATCATCACCTCGATGCCCTTGTTCGGCGAGAGCAGCCCGAAGGTCAGGATCACCGCGTGGCCAGCGAAGCCCAGCTTGGCTTTGGCCAGATCAGGGTCGAGGAAGGCCAGGTCGGGTATGCCGTGGGCGATGACTTCGATCTTCTCCGGTGGAACGCAGTACCCGTCCTGCAAGAGCGCCCGCGCCTTCTGCGCCATGACGATCACGCTGGCGGACGCCTTGATGATCTGAGCCAGGACGCTGCGCTGCTTGGGCGTCGGGTCCGCCAGCACCGTGTGCAAGGTCGTCACGATCGGCATGTTCAGGCGCGAAAGCAGCGCCAGCAGATGGTCGCCGGCTTCCCCGCCAAAGATGCCGAACTCATGCTGCAGCGAGACGACGTCGTAGCACCCCGCATTCAGGAATTCCGCGGCGCGCCGGTAGTCAGGGAGGCTGTCCTCACGGATCTCGTGGCCGACGAAGGGCGGATAGTCGTAAGCCTGCCCAGGGTCGGTCATCGCCACGATGCAGGCTTGCAGGTCCGGCCGCACCGCCGTGGCGGCCTGGTACAGGTCGGTGGTGAAGGTAGCGATGCCGCAGCGCCTTGGCAGGGCGTTGCCAATCAGCGCCAGCCTGCCGACCGGCGTCAGGCCGTCGCCGCCGGAACGGTGCGTTTCGATGCCGTGCATTCGAATTCTCTTGAGGAACGGGTGCGAAGGCGCGCGAAGCACGCCGAGATTCGGGCCCTACCGGCAGCAACCGGCTTCCTGGTCGCACCGTAGCACGGAATGCGCCAGAGGGTGGCGCCTTAAGCGATGCGCCGGCGCGCGCGTCGGCGTCCCCCGCGCCGCCTTCCCCGGCTTTCTCCGGAACGAGCCGGTGATTTCGAGGGCGGGGTTACGCGAATCGGGGAAGCTGCTACGAACGGAGCATGAACATCGCGCTGCTGATCGTGCTTGTCCTCGCCGCCGCCGGCGCCGCCGCTTGGGCGGTGGTCGAGCGCGGGCGGGCGGCGCGGGCCGAAGCGCGGGCCGAGATGCTCGCCGCCAACGCCGAGACGCTGAAGGCGCAGGCGGCGGAATCGGCGCAGGCCGTGGCCGATGCGCTGGTGCGGCGCGCCGGCGAGCAGTTCGAGGCGCAGGAGAAGATCGCGCAGGCCAAGCTGGAGGCGCAGCTGAAGCCGGTCGCCGAGACGCTGGCGAAGTTCCAGGCGCAGGCGCAGGCCGCCGAGAAGGCCCGGGCCGAGGAAAGCGGCGGGCTGAAGCGCCAGATCGAGCAGATGATCCAGGTGACCACGTCGGCCCAGGACGCCACCCGCAAGCTGGCCGGGGCGCTCAGGCGCGGCGCCGGCGTGCAGGGGCGCTGGGGCGAGCAGGCGCTCGCCAACGTGCTGGAGACCGCGGGCCTGACCGGCCATTTCGACTTCCTCGAGCAGATGAGCCTCGACACCGAGGAGGGCCGCCGCCGCCCCGACGTGATCGTCCGCCTGCCGGGCAATGCGCTCTTCGCGATCGACGCCAAGTGCTCGCTGAACGCCTTCCTCGATGCGCAGGACGCCGGCGACGAGGCCGCCCGCGAGGCGGCGCTGCAACGCCACGTGCAGAGCATCAAGGCGCACATCGCCGGCCTCTCGGCCAAGGCCTACTGGGACCAGTTCAAGCAGGTCCGCTCGCCCGACTTCGTGGCGATGTTCATCCCCGGCGACAGCTTCCTGGTGGCGGCGCTGGAGCGCGCGCCCGACCTGATGGTCGAGGCGATGGACCGCCGGGTGATCCTGGTGACGCCCACCACCCTCTTCGGCCTCTGCAAGGCGGTGGCCTATGGCTGGCGGGTGGAGGACCAGGCCAAGAACGCCGACCGCATCGCCACGCTCGGGCGCGAGCTCTACAAGCGCATCGCGGTCATGGGCGAGCATGCGCTCAGGCTCGGCCGCGCGCTCGACGCCTCGGTGAAGTCGTACAACCAGTTCGCCGCCTCGCTGGAGAGCCAGGTGCTGTCCCAGGCGCGGCGCTTCGAGGAACTGCAGGTCGACCACGAGGCGCGCGCGGTGCCGGAGCTGGCGCAGATCGATACCGGCGTGCGTGAGCTGGCCAAGCTTTCGGCGGAGATGCGGGCGTCCGAGACCCCGGCCGAGCGCGGCGAGGCGCCTGTCTTGACGCTGGAAAGGCGTGCTCCTACGTCCGCGGCATGAGCTTGCGGCGCATCCTGACGGTCGACACCGACCTCGCCACCCTGAAGAAGACTTCCGCCCCCGTCGCGCAGGTGGACGACGCTTTGCGCGCGCTGATGGACGACATGCTGGAGACCATGTACGCGGCGCCCGGCATTGGCCTCGCGGCCATCCAGGTCGGCGAGCCGGTGCGGGTGATCGTGATGGACATCTCGCGCGGCGACGGTCCGCGCGAGCCGCGGTTCTTCGTCAATCCGCAGATCGTCTGGGCCTCGGAGGAAACCGCGCCGTACGAGGAAGGCTGCCTCTCGGTGCCGGAGATCTACGACGAGGTGGAGCGCTCGGCGAAGGTGCGGGTGCGCTACCTGGGCTATGACGGCCAGCCGGTCGAGGAAGCCGCCGAGGGCCTCTACGCAGTCTGCATCCAGCACGAGATCGACCACCTGAACGGCGTCCTCTTCATCGACCACCTGTCGCGCCTGAAACGCGAGCGCGCCGTCGCCAAGGTGAAGAAGGACAAGAAGACGGCGCGGGAAGAGGCGCTCTAGATAGCTAGGCGCCAGCTTCACGAGCGGAGCTGACGCCGCCTTTGCGCCCCCTCCGTCAGCCCGCTTCGCGGTCTGCCACCTCCCCCGCACCCTGCGGTGCGGTGGAGGAGCGAAGCGGCTTGATCTTGCTCCTCCATCGTCGCGCAGACGACGGGGGAGGGGCGCAAGGCGGCGCTACGCGTCTTCGCCGCTCAAAGCACCAGATCCGCCGTCACCGGCGCGTGGTCGCTCGGCCGCTCCCATGCGCGCACGTCGTCGTGGATGCGGCTGGCGGCGCAGCCCAGGCGGAACGCGGCGTCCTTCAGGCCGGGGCTGACCCAGATGTGGTCGAGCCTGAGGCCCCGGTTCGAGGCGCGGAAGTCGAGCGCGCGGTAGCTCCACCACGACGCCAGCTTGACCGGCTCGGGGATCACCTCGCGGGCGAGGTCGATGAAGCCGAGGCTGGCCTTCAGCTTCGCCATCGCCGCCACCTCGACCGGCGTGTGGCTGACGATCCGCGACATGTAGCGATGGTTCCAGACGTCGTTCTCGCCCGGCGCGACGTTGAGGTCGCCGAGGATGGCGATCGGCTCGGCCGGGTCGCGCCGGCCCATCTCGGCGGTGAGCTTCTCGAAGAAGTCGAGCTTGTGGTCGAACTTCGGGTTGGCCTCGCGGTCGGGCTCGTCGCCACCGGCCGGCACGTAGAAGTTATGCACCTCGACGCCGGCGATCCTCGCCGAGACGGCGCGGGCGTGGCCCTCGCGGCAGACCGCGAGCGCCGGGGCCTCCTCGATCGGCAGGCGCGAGGCGATGGCGACGCCGTGCCAGCCCTTCTGGCCGGCGATCTTCAGATGCGGCAGGCCCGCCTGCTCGAACGCCGCCTTCGGGAACTCGCCCTCGCGGCACTTGATCTCCTGCAGACAGAGCACGTCGGGCGCGGCCTCGCGGACGAAGCGCGCGATCTGCTCGGTGCGCGGACGGACGGAGTTGATGTTCCAGGAAGCCAGTCGAAGTCGCATGGGCTCTTCAGATAGCGCGAGTCCCATTCCGCGCATGGTCCGCACGGCAAGGTTCCAGGCAAAAAAACGCCCGGGCGTCTTGCGGAGCGCCCGGGCGGTTAAAGTCGTCTCTCATGCCGCCGCCGGGAGGGGATTGGTTCCGGCACGGTTCGGACGAATCAGGTCGAAGTGATCCGTCGCGATAGTGGTATAAATGCAACTAGGAAGCCGGAAAGTCAAGGCGAAGAGTGCTCGCGCTTGCTTGTGACCGCGAGGTCACATCGCCCCGCTCATCGCGTTTGCGTGAAGAAGTCGGCGGGCGGCGGCGCGATCGGGACGAGGGCGCTCAGGGTGACGCGGGTCACGTGATTGCCCGCGTCGGTCACCTGCCAGCCGGCGAGGCGCAGCGGCTTGTCGGCGAAGTAGAGGGTGATCTGCCCGTCGCGGGCGCGCTTGCCCACCGCGGTGATCGCAAAGCCCCCCTGGGTGCGCTGGACGTCGGTCACGTGCGCGCCCTGGTCGACGCGGATGTGGTCGCCGATGAAGACGCCGAGCGGGGTCGCGGCCAGCGCCGTCTTCTGGAACGTGTGCCGCTGCTGGTCGGTGAGGATCACCGTCGTGCCGTCGCTGGTGATCAATAGGCTGGACGGCGCGTCGTACTCGAACCGGGCGCGGCCGGGCCGGGCCATATAGAAGGTGCCGTCGGCGGCGCCGCCCTTCTGGTCGGCCTGCTGGAAGCGGCCCTTCACGCTGACGAGGCCGTCCAGGTACTTGATCGCGCGCTGGACCAGCTCGTCGTCGGACGGATCGGCGAAGGCGGGAACGGCGGTCAGCGCGGCGCCCACGAGCGCAGCGGTCGAAAGGGCGGCGAGCGCGCCGCGGCGGGTCAGGTCAGACATTACGTGCTCTTATGGGGAAGCTGCTGCCTCTCTCCAAGCGCGCCGGCCCTGAACCGGACCTGAAGCGAGTCCGAACGAACCACTAGTGCGGCGGCGGGCCGGCGAGGATCTCGCGCTTGCCGGCGTGGTTGGCGGCGCCGACGACGCCCTCGCGCTCCATCCGCTCCATCAGCGAGGCGGCGCGGTTGTAGCCGATCTGCAGGCGGCGCTGGATGTAGCTGGTGGAGGCCTTGCGGTCGCGCGTCACCACGGCGACCGCCTGGTCGTAGAGATCGTTGCCGCCTTCGCCGCCCAAGAGGTCGCCGCCCCCCTCTTCGTCTTCCTCCGGCGCGATGGTGACCTCCTCGACGTACTGCGGCTCGCCCTGCTCGCGCAGGAACTTGGCCACCGCCTCGACCTCGCCGTCGGAGACGAACGGGCCGTGCAGGCGGGTGATGCGCCCGCCGCCGGCCATGTAGAGCATGTCGCCCTGGCCCAGCAGCTGCTCGGCGCCCTGCTCGCCCAGGATGGTGCGGGCGTCGATCTTGGAGGTGACCTGGAAGCTGATCCGGGTCGGGAAGTTGGCCTTGATGGTGCCGGTGATCACGTCCACCGACGGGCGCTGGGTGGCCATGATCAGGTGGATGCCGGCGGCTCTGGCCATCTGCGCCAGGCGCTGCACCGCGCCTTCGATGTCCTTGCCGGCCACCATCATCAGGTCGGCGACCTCGTCGATCACCACCACCAGGTAGGGCATCGGCTCGGGGACGATCTTCTCCTCGTCGTAGATCGGCCGGCCATCCTCGCCGAAGCCGGTCTGCACGGTGCGCACGAAGTGCTCGTCGCGGGCGATCGCCTCCTCGGCGCGCTCGTTGTAGCCGGCCACGTTGCGCACGCCGATTTTCGACATGCGGCGATAGCGGTCCTCCATCTCGCGGACCGTCCACTTCAAAGCGACGATCGCCTTCTTCGGGTCGGTGACCACTGGCGCCAGCAGGTGCGGGATGCCGTCGTAGGCGCTGAGCTCCAGCATCTTCGGGTCGATCATGATGAAGCGGCACTTGGCCGGCGGCAGCCGGTAGAGGATCGAGAGGATCATCGCGTTGACCCCCACCGACTTGCCCGAGCCGGTGGTGCCGGCGATCAAGAGGTGCGGCATGCGCGCCAGGTCGGCGACGTAGGGCTCGCCGCCGATCGTCTCGCCGAGCGCCAGCGGCAGCGTCGAGCCGTGCTTCTCGTACTCGGCCGAGGCCAGCAGGTCGCGCAGGTAGACCGTCTCGCGCTTGGCGTTCGGCAGCTCGATGCCGATGGCGTTGCGGCCGGGGACCACGGAGACGCGGCAGGCGGCGACGCTCATCGAGCGGGCGATGTCGTCGCAGAGCGCCACCACGCGGGCGGACTTCACGCCGGGCGCCGGCGCCAGCTCGTAGAGGGTGACGACGGGACCCGGGCGGATTTGGTCGATCTGGCCGCGCACGCCGAACTCGGCCAGCACGCCTTCCAGCACCCGGGCGTTCTGGCGCAGCGCGCCCTCGTCGAACGCGGCGGAGCGCGGCTTCGGCTTGGCCAGCATGGCGAGCTCGGGGAGGCGGAAGCCATTGTCCGCCACGAACGGCAGGCCGGGTTGCGCCTCGCGCGCCTCGCGCCCGGAGGGCTTGGGGGCAGCCTTCGGCGCACGGATGGCGAGCGGCGCGGGCTCGCCGCCAGACTCCGTATTCGGCTCGATGTCGAACGGCGGGTCGTCGTCGTCCGCCAGCGCAACCCCGCGGGCGCCGTCGGGCCGGGCGACCTTGGCGGCGCGCGCCGGTGACGGCGTGGCGGCCCGCTTCGGCTTGGCCGCGCGCGGACGCGACTGGAAGAGGGCGGCGATGTGAGCGCGGGTGACGCCGAGCCCGAACGCGGTCGCCCAGACGCCGCCGATCGCCAGCAGGGTGAGGATGATCGGCGCCAGCGGGTCGAAGTCGGCCAGTTTGGCGAGCGCGGCGATGCCGGCGGCCGCGGCGTCCCCCACGAGGCCGCCCATGCCGGCCGCCAGCGGCCAGACCGCCGGCGGCGCGGCGCCCGAGAGCGCCCCCGCCAGCAGCAGCACCCCCAGCACGCCGGAGGCCGCGCGCCATCTCAGCCTGGCGCGCGAGACGTGCGGCGCCGGCTCGACGACACGGGCGACGCCGAGCGCGATCAGCAGGCCCGCCACGACCCAGGACGCCAGGCCCAGCGACTGCATCATGAGGTCGGCGATGGTCGCGCCGGCGCCGCCCATCAGGTTGCCCGGCGCGCCGGCGGCGGAGGCGTCGAGGCTGGGATCGTCGGCGCGCCAGCTGGCCAGCGCCAGCGCCAGCGCCGCGCCGGACACCGCCGCCAGGCCGCCGCGGAAGCGGGCGCTCGCCGCGTGGTCCCACGCGCTGCGCAGCGACTCGAAAGCGAGCCCTGAGACCGTCCTGCGCGCCGCCGCCGGCATGCCGCCCCCGTCTGGACTTGAGAGGCGGCAGTAGACGCGGCAATGGTTAAGTTCCGTTTACTTCCGCGCGCCTCCCTCCCCATCATGGGGAGGGACGCGGGAAAGGGCGCACCGCCAGGGTGTTATTTCCGCAACCTCGCGCCGCTTCATTGACCGGCCCCTACAGTTGAGCTTCCATCCCTGTTCAGGGGATAACGGCTCCGGCTCGATCGGGGGGTTTGGATGGACCGCAGGCTGGCGGCGGCGGCGATCGCCGCAGTGGTTGTGGCCTTCGGCGGCGGGTTCCTTCTCGCCAAGGGCGTCGACGGCAAGCTGTTCACGCCGGCCGGCGCCAGCCAGGCGCTGAGCTCCTGGCCGTTCTTCGGCCATCCCCGGGCCGCGGGCGCGCCGCGCGCCGGCGAGACCAAGCCGGACGGCTTTGCGATCTGGAAGACCCGGCTCGACACCTCGGCCGCCGACCCGCTCGCCTGCATCCAGATGACCCGCAACCTCGATCCGGCCAAGTCGTACGCCGACTACGTGCTGGTCTCGCCGGACCTCGGCCACGCGCCGGCGACCATCGTGAGGGGCGACACGCTGTGCGTCGGCGGCGTCGGCTTCACCGACCGCCAGGTCACGCTGCTGAAGGGGCTGCCGGCCAAGGACGGCGAGACCCTCGACGCCAACGCCGAGACCCAGTTCACCAACGGCGACAAGCCGCCCTACGTCGGCTTCAACGGCACGGGCGTGATCCTGCCGCGCGAAGATTCCGACGGCGTCGGCATCGACACGGTCAACGTCTCCAAGCTTTACGTCGAGGTCTGGCGGGTGGTGGACCGTAACCTGGTGCGCAAGTCGATCAGCGCGCCCGATCCCACGCCCGAGGGCCAGTATGCCGACGACTACGGCGACGACAGCCCCGACGACGAGGGGCAGGTTGTCTGGAAGGGCTATGTGCCGGTTAAGGGCGACCCAGGCGCCCACGCCACCACCGTCTTCCCGCTGGGCGCCGTGCTGAAGCAGATGAAGCCGGGCGGCTACGTGATCAAGGCGCGCGACGCCTCCGGCGGGCGCGACCTCGCGGCGAAGTCCGACGAGGGCAATCCGCCGGCGCAGGCGCGCCGCTGGATCATGTTCACCGACATGGCGCTGACCTCGTACACCGGCTCGGACGCGCTCGACGTGGTGGTGCGCTCGCTGAAGAACGCCAAGACGCTGGCCGGCGTGCCGGTGGCGCTGATGGCCAAGAACGGCGAGACGCTGGCCAAGACCAAGACCGACGCCATGGGCCGGGCGACCTTCGCCCACGCGCTGCTCGACGGAACGGGCGCGATGACGCCGAAGATGGTGATGGCCTACGGCGACATGGGCGACCTGGCGGTGCTCGACCTCGAGCGCTCGCCGACCGACCTCTCCAAGCAGGGCGGCGGCGGGATCGCGCCCGGACAGTCGCCGGACGACCTCCTGGCCGGCCGCTCGGTCACCGAGGCGGTCGACGGCTACCTCTACGCCGACCGCGGCATCTACCGGCCGGGCGAGACCGTGCACCTGACCAGCCTGGTGCGCGACCGCGAGGCCAAGGCGGTGACCGACCGCAAGGGCTACGTCGTGGTCAAGCGGCCCTCGGGGCTGGAGTTCAAGCGCTATCCGTTCACGGCGACGCCGGGCGGCGCGCTGGCGCTCGACGTGGCGCTGCCGAAGACCGCGCCGCGCGGACGCTGGACCGCAGCGCTGCAGATCGACGGCTACAAAGACCCCGCCGGCAGCCTCGACTTCCAGGTGCAGGACTTCGCGCCGCAGCGGCTCGCGGTGACCGTCGCCGGCCAGCCGCAGGCGCCGATCGCGGCGGACGAGACCCGCAAGATCGATGTCGCCGCGCGCTTCCTCTACGGCGCGATCGGCGCGGGCCTGCAGACTCAGGGCGAGGCGCGGCTGCGCCAGGACCCCAATCCGTTCCCGGCGTTCCAGGACTACCAGTGGGGCGACCAGACCAACGCCTTCGACGAGAAGGAGCTCGATCTCGGCACGACGGTCACCGACGGCGCCGGGCATGCGAGCCTCGACCTCGCCGGCAGCCAGGCCGGCGACACCGTCGATCCGGTCGTGGCGCTGGTCACCGCCTCGGTGTTCGAGCCCGGCGGCCGGCCGGTGCGCGAGAGCGTCACCCTGCGGCTGCGGCCGAAGCCGCTCTATCTGGGGGCCAAGGTCGAGGGCGGCGATTCCGATAGCCTCGCCGGCTCGCCGACCGCGCTCGACGTGATCGCGGTGAACGGCGCCGGCGCGCGGATCGCCGCGCCCGGCGTCAGCTACAGCCTGATCAGCGAGAACTGGAACTACGACTGGTACCAGGCCGACGGCCGCTGGCAGTGGCGCCGCACCAGCCGAGACACGGTGGTGAACCAGGGCGCGCTCGATGTGTCGGCCGGCGCGCCGGCGCGCCTCCGGCCGCGCAAGCTCGGCTGGGGCGACTACCGGCTGGAGCTGAACGGCCCGGACGGCGCCAAGACCATCATCCGCTTCTCGGTCGGCTGGGGCGCGCCCTCGAACTCGACCGAGTCGCCCGATTTGGTGCGCGTCTCGCCGGCCAGGAAGACCTACGCCCAGGGCGACACCGTCGAGATCGCCGTCAAAGGGCCCTACGCCGGCGAGGCGCAAGTGGCCGTCGCCACCGACCGGCTGATCGACTTCAAGACCTTCGAGGTCGGCAAGGACGGCGGAACGGTGCGGCTGAAGACCTCGGCGGCCTGGGGCGGCGGCGCCTACGTGCTGGTGACGCTGGTGCAGCCGCGCGACCCGGTGCAGACGCCGACGCCGCACCGCGCGCTCGGCCTCGTCTACGTGCCGCTCGACCCGAAGAGCCGCAAGCTGACGGTCGACATAGCGACGCCCGACAAGATCGACTCCAAGGCGCAGGTCTCCGTTCCGCTGAAGGTGAACGGGCTGGGCTTCGGCCAGAGCGCGCATGTCACCGTCGCGGCGGTCGACGAGGGCATCCTGCTGCTCACCAAGGCCCAGAGCCCCGACCCGGTCGCCTGGTATTTCGGCAAGCGCGCGTTCTCGGTCGACTACCGCGACGACTACGGCCGCCTCCTGAACGCCAACCTCGGCGCGCCGGCCGGCGTCGACTTCGGCGGCGACCAGCTGGGCGGCCAGGGCCTGACCGTCACGCCGATCAAGACGGTGGCGCTGTGGTCCGGCATCGTCACCACCGGCGCCGACGGCCGCGCCACGGTCACCCTGCCCGCGGCCGACTTCAACGGCCAGCTGCGGATCATGGCGGTGGCCTGGACCGACACGCAAGTTGGCTCCGGCTCGAAGGAACTTACCGTCCGCCAGCCGGTGGTCGCCGACCTCAACCTGCCGCGCTTCCTGTCGCCCGGCGACAAGCCGATGGCGACGCTCGAGCTGCAGAACATGGAGGGCAAGCCGGGCGCCTACGCCGCCATTCTCCGCGCTACCGGCGGCATCATCGCCACGTTCCAGAAAGTCTTCGACCTGATGCTCGGCCAGCGCATCGCCGAGCACATCCCGTTCTTCGCGCCCAACCACACCGGCATCGGCTCCGTCGGCTTCACGCTGACCGGGCCCGGCTTCACCACCTCGAAGGACTACCCGATCGAGACGCGGCTGGGCTGGGGGCCGATCACCCGCACCACCACCGAGCTGCAGCAGCCGGGCGAGGCCTACACGCCGCCGCCGGCGCTGGTCAGCGGCCTCGCGGCCGGACAGAGCGGCACGCTGCAGGTGCAGGTCAGCTACTCGCCGTTCAAGGGCTTCGACCCGGGGCCGATCGCCGTCTCGCTGTCGGAGTACCCCTACGGCTGCACCGAACAGCTGGTCTCGACCGCCTTCCCGCTGCTCTACACGCAAGGGCTGGGCGTCGAGCCGAGGCTGCGGGCGGCGCCGGCCGCGCTCAACAACGCGGTCGGCCAGATCCTCGACCGGCAGAGCCTCGACGGCGCGTTCGGGCTCTGGCGGGTCGGCGACGGCGAGGCCGATCCGTGGCTCGGGGCCTACGTCACCGACTTCCTGATCGAGGCGCAGCGCGCCGGCGCGCCCGTGCCGCAAAGCTCGATCGACTCGGCGCTGAACGCGATGCGCCAGGTCAGCCGGCCGGACGGCACCTCGTCAGTATCCTACCGGCTCGAGTATCCCGACTGGTGGGGCGCCAGCCCCGCCGCCTCGAAGGCGGCCACCGCCCGCATGCGCTCGCGCGCCTCGGCCTATGCGCTCTACGTGATGGCCAAGGGTGGGCGCGGCGACCTCTCTCGCCTGCGCTGGTGGCACGACGTGCAGATGAAGTCCGAGGGCTCGCCGCTGGCCATCGCGCAGGTCGGCGCGGGTCTCGCCATGATGGGCGACCAGGCCCGCGCCCGCGACGCGCTGCAGCACGCCGCCGCCGCGGTCGGCTACAAGCGCCCGCTGCTGCAGTTGGGGCCGTTCGTCTTCACCGACGACGACGACTGGTACCAGTCGCCGCTGCGTGACCTCGCCGGCGTCATCGCGCTGGCCTACGAGGCTGGCCAGCCCGACATCGCCCGCGGCCTGCAGGACCGGCTGGACGGCGCCGTGAAGAACCCGGACGACCTCAACACCCAGGAGAAGGCGCAGCTGCTGCGCGCCGCGCACTTCATGCTGGCCGCCGCCGGCCCGATCAACGTGCAGGGCTCGGGGACGGTGGTCGCCATGCCGGCGCAGGGCCTCACCCCGCGCTGGGCGGTGAACGGCCAGCTGCGCCAGGCGCGCTTCGTCAACGCCAGCCAGCGGCCGCTCTGGCGCACGGTGACGGTGTTCGGCACGCCGATCACCGCGCCGGGACCCGAGCAGCACGGGGTCTCGGTGGAGAAGACTTACTTCACCTTCGCCGGCGCGCCCGCCAACCTGGCGACGGTCAAGCAGGGCGACCGGGTGATCGTGCGGATCGCCGGCGGCTCGCAGCAGGGCCGCACGGTGGCGCTGGCGGTGGACGACGCGCTGCCGGCGGGCTTCGAGATCGAGAGCGTGCTGGGACCCGACGACGCCGACAAGGGGCCCTTCAAGTTCCTTGGGAGCCTGACCACCCCAAAGGCGCAGGAGAGCCGCGACGACCGCTATGTCGCCGCGCTCGACCTCGCCGGCGGCAAGACCTTCGCGCTGGCCTATGTGCTGCGGGCGGTGACGCCGGGCGACTTCTATGCGCCAGGCGCCCAGATCCTGGACATGTACCACGCCGGCGTGAACGCCCGCACCGCCGGCGGCCGCACCGAGATCGCGCCGGGGGGATAGGGTTGGTTGGGAGTATGGTGGGTGGCTGGAGACGCGCCTGAAGGTTCGCGGAGGCTGCCTTGCGCCCCCTCCGTCAGCCCGCTTCGCGGTCTGCCACCTCCCCCGCACTCTTCGGTGCGGTGGAGGAGCGAGGTTGGGCGGCCTCGCTCCTCCACCGTCGCGCAGACGACGGGGGAGGTGGCTCGGCGCGCTTTAAGCGCGACGAGACGGAGGGGGCGCAAGGCCGGGTCAACGCCTTTCCGGGCAGCTCCGCCTCATCCTCGTCGTTAGTCCGTTGACGCTGAATCTCCTTCGTCTTCTGGAACAACTCGCGTCCCCCAGCACGCGCGAGCGCGCTGTCCCGCGCCTCACAATCGCGCTGATGGCGCTGCTGGCCGTGCAGCTCGTGGTGATCGGCCTCGACG
>DATNEH010000171.1:0-3706 GCA_035553015.1 Caulobacteraceae bacterium | reverse complement strand
ACTGCCGACGCCGCCGCCGGCGCGCTGCCGCCGCGCGACTGGCTGGTCGAGCTGTTCGCCGACACCACGCTCGGCCCGCTCCAGCGCGCCGCGCTGCTGATCGGCCGCGCGCCGGGCCAGCCGCTCGACACCAGCGCGCTGGTCTGCGCCTGCCGCGGCGTTCGCCGCAGCCGCATCGCAGCCGCCGTCGAAAGCGGCGCGGCAAGCGTCGACGCCATCGGCGAGGCTACGGGCGCGGGCGCCTCCTGCGGCTCGTGCCACGCCGAGATCGCCACGATCGTCGCCGAGGCGCTGAAGGCCGCGGCGTGACCAAGGCTGGTTTCGGCCGTGAGGATTGCGGCAGCTGCCTTGCGCCCCCTCCGTCACTCGTCGCTCCGCGCCGAGCGCCACCTCCCCCGCACTCTGCGGTGCGGTGGAGGAGCGAACGACCGCGACCTTGCTCCTCCACCGTCGCGCAGACGACGGGGGAGGTGGATCGGCGCGCTACCAGCGCGACGAGACGGAGGGGGCGCAAGGCCGCGTCAACGAACGACGACCGAATGACTCACTTCAGGAGCTAGCCGTCCCTACTCCGCGGCCTTCGGCGCGGCCGCCTTCGCGTTGGCGGCCGCCTCCTCGAAGTACCGCCGCGGGTTCTCCGCGACGATCGTGTCGAGGTCGGCCTGCGTCATGCCCATCCGCTTCAGCTCCGGGAAGATGCGCTCGAAGAGGTTGGTCATCCGCCAGTTGGGGGCGATCTGGTTCAGCGTCTCCGGCGCCGCGCCGCCCGGCAGGCCCCCCAGCCAGCAGTTTACGGTGTCGTGCGAGACCATGATCCGCGCCTTGTGGCCGGCGTCAGCGAGCATCTTCAGGTTCTTCATGCGCACCTGGTCCGGCACGATCTGCTCCAGCCCGAAGCGGTCGAAGCCCACGTACGACCCGCGCTCGGCCAGCGAGCGCTGGTAGTCGTGGTCGTCGCGCCCGTCCGAGTGGCCGACGATCAGGCTCGACGCGGCCAGCCCCTCGCCGGTGGCGATGTCGATCTGCTCGTGCCCGCAGCTGCAGTTCTCGGTGTGCGAGATCAGCGGCACGCCGGTGATCTTCGCGGCGCGCGCGGAGGCGGCGATCATCTTCTTCTCGTAGTCGGTGACGTGGCCCTCGCCGGTAGCGATCTTGATCAGGCCGGCCCGGATGCCCGTCGACCCGATGCCGTCCTCGATCTCTTTCACGAAGATCTCGGTCACCGCCTCGATCGGCAGCGCGCGCAGCGTGTAGGGGATGCCCATCGATTCTGCGTAGACGCCGGTGGTGCAGATCAGCGTGACGCCGCTCTTCTGGCCCACCTCGGCGATGAACTCGACGTCGCGCCCGAGATCCATCGGGCACGGGTCGATGACCGTCGTCACGCCATGCGCGTGCAGTTCCTGGAACGCGTCGACCGCGCGCTGGATGGCTTCGGCGCGTTTGAACGGCGGCTGGCGGGCGTCCATGAACCAGCCCGGGAAGCCGACCAGCACGTGCTCGTGGATCAGCGTACGGCCGAGGCTCGCCGCGTCCCTGCGTCCCTCGACCGTGTTCACCTGGGTGGTCATGGCGGTCCTCCGCTTGAGCGAAGCCGCCATGGAGGTACGTCCCGCCAGCGCCGTCAAGCGCGCGCCGGACAGCGCTGGCGAACGCCGTACCTAGTCTCGCGCGATCTGCCAGGGCTCGGTTCGGATCGGAACCCGGACGCCGAGCATCGTCACTTCCACCAGCAGTTCGTCGTGGTCCGCATCGATGTCACGCACGATGCCGATGAAATTCTCGAACGGCCCGTCCACGACCCGGACCGGGTCTCCAGGCGCATACGACATAGCGGCGTCGGTCATCTCGACCTCCAGATGCCAGGTTTTCCAAGGAGTCCGTCTGGCGGGGGCGCGTAAGCCCGAAGCGTCGTGACGGACGACGAACGCTAGCACGGCCCCGTTCGAGGCGAAAGCGGCAGCGCCCCCGCTGACCCTACGCGCCTTGCGCCGCGGCGTCTTTCGGGGGCGAACTAGCCGCCTGAGGACATCGAAAGGGAGGACGACGCGTGGGACAGGGACTCTTCGGCGACCTCCTGGTGATCGACTGCGCGAGCTACGTCGCCGGTCCGGCCGCGGCGACGATCATGTCCGACTTCGGCGCGCGGGTGATCAAGATCGAGCCGCCCGGCGAGGGCGACGGCTATCGGACGCTGATCAAGTATCGCGGCGCCGAGGACGTCATCGACTATTTCTGGACGCTCGACGCGCGCAACAAGCAGAGCCTGGCGATCGACCTGAAGGAGCCGGCCTCGCGCGCCTTCCTCGACACGCTGATCCGCAAGGCGGACGTCTTCCTGACCAACTATCCGTTCCCGGTGCGCGAGCGCTTGCGGCTGCGGGCCGAGGATGTGATGCCGCTGAACAAGCGGCTGATCTACGCGTCGCTGACCCCCTACGGCGAGCACGGGCCGCAGCGCGACCGCACCGCCTTCGACGCCACCGCCTGGTGGGCCAGGAGCGGCTTGATGGACATGGTGCGCGCCACTGGCGACACCGAGGTCGCCATGTCGGTGCCCGGCATGGGCGACCACCCGACCGCGACAGCGATGTATGCGGCGATCGTCACCGCGCTCTATCGGCGGCAGACGACCGGCGAGGGCTCGGAGGTCTGCACCTCGCTGCTCGCCAACGGGCTCTGGGCCAACGGCTGCCAGGTGCAGGCGGCGCTCTGCGACCTCGAGCTGGTCCCGCGCGGCGAGCGCGGCCAGCGCAACCCGATGGTCGAATACTACGAGACCGCCGACGGCCGCGCCTTCACGCTGGCGATCGTCAACGCCCCGCGCGAGTGGCCGCTGCTGGCGGCGGCGGTGGGCAAGCCCGAGTGGCTCGACGACGAGCTCTTCGCGACGCCCGTGGCGCGGTTCCAGAACGCCGACCTACTGACCACCCTGCTCTCCGAGATCTTCGCCGCCGAGCCCTGGAGCCACTGGGACGCACGGCTTTCGGCGGCGGGGATCACCTTCGGCCTGGTCGGCCGCATCACCGACCACCCGTCCGACCCGCAGCTCGAGGCCAACCGCCTCTTGCCGGAGTTCGTCGACGGCCTCGGCCTGAAGACGCTGGACAGCCCCTTCCAGATTGTCGGCGAGACGAAGGTCCCGCCGCGCATGGCCCCCGACATCGGCCAGCACACCGTGCAGATCATCGAGGAGTTCGGCGGCGTCGGCGCGAAGGCCGCCGAGTAGTGGCTTCCGCCCTACGGCGCCGAAGGCGGCGCCGCCCGGCCGCCGCCGGGCGCCTTGAATGTGGAGGCCGTCAACGTCGTCAGCGGCGCCCCGTCTCATTGACCTGTCTGGGCCGCGTTGCCGGACCTCGCCTCGCCTAAGCGACGGCGAATGAAGGCCGCTTTCAGGGCGGAGCGCGTTGTTGGCGCCTCTGTTGGGCGCTTGCTGGGGCGTCTACGGCTACCTTCCACAATAGACCATAATATCAAATACTTATTGGGCTGGTTGGCTCGCGCCACATGCTCCACATGGTGGGCGCGTCGGCCCGCGCCTTGTGCTCGGAGATCACCTCGTAGCCGTGGCGGCGGTAGAGGGCGACGTTGCGGGTGGTGGCGGTCTCCAGGTAAGCGGGCAGGCCCTCGGCGTCGAGGCGGGCGTTGGCGGCGCGCAGCAAGGCCGATCCGACGCCGCGGCCCTGGGCGGCCGGCGCGACGCCCA
>DATNEH010000170.1:0-11321 GCA_035553015.1 Caulobacteraceae bacterium | reverse complement strand
CACAGGACGACGACCGCGCCGAGGATGGCCACGAGCATCGAGTAGATGTTGAACCCGGATACGCCGGTCGCCCCGAAGATCGAGAACAGGAAGCCGCCCACCAGGGCGCCCACGACCCCCAGCACGATGTCCATGATGATGCCGGAACCGGTATGGTTGACGATCTTGCTGGCGATGAAGCCGGCGATCAGGCCCAGCACCAGCCATGCGATGATACCCATCAGTCACTCCTAATGTGCCGCCACGCTTGTCAGCTTGGCTTCCAGCGTTAACGCGCGAGCCGTCATTCCGGGTGCAATCGCCGACGCCTGACCGGGGTAGGTCATCGCGAAGCGCCACTCCTGGTCCCGCTGCAGGCTTGCGCTCGCGTGGTCCTTGCGGCTTACTCCGGACATCCGGGCCCGCGCGGGCGCCCGGTCAGACGGCTCGCCGTCCAAGCCCGCTCCATCAACCACCGCACCTGCGGTGGCGAGGAGCTGCGCATGGACGAGACAATGAACGACTCGAGCTCCCCAACATCGCTGTCTGAGCGCCAAGTCGGCCGACGCGCCCTCATCGGCGGCGCGGCCTTGGCAGGCGGCCTTCTTGCCGCCGGCTCGGCCGCCGCTCAGGGGGGCGCGCCAGCGCCCGCCGCCTTCGAGCCGAAGCCGTTGCCGTTCGCAGCGGGCTCGATCCCCGGCTTTTCCGAGAAGCTGCTGACCAGCCACCACGAGAACAACTACGTCGGAGCCGTCAAACGTCTGGGCGCCATCGAGTCGGCGATCGCTTCGCTCAATCCTTCGACCGCGCCGGGCTTCACGCTGAACGGGCTCAAGCGCGAGGAACTGATCGCCTGGAACTCGATGATCCTGCATGAACTGTACTTCGCCAACCTGGGGGCCGCGGCGACGCCGAGCCCGAAGTTGCAAGCGGCGCTCGACGCCGGGTTCGGCGGATTGCGCGCCTGGGCCGCGCAGTTCTCGGCCATGGGCAAGGCGCTGGGCGGCGGCTCCGGCTGGGTGATCCTGACCTACAGCCATCGCGACGGTCGGCTGGTGAACCAGTGGGCCGCCGACCACACCATGTCGCTGGCGGCTTCCTCGCCGATCCTGGTGCTCGACATGTAAGAGCACGCGTACGCGATCGACTACGGGGCCAAGGCGGCGGCTTACGTCGACGCCTTCATGTCGGCCATCAACTGGAAGATGGCGAATGAGCGGTTCGAGAGGGTCTGACATGGTCGACGCCGCAGATGGGGCGCCAGTCCGCATAGCCCTTGTCTGGCGGGGCGATCCCGCCGCCCCGCCGCCGGTGAGGTTCAACCGGATCGTCGAGGCGCTGGCCGAGCGGGGCGCCGCAGGCGAGGGCGTCGTCTACGACGAGACGGTGGGCGACGCGGTGCGCGAGCGCCTGCTGGGCGTCGACGGCGTGGTGGTGTGGGTCAACCCGCTGCAGGACGGCAAGGACCGCTCCGGCCTCGATCCGCTGCTGCGCGAGGTGGCGGCGGCCGGCGTCTACGTAAGCGCCCGCCCGGAGGTGATCCTGAAGATGGGCACCAAGGAGGTGCTCTACGACACGCGCGATCTCGGCTGGGGCGTCGACGTCGAGCTCTATCGCAGCGAGGATGATTTCCGGCGCCGCTTCCCGGCCAAGCTCGCGGGGCAAGGCCCGCGCGTCCTGAAGCAGCACCGCGGCAACGGCGGCCAGGGCGTCTGGAAGGTGACGCTGTTGGCGGGCGCCGCCGACGCGGCCGCGCCGGTCGAGGTGCTGCACGCGCAATGGGGCAGTTCGCCGGAACGGATCGCGCTCGGCGCCTTCATGCACCGCTGCGGCGCCTACTTCGCCGGCGACGGGCGGATCATCGACCAGGCGTTCCAGCCGCGGCTGCCGGAGGGGATGATCCGTTGCTACCTGGCCGGCGGCAAGGTGGCGGGCTACGGCCAGCAGCTGATCAAGGCGCTGATCCCGCCGCCGCCGGAAGGCCCGCAGTCCGAGGCCGCGCGGCCGGGCCCGCGCATCATGCACCCGCCCGAGGCCGCGCCGTTCCAGGATCTGCGCAGGCTGCTCGAGGACAGGTGGATCCCGCAGATGCAGGCGCGGCTCGGCGTGGCGACGGCGGACCTGCCGGCGTTGTGGGACGCCGACTTCCTCTTCGGCCCGAAGACGCCGGACGGCCGCGACACCTACGTGCTCTGCGAGATCAACGTCAGCGCCGTCGCGCCGTACCCGGACAGCGCCGCCGTACCGGTGGCCGAAGCGGCGATCGCGGGCGCTCGCGCCGCGCGGGCGGCGAAGGGCGTAGCCAATGCCTGAGCTCCGCTGGCTGGCGGCGCTGCTCGCCGTCGCGCTCGCGGCGTGCAGCCAGGCCGCCGCGGCGCCGCCCCCGTTGCCGCTGACGGCCGTCAAGGACATCCCGGTCGGGCCGCCGTCGCGCCGCTTCGATTACGCGAGCCTCGATCCGGTCGCGGGGCTGCTGTTCTTCGCCGATCTCGCCGGCAGCCGCGTGATGGTGGTCGATGTGAAGGGCGCCAGACTGGTGAAGGCCGTGCCGGACGTGGCCAGCGCACACGGGGTCCTCGCCGCGCCCGAGCTTGGCCGCGTCTACGCGTCAGCTACGGGCTCGCATGAGCTCGTCGCGATCGACGAGAAGACGCTCGCCGTCACTGCTCGCAGCCCGGCCGGCCGCTATCCGGACGGGATCGCGTTCGACCCGAAGGAGCGCAAGCTCTACGTCTCCGACGAGAAGGGCGGGCAGGTCGCAGTGATCGACGCGGCAAGCCACCGGCTGCTCAAGCTCATCCGCATGGGCGGCGAGGTCGGCAACACCCAGTACGATCCCGGGAGCGGGCTGATCTACAGCAATGCACAGGGCCGCGGCGAACTGGTCGCCATCGATCCGCGCACCGACGAGATCGTCTCGCGTGAGGCCCTGCCGGGCTGCGCGGGCAACCACGGACTGCTGATCGACGCCGCGCGCCGCCTTGCCTTCATCGCGTGCGAGGACAACGCACGGCTGATCGAACTCTCGCTCGTGACCAAGGCGCGGATCGGCGAGGACACAGTCGGCGGCGGGCCGGACGTGCTCGCCTACGATCCGGGCCTGCGGCGCCTCTATGTGTCGAGCGAGAGCGGCGTCGTGTCAGTGTTTCAGGTCGGCGACGGCAAGGTCGCCAAGCTCGGGCAAGGCTTGCTTGCGGACAATGCCCATACCGTCGCCGTCGATCCGGCGACGCACATCGTCTACTTCCCGCTCCGCAACGTGGACGGCCGCGCCATCGTCCGCGTGATGGCGCCGAGGTAGCCGCGAATGGACGACCGCAAGCCAAGTGCGAGTGCCTGGCCGGGCGCCCCGATGGCGCTTGCGTCGGCGGCGCTGTTCGGGGCGTCGACGCCGCTCGCCAAGCTGCTGCTGGGGCAGGGGGTCAGCCCCTGGCTGCTGGCTGGCCTGCTCTACCTCGGCTCGGGGGCGGGACTGGCGCTGACCCAGGCGGTGCGCCAGGCGCTCGGCCTGCCCGCCGCGGAGGCCCCACTGCGCCGCGCCGATCTGCCGTGGCTGGCGCTCGTCGTGCTGACCGGCGGGGTGATCGGGCCGGTGCTGCTGATGCTGGGCCTGGCGATGACGCCCGCATCGAGCGCCGCGCTGCTGCTCAACGTCGAAGGCCTGGCGACGATGGCCATCGCGTGGGTGGTGTTCAGGGAGAACGTCGACCGCCGGTTGCTGGCCGGCGCGGCCGCGATCCTGGCTGGCGCGGTGGTCATCTCCTGGCAAGGCGGGCCGGCCGGCTTCGGCCTCGGCGCCCTGGCGGTGGTCGGCGCCTGCATCGCCTGGGGCGTCGACAACAACCTGACCCGCCAGCTCTCGTCCGCCGACCCCGTGCAGATCGCGGCGATCAAGGGCCTCTGCGCGGGGGCCGTGAACCTGACGCTGGCGCTGATGGCCGGCGCGCACCTGCCCGGCCTCGCCGCGCTGGGCGGCGCGGCGGTGGTCGGCTTCTTCGGCTACGGCGTCAGCCTGGTGCTGTTCGTGCTGGCGCTGCGCCACCTCGGCGCCGCGCGCACCGGCGCCTATTTCTCGACCGCGCCATTCCTGGGCGCGGGGCTGGCGCTCATCGTCTTCAGGGAGTCGCCGACGCTGCAGCTGGCCGTGGCCGCCGTGCTGATGGGCGTCGGCGTCTGGCTGCATCTCTCCGAACAGCACGCGCATGAGCACGAGCACGAGGCGCTCGAGCATGAGCATCGCCACAGCCACGACGCCCACCACCAGCATGCGCACGCGCCCGGCGATCCGCCCGGCGAGCCCCACACCCACCGCCACCGCCACGCGCCGTTACGCCACGCTCACCCGCACTACCCCGACCTGCACCACCGCCACGGGCACGGGGCTGGGTGAAGGGCGCTTACGCCTCTTCCAGCTCGAAGGTCTGGTCGGCCTCGTCGTAGCTGAACAGCTCGGCGAAACGGCCCCAGTCGACGACCGCCTTCAGGGTGTCCTCGGCGTAGTCCTCGCTCATGAAGTCTTCCAGCTCCTCGGAGAAGCGGGCGGCTCTGGCGCGGTGGTTGGGACGCTCGTCGAGCACGCGCTTGATCAGCCCGGCCAGCGGCACATAGGCCACGAGGTGCTCGGCGAAGAGGCGCTTGCGGTCCTCCAGATCGCTTTCGGCGAAGCGGCGGCCGGCGGGGGTCAGCTGGATGTCGCCCTGCGCGACTTCGGCGAACCGGAGCAATTGCAGCGTCTCGGCGATCGGGAAGAGGTCGTCGACCTCGAAGTTCAGTTCCTCGGCCAGCGCCGGCAGGTCGGCGCGGCCGTCCGGCGAGGCCGACAGCGTTTCCATCAGGCCGGCCAACTCGCCCATCGAGACCGGCGGCAACGCCATGCCGACGCCGACGCCCGGGAAGCCGCCGCCACCCTTGTCGCCGCGGTCGCCGGGGACGCGGGCGGTCATGCGGCCGTAGATGTCGTCGACCTGCTGGCGGAAGCGCGGATCGTCGCGGTTGCGCGGGTGCGGCAGGGTGATCTTGATCTCGGCCATGATGCGGCCGGGGTTCGACGACAGGATCAGGATGCGGTCGCTCATCAGCACCGCCTCCTCGATGTTGTGGGTCACCATCAGCACCGAGCGGATCGGCAGGCGGCCTTCGATCCAGAGGTCGATGATGTCGGTGCGCATCGTCTCGGCGGTCAGGACGTCGAGCGCGCTGAACGGCTCGTCCATCAGCAGCAGCTCGGGGTGCACGACGAGCGCCCGTGCGAAGCCGACGCGCTGGCGCATGCCGCCGGAGAGCTCCTTCGGGAAGGCGCTTTCGAAGCCGCCGAGGCCGATCAGCTCGATCGCCTCTTCCGCACGGCGCGCCCGCTCGGCGGCCGGCGTGCGCTGCGCCTCCAGCCCGAGCTCGACGTTCTGCTCGACGGTGAGCCAGGGGAAGAGCGCGAAGCTCTGGAACACCATCGCAACGCCCGGAGAGGGTCCGTTGATCGGCTGACCTTGCCAGAGCGCGCGGCCGTGGGTGGCCTTGAGCAGGCCCGCGATGATCCGCAGCAGCGACGACTTGCCCGAGCCCGAGCGGCCGAGCAGCGAGACGATCTCGCCTTCCTCGATGGCGACGTTGACGCCGTCGAGCACCAGCGGCCCCTTGCCGTCGGGGCTGTAGCACATGCGTACGTCCTCGACGGTGATCAGCGTGCGGGCGTCAGCGGTCTTGGGCATGGCCGATCCCTCCTAGTCGAAGCGGTAGCGCCGCTCGGCGAGCTGGTAGAGCGGGCGCCAGACGGTGCGGTTGAGGCCCACCACGAACAGCGACATCACCGCGATGCCGAGCATCACCCGCGGATAGTCGGCGCTGGCGGTGTAGTCGTAGATGTACTGGCCGAGACCGGCGGCGCGCACCGTCTGTCCCTTCCACGAGACCACCTCGGAGAGCACCGAGGCGTTCCAGGCGCCGCCGCTGGCGGTCAGCGCGCCGGTGACGAAGTAGGGCAGGATCCCCGGCCCGATCACGTTGCGCCACCACAAGAGACCCTTGATCCCGAACGACTGCGCCGCCTGCTTCAGGTCGGTCGGATAGGCCGAGGCGCCGGCGATCACGTTGAACAGGATGTACCACTGCGTGCCCAGGATCATCAGGCCGCTGAGGAAGATGTTCGGGTTCAGGTGGAACATGATGATGCCGCTGACCACGGCGCCGTAGAGCAGGTTCACCGGGAAGGCGGCGAGGAACTGGGCGACCGGCTGCACCCGCTCGGCGACCTTCGGGCGAAGTCCGATCCAGACGCCGATCGGCGTCCAGATCAGCGAGGCCAGCGCGATCAGGATCACCACCCGGGCCAGCGTGTAGAGGCCGAGCACCAGCACGTGCAGCACTTCGCGCCAGGTCAGCTCCTTGGCGACGAACGCCACGATCTCGCGTCCGGCGAACAGCGCCAGGCCCACCACCAGCCCGAGCCAGACCACGTCGAAGGTGCGCTCGCCGCGGGCCGACAACGCCGGCGGCCGGGGCAGTTGCACGGTCGAGGCGATGCGGAACGAGGCGATCCAGCGCGCGCCGACGCCCAGCGGCTCGCCGACGCGCTGCATCAGCCGCGTCCGCCGCAACACGTCGAGCAGCCACGAGCGGGGCGGATCGGCCGCGGCGGTCAACTCGACGCGGAACTTCTCGGCCCAGGCGACCAGCGGGCGGAAGAACAGCTGGTCGAAGATCAGGATGGTCGCGGCCATTGCGATCACCGCCCACATGACGGCGGCGTGGTCGCCCCTGTCGTTGGCCGCGGCGATGTAGGAGCCGACGCCGGGCAGGGTGACGTTGGTCACGCCGACGGTGAACGCCTCCGACGCGGTCACGAAGAACCAGGCGCCGGCCATCGACATCATCATGTTCCAGATCAGCGCCGGCGCGCCGTACGGCGCCTCCAGCCGCCAGAACTTCTGCCAAGGCGTCAGGCCGAACGAGTTGGCGGCCTCCTCGAGGTCGCGCGGGATGGTCTTCAGCGACTGGTAGAAGCTGAAGGCCATGTTCCAGGCCTGCGCGGTGAAGGCCAGGAACACCGAGGCGAACTCGGCGCCCGCCACGTTGCCGGGCGCCAGCGCCAGGAACCAGGCGAGGGTGAAGGTCAGATAGCCGAACACCGGGATCGACTGCAGGATGTCGAGCAGCGGGATCAGCACGATCTCGGCATGCTTGCTCTTGGCGGCCAAAGTCGCGTAGCTCAGCGTGAAAGCCAGCGAGGCGGCGAGGCCGCCGATCATCCGCAGGCTGGTGCGCAGCGCGTATTCCGGCAGCCGCCACGGATCGAGGCTGATCGGCGTCTTGGCCAGCGTGGTCAGCGGCGCGAAGGTCTCCTTGGCGCCGTGCGAGATGGTGAGGAACACGCCGAGGATCAGCGCGGCGGCGACCAGGTCCCAGACGTTGAAAGGCGCGCGCAGCACAGGGTGCGCGCGGCGCAGCACTGGCTCTGACACGCGACCGCTCCCTGGCTCGTGTTTTCAGTCGAGGTTTGACCGCCCATCGACGGTTCGACGCCTCCTATCAAGCCGCGGTGTAACGCGCACGTGACAATCGACCGTGTGCGACGCGTTTCGGAACGGCATGATCCCGGCGGGGTCGCGCCCCGGGCGCCGCCTGGACGCGCGAACGGCCGCTGGCCGAGCAGATCAATCGGCCGGCGGCCTTCGGCGAATCAACGCAGTCAATCGCGCCATCACCCCCAGGTGCGCGAGCACGGCGGCAAGCAGCACGATCACGATCGCTACGGCGGGCGCCGCCAGTCGCGTGGCGGCGAGCCCGAAGGCGAAGAGGTGCGCCGCGACCAGCGCCACGGCCGCCGCCAGGGCGCCGCCAATCAGTGCGTGGCGGCGCTTCATGGCGCGAAACGGGCGGTCGCCAGGACGTACTGCAGGTCCCGGACGCCGAGCGGGCCGCGCTCGGCCACGACAAAGCCCTGGCTTTCCGCAAGCGCCAGGATTTCCGCGGGGGGGACCCGACCGAAACGGTGCAGCAGATGCGCGATGCCGCCTTGCTGTCGCGATGAACTCGCGAAATCCACGATCAGCACGCGCCCTCCGGGTTTGAGCACCCGTCGGACCTCGCGCAAGAAAGCGTCGCGGTCACGTCGAGGAAGATGGTGCAGCATCAACGTGGAGGTGACGAGGTCGAACCGCGCATCCGCGAACGGCAGCGCCTGGGCCGACGCTTCGCGCCAATCGACCGCGACGCGCGCCTTGTCGGCCTTGCGCCGAGCCCGCGCCACCATCTCAGGGGAGGCGTCGATCGCCGCGACCTCGCCTGACGAGCCGAGCAACTGCGCCACCATGATGGCCAGCGTTCCAGTCCCGCAGCCGACATCGAGCACGCGCTCGCCCTCGCTAGCCCGTGAGAGCCGCAGCATCTCCTCGCGCAGGCGACGCTCGCGGCCGCCGGTCGCCAGCCAGACCTGAAGGTCGTAGACGCCGGGCGCATGCAGGAGGATTCCGGCTGCGCGAGCGCCGTGCGCGTTCGAAGCGGTCATCGTCTCGTTCGTTCGATCAAATGCTGGACGTTGTGTACGATTATGGACGAAGCGTCCCAATATGAGTTGCCGGACACGCCGGCGCTCGATGTTCCAAAACGGACGGACGGACACGGGCCGTGCGCCAATTGTTGGAGTCGCCAGGCATGGTCGATCGACGCGTGGCGCGAACGCAGGCCTTGTTGCAGCGCGCCCACCTCTCGCTGATCGTGGAGAAGGGCTACGACGCCGTCACGGTGGAGGACATTTGCGCCGCGGCGAACGTGGGGCGCTCGACGTTCTACGCGCACTTCTCCAGCAAGGAGGACCTGCACCGGCGCGGGCTCGGGGCGTTGCGGCAAGAGCTCTCCGCGAACCAGCCCGCGGGCGTCGAACCCGATCATATCCTGGCGTTCAGCCTGCCGATGTTCGAGCACGCGCACGCGCACATCGAACTTTACCGCGCCCTGGCGAGCAGCCGCGGCGGGACCATCGCCATCGAGTCCATCAGGGACGTGCTACGCGATCTCGTCCGCGCCGAGTTGACGCGCCTCATGCCCGACCGCGCGGCGAGGGAGTTTGCAGTGCAATACCTGGTAGGCGGCTTCCTCGCGGTCCTGACCTGGTGGCTGGACGGCGGCGCCCGATCCTCGCCGCAGGAGATGGACGCCAGGTTTCAACGCCTGGCGCAGGAGGGCTTGCGTGGGTGGACGTAGGTCGAGGGGGGGCCAGGCAATGCTGGGACCCCGCGGGCTCGCTCCAAGGCGAAGCGGCGAGGCGCGCCGGCCGGGACCGCGCCGCGGCTGGCGTCAGCGTTTGATCTGGAAGCTGTAGTGGCCGGCGACGTGGTGGCTGTCGTCGCCGACCGCGTGCCAGTTCACCGTGTAGACGCCCGGCGCGAGCCGAGTTTTCACCGGTGCGGCGAGCTGCTTCCTGTCTGTGGGCCCGGCGATTGCCGGCCCGAGTGGCACGTCCCTGCCAGACGGGTCCCTGAGCTCGAGACCGGAGAACGCCGGGACGAAGCCCTCGCTGAACATGATGCGTATCTCGGGCGGACTGGCAGACAGGACAGCGTTCGGCGCGGGAAAGGCCGCCCTCGGCAGCGGATGCGCCCCCGCCGCTGTGGCAAACCCGAGGCCGGCGCCGAGAAGAATGGCGGAGAGTCGGTGCACGATAGGCTCCTATCGGATCTTGAGGCGCAGGAACGGCATCACGCCGGTGGGATCGTCGCCATAGGCGAACTTGATCGTGGACGGGACGAGGTTGAGCGTGCCCGAGACGCCGAGCCCCAGCGCGAGATGCCTGGCGACGGGCAGGTCGTAGACGTAGCCCAGCGACAGCGCCGAGACGCGGAACACCTCGCCGGTGAGTGGGCTGGGCGGCTGGAAGAGCTCGTCCTTCTGCACGTTCTCGGCGCGGCCGAAGATCGTGTGACGTCCGAGATTCAGCGCCGACTCCAGCAGGAAACCGTCGAGCGTATGGCCGGGGTGGTCGTAGTTCCGGCCCCACGCCAGCGTTGTCTGCCAGTTCCCGTGGGCGAGCTTGCGATTGTAGATCGCCGAGGCGGTGACGCGACGCTGGTCGACGTCGGGCGTCAGCTGCTCGGGGCTCTTGATGAAGCCGTAGCTGACCTGGAAGGCCCAGTCGGGCGTCGGATTGAAGCTGACGCGGCCGGAATAGGAGTCCAGGCGCGGCCGATCGAAATCCCAGCGGTGCTGGTCGGGCTCGCGGCCGTTGAAGACCGAGCCCTCGAGCTTGAACGGGCCCTCGACGACGCCGGCGGTCACCACCCCGAAGGAGATGTGGGTCGAATCCAGCCAGTGGTGGGTGATCGGCGCGGCCGGATCGTCCATGCCCGAGTAGCGGTGCATGAAGGTGGGCGGCCCGAGCGCGGGCTCGCCGGGATAGCCGACGTAGAGGAACGCCGAGGCGCCGTGGCCCACCGGCAACTGGTAGACGCCGGCCAGCTCCATGAAGAGGTCGTGCGGGTGTTGGCGATCGACCAGCGGATGGACGCCGTCGGCGGTCTCGCCGGTCTGCAGCAGCAGCGGGTAGCCGGCCGGTCCCATCGCCGGGTCGGGCGACAGCATCGAGCGCAGGGTGAGCACGCCTGGCCCTACAGGGCGCTGGGCCATGGCCATCAGCATGCCCTCGACGAAGGTCTGGGTGTCGCCGCGCGGGCCACCCTGGTGGTCGTAGACCAGGTTGGCGTAGCCGTGGAGCATGCCGGTCCAGCCGCCTGAGGCCCACGAGAACCCGTCCATTGGCGTGGAGTCCGGCTGCCAGGACGTGCCGGACGCGTCGCGCATCATCGAGTAGTCGCCGAGCTGGCCGGCCATCATCGTCATGCCGCCCATGTCCATGCCGGCCATGCTGTCCGCTGGCGGCGGACGAGCGGTCGGGGCGGGCGTTGGCGGCTGGGCGGGCGGCGCGGCGGCCATGCCCGGCATCCCCGGCATGTCCTGCGCGCGGGCGCCCGAAGTCGCGATGGCGGCGGCGCAGGCGGCGGCGAGCGACAGGGCGGCAACACTCGAACGCATGGCGATACTCCGACCCGCTCAGTGGGCGCTGCGGTCGAGGAGCTCGATCAGCTCGGCGGCCTTCTTGCGCTGCTCGCCGGCGTCGCCGCTGACGATGGCGCTCTCGATGCAGTGGTCGAGGTGGCCCTTGAGCAGCTCGCTCTCGACGCGGCTGAGCGCGGCGCGCACCGCGCGCAGCTGCGTCATCACGTCGATGCAGTAGCGGTCGTCCTCGACCATCCGCGCCACCCCGCGCACCTGGCCCTCGATGCGCTTCAGGCGGTTCAGCAGCCGGGGCTTGTCGTCGCGTTGCATGGGCGGTCTCCGATCGCGCTTGAACATAC
>DATNEH010000169.1:0-5444 GCA_035553015.1 Caulobacteraceae bacterium | reverse complement strand
GGCGCTGGGCCTTGAGCTCGAGGTCCGCTTCGAGGGCGCGGCGACGACGGGCCACCCTCGGCGCTGGCGGGCGGACATCGGCCGGCTGGCGAACCTGGGCTTCCAGCCAAAGCGGACGCTGGAGGGCGAGCTGCCGCGGCTGATGGACTGGATCTCGGCCCAGCAATCCGCGGCGGCGGCCAGCGCCGCATGACCTAGCCGGCCGCCGGCCAGTCGTCGCCGCCGAAGCACCAACGCCGCCACATCGCCCGATAGGCGGCTTCCAGCTGGCGCGTGAACGTCGCCGCATCGCAGAGCGGCGAGGCCGCCATGCGTGGCCGCAGCGTCCGCCGCAGCTCTGCGAGCCGTCCAGCGTCCGCCGCGAGGCCGACCGCCAGGTCAGCATAGGCGTCCGGGTCCTCGGCGATCAGCTCCGGCGCGCCGACCGTGGTCAGGAAGCTCGCGCTGATCCGCGCCACGTGCCGCTCGCCCGCCAGCGCCACGACCGGCGCGCCCATCCAGAGCGCCTCGCAGGTGGTCGTGTAGCCGTTGTGCGGGAACGGATCGAGCGCGACGTCGATGCGGTCATAGAGCGCCAGATGGCCGGCCGAGCTGGCGATCCAGCTGACGAGGTCGATGCGCTCGCGCCCAATCCCGCGCTGGGCGAAGCGCTCCAGCAGATGGGCGCGCGTTCCCGCGTCGTCGAAGGCCGCGGCCTTCAGCACCAGCCGCGCCCGCGGCGTGCGCCGCAGGATTTCGCTCCAGGCGTCCAGCACGCTCTCGCCGAGCTTCGCGGGTGGGCTGAAGGAGCCGAACGTCACGTGGCCGGCCGCCGCGCTCGGCGGCGGCGCAGGCGCCGGCGCATCGGCCGGCGGCTCGAAGCAGGCGAAGCCGCCGGGCAGCCGCACCAGCCGCTCGCTCGCGAAGAAATCCGCAGGCCCGTGCGGGTCGGTGACCGCGTCGACCAGCCGGTAGTCGATCGCCTTCAGGCCGGTGGTGTTCACGTAGCCGATCCAGCTCACCTGCACAGGCGCGGGCTTGCGCGCAAACGCCGGCAGCAGATGCGGCGCCAGGTGGCCGGCCATGTCGACCAGGATGTCGATCTCGTCGAGCCGGACGCGCTCGGCCAGCGCATCGGGCGACAGGCCGGTGATCGGCCGCCAGAGGTCCGCCATCGCCTGGAACCTGGCGGTCACCGCGTCCGGCCGCGCGACGTCCGCGTAGCAGACCACCTCGACGGCCGCGCGATCGTGCTGGGCGATCACCGGCGCCAGGTACGAGGCCACCGAGTGGGCGCGGAAGTCGGGGGAGACGTAGCCGACACGCAGCCGCCGCTCCGGGTGGCGGGCGTTGGCATGCGGCCCCCGGGGCGGCAGCGCCTGCTCGATGCGCTCGGCCCAGGCGCGGTGGGCGCCGAAGATGACCTCCGGCGTCTCGTCCGAATAGTTGAGCCAGAGCAGCTGGTTGCTCCTGGCCTGGGGGTAGTCTGGCTTCAGCGCGAGCGCCGCCTCGTAGCGCGCGCCGGCCTCCGCCAGCCGTCCCTGCAGTACGAAGACGCGGCCGAGGTTGCTGTGCGCCTCGGCGTTGGCGGGATCGATCTCCAGCACGGCCTCGTAGGCCGCGATCGCCTCGGCGTAGCGCCCGGCCTGGCGCAGCGCCGCGCCGAGCTGGTTGCGGGCCGCCAGGTGGTCCGGCCGCGCGGCGATGGCGGCGCGGTAGCTCGCCGCCGCGCCATCGAGGTCGCCGAGGTCGGCCAGCAGGTTGGCGAGATTGTAGTGCGCCTCGGCGTAGGCGGGCCGCAACGCCAGCGCGCGGCGATAGAGCTGGATCGCCTCCTCGGTGCCACCGGCGGCGGCGAGCGCATTGGCGAGGTTGTTCATCGGCGCCGGCTCGTTCGGCGCGCAGGCGAGCGCGCGGCGATAGTAGCCGATCGCTTCCTCTGTCCGCCCCTCGGCCTGCAGCAGGTTGGCGAGGTTGTTCAGCGACACCCGGTCGGCCGGATCGATCGCGATGGCCTGCCGGTAGGCCGCGGCCGCCTCGCCGTTGCGGCCCAGCGCCCGCAGCGCCGCGCCGAGGTTGGCCCGGAAGGCGGCGATGCGCGGCTCGGCGGCGACCGCGCGCCCGATCAGCTCGACGGCGACATCGCTGCGGCCGCTCTGGTGGGCGATCACGCCGCGGCCGTGCAGACTGGCGGCGTGGCCCGGCTCATCCAGCAGGATCGCGCGATAGGCCGCGTCGGCCGCGTCCAGCCGGCCGGCCGTGTGGTGGCCGACCGCCTGCCTGAACCGATCCGTCAACCGGTCCGTCGTCGATGTACGCCGCACGCGAGACTCGCCCTTACCAGCCAGCGGGGCGGCTTAGAGGCTTCCTTCCTTTGCGCCGATATGTCCGAAGCGATTTCGGGCGCGACACAATGTGCGCCTGCCCCCCTTTGCGCGCGTCGGTTCTTCAATCGGCAACCCAATTCGCCTATATCGAGGGCGTTCGGGCTTTCGTCCGGACTATGGAGATAAACGCGCGCGGAATAAGCGGACTGGACCCGGGTGCGATTCCCGGCGGCTCCACCAACCCTTCCTCTCCTCGTGTTATCGACGAGGCGACCTTGCGGGGCCGATCAGCATCGACAGACGTGTAAAGGCGTTTGCTTTCTCTCGGCGTGGCTCACCGTTTCGGGCCATCTTTCTAAATGCGAACGATAACTTCGCTCAAGAGTACGCCCTCGCTGCGTAATGCGGCGCGAGCATATTCGACCTTAAGCCCTAGGCCTTAGCCGGCTTAGGCGGGGCTCGGGAGGCGCCTGGCAACAGAAGCCTCCCACTTCCCTTGCGTTCGCTTCCTGCATCCGTTCGCGCGTGCGGTGAAATCGCCTTCAGGCGCCGCGCCCGCCCTTGCTTCGCCGCATCGCGGCGCTAGGCTTGCGTCGATGCCTCGCGACGGCAAGCCTCAGGATCGGATCGACTACGATGCGCTGCAGCAGGACGCCCTGCGGGGCGTCGTGCGCGCCGCGTTGAAGCAGGCGGCGACCACCGGCCTGCCCGGCGACCATCATTTCTACATCACCTTCAAGACCGCCGCGCCGGGCGTCACCGGCCCCAAGGAACTGCTCGATCAATATCCCGACGAGATGATGATCGTGCTGCAGCACCAGTACTGGGACCTCGCGCCCAACGACGCCTTCTTCTCGGTCACCTTGAAGTTCGGCGGCCAACCCAAGACACTGACGGTGCCCTATGCGGCGATCACCCAGTTCTGGGACCCCAGCATCGACTACCGCCTGCGCTTCCACGTCCCCGAGCCGCCGCCCAGGCCGGCCGCCCTGCCGGCCGCGCCGGCAAAGGCGGCCAAGCCGGCGGGCAAGGACAAGGACAAGGACAAGGACGGGGACAAGGACGGGGCCAAGGACGGCGATGCGCCCAACATCGTCTCGCTCGATCAATTCAGGAAGAAATAGACCGCACGTGACAGACGCCGCCGCAACCGAGGCTCAAGCAGCCCCGCCCGCCCCGACCGACGACGAGATCCTGCAACGGTTCCTTCGCACCAAGAACCAGCCCACCGGCTCGCAGACGCTCGGCTTCAAGATGGTCAGCGTCAGCCAGGAGAAGAAGGAGGTCGAGGTCAGCTTCGAGGCCAAGGCCGAGCTGGTCGCCAACCCGATGCGGCAGGTGCAGGGTGGCTACCTCTGCGCCATGCTCGACGAGTGCATGTCGGTGGCCTGCATGGTCGCCTCGCAGATGACGGCCGTGGCGCCCACCGTGGAGATGAAGACCAGCTTCTTCCGCCCGGCGACGTTCGGCCCGATCAAGGGCGTCGGCCGCGTGGTGCGCTGGGGCAAGACCATCGCCTTCACCGAGGGCGAGCTCTACGACGGCGAAGGCAGGCTCCTGGCCAAGGCCACCGGCACCGCGGTGCCGACGCCGTTCAAGAACTACAAGTAACCCGATGGCCCGCTGGCTCGCCGCCCTCGCGTTCGCCCTGGCCGCATTGGCCGGGGTCGGCGCCGCAAACGCGGAAACGGCCGGCCCGTTCGCCAACTGGGCGGCCGTGGTGGTCTCGGGCGACTTCCACGCGGCGCACACCAACAATCCGACCGAGACCTTCGACAACGCCCGCCGCGACGTCTCCGCCGAGCTGATCCGCAAGGGCTTCTCGCCGGCGAACCTGCGCGAGTTCTCGGTGCGCCCGCAGCTCTATCCGGACACCCATCCCGGCAAGGCCGACCTCGAGCCGATCTACCACGCGCTGACGGACCTTGCGCAGCACGCGACGGCCGGCTGTCTGGTCTACTTCTCGTCGCACGGCGCGCCGCAGGGCGTCGTGCTCGACGGCCAGATCCTGCCGCCGCAGCTGATGGACCAGATGATCTCCAGCGCCTGCGGCCAACGTCCGACCATCGTGATCATCTCGGCCTGCTTCTCGGGGGTCTTCGTGCCGGCGCTGGCCGACAACAACCGCATGATCCTCACCGCCGCGCGCCCCGACCGCTCCTCGTTCGGCTGCAGCGAGAGCGACAAGTACCCCTATTTCGACGCCTGCATGCTGAAGGTGCTGCCCACCGCGCACGACTTCGAGACGCTGGGCCCGGCCGTCCAGGCCTGCGTCGCGCAGAAGGAAGTCGAGACCGGCATGCGGCCGCCCTCCGAGCCGCAGTTCTTCGTCGGGCCGGGCCTGCGTCCCATCCTGCCGCTGATGGCGCTGAAGCCGGACGGGCGGCCCACAGGCTAGCGGCCAAGCGGCGCTTTGCGCGTCTGACGCCTTGCCAGACGGTCGCGGCGAGCTAAACCCGGCTCCGACTTAAGCCTCCGAGGAGCCGATGGCCGCCACCCGTACCGAGACCGACACCTTTGGCCCGATCGAGGTGCCCGCCGACCACTATTGGGGCGCGCAGACCCAGCGCTCGCTGCAGAACTTCAAGATCGGTTGGGAAAAGCAGCCGAAGGCGGTGGTCCGGGGGCTCGGGATCGTCAAGCGCGCGGCGGCCGAGACCAACATGGCGCTCGGCAGGCTCGACACGAACTTCGGCGACACCATCGTGGCGGCGGCGCAAGAGGTGATCGACGGCAAGCTCGACGCCGAGTTCCCGCTGGCGGTCTGGCAGACCGGTTCGGGCACCCAGTCGAACATGAACGCCAACGAGGTGATCTCGAACCGGGCGATCGAGATGCTGGGCGGCGTGATGGGCTCGAAGAGCCCAGTGCACCCCAACGACCACGTCAACATGAGCCAGTCGTCGAACGACACCTATCCGACGGCCATGCACATCGCCTGTGCCGAGAGGGTAGCGCACCACCTGATCCCGGCGCTGCACCATCTGCACAAGGCGCTCGACGCCAAGGCGCGCGCCTTCAACCACATCATCAAGATCGGCCGCACCCACACCCAGGACGCCACCCCGCTGACCCTGGGCCAGGAGTTCGGCGGCTATTCGCACCAGGTGGCCATGTCGGTGCGCCGGTTGAAGGAGA
>DATNEH010000168.1:0-3661 GCA_035553015.1 Caulobacteraceae bacterium | reverse complement strand
GCCCGAAGGCGTCGCCGCGACCAACATCAAGGGCGAGCCGCGCGAGGTGCGCATCGAGAACCTGCGCGTTGCCGCGCCGCGCGCGACCCTCGACGTCGAGGGCTTCCAGCTGGTGCGCCATGAGACCGCGGTCGCCGACTTCTGGGACGAGGCGCAGACGATGGCGCTCGGCCACCCTGAGACGGCGGAGCTGGTGAAGGCCGTCACCGGCGCGGCGCGCGTCGTGGTGTTCGACCATACGCTGCGCCGGCGTCTCGACGGCGTCGCCGATCGCACGCCGGGCTCGGCCCGCCAGCCTGCCGCCCGCGTCCACGTCGACCAGACGGTGTTCTCCGGGCCGCAGCGGGTGCAGCAGGTGATGGGCGCGCAGGCCGACGCCCTGCTGAAGCGGCGCGCGGCCATCATCAACGTGTGGCGCCCGATCCATCACGTCGCGCGCGACTGGCCGCTGGCGTTCGCCGATGCGCGCAGCGTCGCCAAGGACGACCTGATCGCTCAGGACTTGATCTTCCCGCACCGCAAGGGCGAGATCTACGGCGTCGCTTTCAGCGAAAAGCAGCGCTGGCTCTACGCGCCGGACCTCGCGCCCGATGAGGCGGTGCTGATCAAGTGCTGGGATTCGGACGCCGACGTGGCGCGGTTCACGCCGCACACCGGCTTCGACGATCCCACCACGCCCGCCGGCGCGCCGCCGCGCGAGAGCATCGAGTTCCGCACGATCGCCTTCTTCTGAGGGCGGAGCGCTCAGTCGCCGCCGAGCAGGTCATCGAGGCGCGCCTTGGCGGCCTCCAGCGCCTCGAGCGCTTCTGTAAGCCGCCTGCGCGCAGCCTCATCGAGCGCGCCAGCAGACGCCGTCGCCGCTCCGCCGGAGACGGGGGCTTCCGCTTCGGGCGCCGGCTCGAACTGCTGCTCCTCCGGCGGCGGCTCCGGCGCCTCGCCGGCGGCGAAGCGCTTGGCGCCGAGTTCGCGGTGCAGCTTCTGGACGCCTTTGATCGTGTAGCCTTCCTCGTGCAGCAGCCGGCGCACTTCGGCCAGCACCGCGAGGTCCTGCGGGCGGTAGAAGCGCCGCCCGCCGGCCCGCTTCATCGGCCGGATGAACGAGAACTTGGTCTCCCAGAAACGCAGCACGTGCTGGGGCACGCCGAGCGCATCGGACGCCTCGGAGATGCTGCGGAAAGCCTCCGGGCCTTTCAAGCGGAGGCCTACTTGGCCAGGGCGCGATCGATCCGCGCCTTCATCACCTGCGAGGCGCGGAAAGCGATCACCCGCCTGGGGTCGATCGCCGCCGGCTCGCCGGTCTTCGGATTGCGGCCCATGCGCTCGCGCTTAGCGCGCACCTGGAAGACGCCGAAGCCCGACAGCTTCACGGTCTGGCCCCGCTCCAGCGCCTCGACCACCAGATCGAGTGTGCGTTCGACCAGCGCCGCGCAATCCTGGCGGGTCAGCCCGACCTCCTCGTGCACGGCCTCGCACAGGTCCGCCCGCGTCAAAGTCCGACCCATCATTGGACCTCACCCGCCCCCCACGTCACGCTAGGGTCGATGTTCCCGAATGTTTCGTCAAGTCAAAGGCTTCGTCCGAGGGCCAGATTCGACGCCTAAAGACGAATGACCGCTGCGCCCCAGGTCAGGCCGCCGCCCATCGCCTCGATCAGCAGGAGTTGGCCAGGTTTGATGCGGCCGTCGGCGATGCCCTGCGCCATGGCCAGCGGAATGGACGCGGCCGAGGTGTTGGCATGCTCGGCGACCGTCGAGATCACCCGCTGCTCGTCGATGCCGAGCCGGCGAGCCACGCCTTCCAGGATACGCTGGTTGGCCTGGTGCGGGATGAACCAGTCAACCTCCGAGAGAGCGACGCCGGCCTTCTCCGCCGCCGCCCGCACCGCCTCCGAGATATTGACGACCGCGTGGCGGAACACCTGGTTGCCCTGCATGCGCAGCTTGCCGACTGTGCCGGTGGCCGACGGGCCGCCGTCGACGTAGAGCAGGTCCTGCTTGGCGCCGTCGGCCCTGAGCGCAACGCCCAGCACGCCGCGGTCGGCCGTGGTCCCCTGCCCTTCGCCGGGCTCCAGCACCACCGCGCCGGCGCCGTCGCCGAACAGCACGCAGGTGCCGCGGTCGGTCCAATCCATCAGGCGGGTCATGGTCTCAGCGCCGATCACCAGCGCGCACGTCGACTGCCCGCGGGCGACGAAATTGTCGGCCACGGCCAGCGCGTAGACGAAACCCGAGCACACCGCCTGGACGTCGAAGGCGATGCCGATCGGGCAGCCCAGCTTGCGCTGCACCATGGTGGCCGCGGCCGGAAAGGTGAGATCGGGCGTCGTGGTGCCGACCACGATCAAGTCGACGTCGGCGGGCGTGCGGCCGGCTGCGGCCAGCGCCCGAGCCGCCGCGTGCGTGGCGAGGTCGGACGTCGTCTCGCCTTCGACCGCCTCCCGGCGCGAGCGGATGCCGGTGCGCTCGCGGATCCACTCGTCGGACGTCTCGACGATCTTGGCCAGGTCGTCATTGGTGACGACGCGCGCCGGCAGATAGCCGCCCACGCCGGTGACGACACTACGAAGTGTGGAGCTCACGCCTTGGTTCTTTCCGGGGCCTCTGCCGCGGGCTTGGGCATAGCGGCGGTCATCGTCCTCAAGTTTCGATCGATCTGGGCGACGAAGTCGCTGGCCGCGAGGTCGACCGCCAGACGGATGGCGGTGGCGAATCCCCGCGCGTCCGCGCCGCCATGGCTTTTGACTACAATCCCGTTCAGTCCCAGGAAAGGCCCGCCGTTGATCGTGGCAGGGTCGAACTGCTGGGCCATGCGTCGCAGCGCCGCCTGCGCGATGAATGCGCCGAGCCGGGCCAGCGGGTCCGAGGTGAAGGTGTTGCGCAGCGTCGCGCGGAAATAGCGCGCCAGCCCCTCGGCGAGCTTCAGCGCCACATTGCCGGTGAAGCCGTCGGTGACCACCACGTCGACCGTGCCCTTGGCGATGTCGTCGCCCTCGACGAAGCCGCGGTAGTCGAGATCGAGCGCGCCGAGGTCGCGCAGTATGCGGTTGGCCTCGCGCACCTCCTCATGGCCCTTCTGGTCCTCGGCGCCGACGTTAAGCAGGCCGACGGCGGGGCGCGTCGAGCCGTTGATCGCGTGGTGGAACGCCGCGCCCAGGATCGCGAACTCCACCAGCCGCTGCGCGTCGCAGTCGATGTTGGCGCCGACGTCGAGCACGGCGGTACGCCCCTTCAGCGTGGGCCAGTTGGCGACGAGCGCCGGGCGCTCGAGATCGGCCGACATCCGCAGCTGCAGCTTGGAGATCGCCATCAACGCGCCAGTGTTGCCGCCGCTGACCGCCGCGCCCGCCTCGCCGTCCTTCACGGACTGCACGGCGTTCCACATGCTGGTCCCCTTGCCCCGACGCATCGCCTGGGCGGGCTTCTCGTCCGCGCCGACCACGCGCTCGGCATGGCGAATCTCGACCTGGCCCTCCAGCCCCGGCAGCTTGGCGACAGCGGCCCTCAGCGCGGCCGCATCGCCGTGCAGCAGGAAGCGCAGCGGGCGGCCCTCGGGGATCACGCCCTCGCGGTGGACGCCGGCCTTGCCGACGCCTTCCTTGACGACGCGCGCCACTGCAGGCGCGACCACGGACGGTCCGTGATCGCCGCCCATCGCGTCAATC
>DATNEH010000167.1:0-4483 GCA_035553015.1 Caulobacteraceae bacterium | reverse complement strand
CAGGCCGGCGACCGCGAGGCCGAGGTAGGCCTTCGGGCCCTCGGCCCAGGCGTCCTTCAGGCTCGCGCCGCCGGCGCCCTGGATGTCGATCGCCAGCAGCGCGCCGGTCATCGCATCGAAGCCGGTGGCGAACACCAGCGCGTCCGCCGGGTAGGTTGCCTCGGCGGTGCGCACGCCGCCCGGCTCGATCGCCTCGATCGGCGTCTCCTTCAGGTTCACCAGGCTGACGTTCGGCCGGTTGTAGGTCTGGTAGTAGTCGATATCGACGCAGATGCGCTTGGTGCCGATCGGGTGGTCGTTGGGCTTCAGCGACTCGGCGGTCTTCGCATCGGCCACCGTTTCGCCAATCTTGCTGCGGACGAAGTCGGCCGCCTCGGTGTTGAGGTCGATGTCGGTGATGACGCCGCCCCAGGCCGCCAGGAAGCCGGCCCCGCCGACGCCCCAGTACTCCTCGAAGCGCTGCCGGCGCTCTTCCGGCGTGGCCTCCAGCGCGTTGGCCGGATTGCCGCCGAAGCCCATGCCGGGGCCTTTCACCATGGCGATGTAGCCGGGGTACATCTTCCAGAAGTCTTCGATGTCCTTGTCGCTGAGCGGCGTGTTGTTGGCCGGCACGCTGTAGTTGGCGGTGCGCTGGAAGACGGTGACGTGGTCCGCCTGCCTGGCGAACTGCGGGATCGACTGGATGCCGGACGAGCCGGTGCCGATCACCGCGATCCGCTTCCCGGTGAAGTCGACGCCCTCATGCGGCCAGGCGCCGGTGTGGTAGGTCGGCCCGGCGAAGCTTTCGACGCCCGGGATCGGCGGCGCGCGCGGCGTCGAAAGGCACCCGGTCGCCATGATCAGGAAGCGGGCGCTGACCTCGTCGCCGCGGTCGGTGCGCACCGTCCAGCGGTCGGTCGCCTCGTCGAACTCGGCCGCCACCACGCGGGTTTCGAAGGCGATCAGGGGGCGCAGCTCGTGACGGTCGGCGACGTGGTTGGCGTAGGCCAGGATCTCCGGCTGGGCCGCGTACTTCTCGGTCCAGCGCCATTCCTTCTGCAGGGCCTCATCCCACGTGTAGGAATAGAAGAGGCTCGGCACGTCGCAGCGCGCGCCCGGATAGCGGTTCCAGTACCAGGTGCCGCCGACGTCGGCGCCGGCCTCGAACCCCTGGATGGTCAGGCCGAGCTCGCGCAGCCGGTGCAGCATGTACATGCCGCCAAAGCCGGCCCCGACCACCACCGCATCGACCTCGCCGCCGATCGGCGCCCGCTCAAACCTCGACCCGTCCGCCACGCGTGTATGTCCTTCCCTAACCACCGTTCAGTTGACCCGATTTCCGCCGGGGGACGCAAGCGCGCGAATGTCCTCGGCCAGAGCGCCCCAGCGCCAAGCCGGGCGGGCGCGGCGCGCGCTTCTGGCCGCCCGACGTAGCCGGTTCGACTAATCCTCGTCGGGCTCCGCCGGCGACTGGCCCTGGTGGGACGCTGCCGGGCTCTGCGTCTGCGGCGGCGGCGGCGGGGCCGGGCCGCCGGCCGACTCCCACACCGCCTTCGGCGCGGGCGGCAGCTTGTCCATGTTCTTCAGGAACAGCGCCAGCGTCCAGATCTGCTGGTCGCTCAGCGTGCTTCTCCACGACGGCATGCCGGTGAAGCGGATCCCGTGCTTGACCTTCCAGAAGGTGACGCCCTCGGGATCATCCTCGACGCCGTCCGTGGCGAGTTGGGGCGGCGGCGGCGCCTCGCCTTTGGCGATCGGCGACTTCGAGGCGTCGCCGGCCGCCGTCCCGTGGCAGACGCTGCAATTGTCGGTGTAAAGGCGGATACCCGCGATCAGGTTGGCGTCGTTCAGCGGAACGGGGTTGGCGGTCTTCGGCGCGTTGGCGTTCAGGACGGCGCTGAGGTCGTGGCTGGCCACCCAGGTTTCGACCCGGCCGGCGGGCTGGTCGGCCGCGGCCGGTATACCGCCGTTGACCACCACCAGATAGAACGCGCCGGCCATGACCACGGCCGACACAATGATCCCAAGTATGAATCCGCGCAGCATCAGGCGCTCCCGGCCGCTGTTTTCCTTCGGCGGCGCCTTTCGGCCGCCGAGCGCTGCAACTGCCGAGCTGGGCCCTGAGTTGCGCCAGGCCTGCTGACTGCTGCGCCGCTTGGCGGACCTGTCCGAGGCCGAGGTCGCCCCCGTTTAGTGGAGCGTCGGCGCGCCGGCTAGGTCGCCGACCGGCGGTCAGGCGGCCTGTTCCGTCGCGGCTGCGGCCCGTGCGCAGAAGCAGGAGACGGCGACCGGCGTGTCGGCGCGGGCGGCGGCGAAGTCGACGCGCTGGCGGACCAGCGCGGCCTCGGCGGTGTCGCCGCGTCGCTCCAGGCAGTCCAGCAGGCCGCGCAGCGCCCAGAGGTTGTCGGGATGGATCTGCGCGCGGGGCAGGGCGCCGGCGAGGCCGAGGTCCTCGCGGTAGACCGCCTCGGCTTCGGCGACGCGGCCCTGCTCCAGGAGCAGCGCGCCGAGCGCATGGCGGACCGGCTGCATCCAGCCCCACGGCTCGTCGTAGGGCAGGTCGTCCTCCAGGGCGATGGCCGCGCGCAGGCGGGCGAAGGCGACGTCGTGCTCGCCGCGGCGGTAGGCGATCTCGCCTTCGAGCATCTCCTCGGCGATGGCGAGCAGCTTCACGCAGCGGACGTTGTGGATGTAGCGCGACTTCGGCACCCGCCTCACCGCCTCGCGGAACAGCGCCTGCTCGGCTTCGGCGGCCGCCACCTCGCCCAGCGCCGCGTGGGCGACGCCCTTGGCGTAGCGCAGCATGGCGGTGGTGTTGAGGTAGAGGTCGGGGTCGCTCGGCGGCGGCTCGGCGATGATCTCCCGCCACTTGCCGAAGCGGATCAGCACGTGCTGGCGGATCGACACGTAGCCCTCGAAGAAGTCGGCCATCGGCGGCGAGACGGTGCGCAAGAGCGCCTCGGGCAGCGTCTCGATCATCTCGTCGGCCGCGGCGATCGCCGGCGCGTACTGGCCGAGGAACATCGCGCCATACGCGGCGAAGTGGTAGTTGTGGGCGCGGTAGCCCGAGTACATGTTCAGCGCGCCGTCGCGCGCGTAGACCTTGCGGTCGGCGACCATCGCCTTCTGGTTCCAGTGCATGGCGTCGCGATAGTGGCCGCACTGGATGTCGATGTGGGTCGGCATGTGGGTGAGGTGGCCCATGTCGGGGGCGATCTCGCGGAGCCGGTCGGCCGCATCGAGGGCCAGTTGCGGCTGTGGCGACATCTCCATCAGGTGGACGTAGAGGTGCAGCAGGCCGGGGTGGGCGAGCGCGCCCGGCAGGTCGCGGAACGCGCTCTCCAGCACCTCGCGCGCCTCCAGCGTGCCGGCCTCCGGCGCCGGCTCGCCGGTCTTCGGATCCCACATGCGCCAGGGCGTGCGGTTGAGGATCGCCTCGACGAAGATGGCGGTGAGGTCGAGGTCGTCGGGATGGGCGCGGTGGGCCAGCCGCATGGCGTCGGCGAAGGCGTCGTTCCAGGGCTCCAGCTCCTCGGCCGGCGCGCGGTGCGGGTAGCGGGCGGGCAGCGCCGCGATCAACGCGCGCTCGGGCGCGGTGACGCCCTCGATCAGTGCGAGAGCGGACTGGGCGGCGTCGTACGCCTTGCCCAGCGCCGCGGCCTTGCCGGCGTCGTCCATCGCCTTCCAGGGCAGGTTGTAGTTGGGCCCGGACGCGTAGCCGAGCCCCCAATGGGCCATCGCGCAGCCCGGATCGGCGGCCAGCGCCTGCTCGAAACAGCGCCCCGCCTCCTCGTGGTGGTAGCCGAAGCACCAGTTGAGGCCACGATCGAACCAGGCCTGCGCCTCGGGAGAGCGCGTGGTCACCGGCCGGCGATAGGCCCCGACGTCATAGGGATAGTCCATCGAGCGTCCTTCCGTGCAGCGTCGACCGCGCCTTGGGAAATAGCACCGTCTCCCACGCGCGGCGCAAGCGGTCCCCAATGCCGCGAGTGCTCCGGCGCTTCCGAGCGGGGGAGCCGCTGTCCTTCACCACGAAGAGCGCAAAGGACACAAAGGGTCTGCAGCCTTGGCTTCCCTTCGTGTCCTTCGTGCCCTTCGTGGTTCGATGGGGCGCCAGGGCGCCCCTAAGGAGGAAGCTAGCGCGTGGTCTCCACGTAGATCTCGCCGCCCGAGTCCTTGAACTTCTCCGCCATCTCCGCCAGCCCCGCGGCGACGTCGTTCTGGCCCGCCGCGGCGTCGCGGATTTCCTGGCTGATCTTCATCGAGCAGAACTTCGGGCCGCACATCGAGCAGAAGTGGGCGACCTTGTGGGCCTCCTTCGGCAGCGTCTCGTCATGGAACTCGCGCGCGGTCTCCGGGTCGAGGCCGAGGTTGAACTGGTCCTCCCAGCGGAACTCGAAACGCGCCCGCGACAGCGCGTCGTCCCAGAACCGCGCCGACGGGTGGCCCTTGGCGAGGTCGGCGGCGTGGGCGGCGATCTTGTAGGCGATCACCCCCTGCTTGA
>DATNEH010000166.1:0-10272 GCA_035553015.1 Caulobacteraceae bacterium | reverse complement strand
ATTCACGCGGCATGGCTGCGTCAGGCTTTCGCCCATTGCGCAAGATTCCCTACTGCTGCCTCCCGTAGGAGTCTGGGCCGTGTCTCAGTCCCAGTGTGGCTGATCATCCTCTCAGACCAGCTACTGATCGTCGCCTTGGTGGGCCATTACCCCACCAACTAGCTAATCAGACGCGGGCCGCTCCAATGGCGATAAATCTTTCCCCCGAAGGGCACATTCGGTATTAGGCCAGGTTTCCCCGGATTATTCCGAACCAAAGGGCACGTTCCCACGTGTTACTCACCCGTCCGCCACTCACCCGAAGGTGCGTTCGACTTGCATGTATTAGGCCTGCCGCCAGCGTTCGCTCTGAGCCAGGATCAAACTCTCAGGTTGAGTTGACGTTCTGACCGATATTCCATCCGATCCGAAGACCAGATGGGCGTTCGTTGCGTAGTCTATTGACGAGTTCCCATCTCCACCGGCCGAAACCGGTGGTCATGGTTTGTCTTCAAGAGACCGCATTCGTCAGCGTCGAGATGGCGTGGTTTCGCCATCGCCAGGACGCCGCCGCCTGCGTTTCTCTTTCCAAATCAACGATGTCAAAGACCCGACCGGAGGCTTCCGGCCCCGCCGATAACGCCCGGCGGCGCGAGGAGCGGCGTCTCTATCCGCACCCAAATTCGCTGTCAACCGACCGTTTTTGCGTTTTCTCGGCGGACCGATCAGAGCGCAAGAACCGCTTCGGGGCCGCGCGGGGCGTGCCCCTGCCAGTCCGTGGCGAGTCGATTGAAGAGGCGGAAACTAGTGCGAACATGACAGAAAATCAAGGGCCAAGGCCGAAGGTTTTCCGTCCGTCCGCCGCAGAAGCGGCCGCCTCGTCGAGCGAGGGGCGGCGTATATTGGGGCCCAGCGCGCCGCGCAAGCCTTTTCGGAGGACGGGATGACGCAGATGAGCCAACCGCTCACTGGCGGATTGGTCGAAGGTCGCGTCGTCCGCCTCGGCGAGACGGTGCGGCGCGAGGCGGGCCCATGGACGCCCACGCAGCAGGCGCTGCTCGCGCATCTGCAGAACAAGGGCTTTCCCGCGCCGGTTCCGCTGGGCCTGGACGAAGCGGGCCGCGAGGTCGTCAGCTGGCTGCCCGGCCGCGCCGCTAACTGGCCGTGGCCGCCGGCGCTCCTGGCCACCGATGGCGCGCGGGCGATCGGGGCGCTGCTGCGGGCCTACCACGACGCGGCCGCCGGCTTCGTCCCGCCCTCCCCGGCCATCTGGCGGCATGGGCCGCAGCCGATCGCGGCAGGCGAGATCGCCCTGCATGGCGACTTCGGCCCGCACAACCTGGTCTGGTCGCCGGAGGAGCTGGTCGGCGTCATCGATTTCGAGCTGGCGAGGCCCGGCGCGCCGATGGAGGACGTCGGATTCGCGGTGATCCGCGCCGCCCAGTTGCGGCCGGACGCCATGACCGAGCCGCCCGGCTTCGAGACGCCGCCCGACCGCCGCGCGCGGCTCGATGCGTTCGCCGCGGGCTATGGCGCCAGCCGCGGGGCGCTGATCGAGGCGGCGCTGCAGGCGCAGCTGGGCGAAATCGACCGCATCGTGCGGCTCGGCGGCGCGGGCCTGGAGCCCTGGGCGACCTTCCGCGGCCGTGGCCTGGAGCAGACAGCGCGCGAGGAGCTCAGCTGGATCGAGGCCAACGCCGGCGTGCTGGCGTGAACGACTCCATCGCCGGCGCGCGGAGCGCTACACTCACGGGTGGGAGCGGGGCGATGAGTGATGAGCACGTCATCCGGGCAGAAGGCGGCGCGTCCTTCGAGGACGGTCCGGACCGCGGCCGCATCCTGGTGTTCGGCGCGGAGAGCGGCGGACGCTATTCGCTGATGGACTACATCGTCGCGCCCCGCCCGCCGACCGACGCGCCGGACTTCGGACCGCATCGCCACCTGGAGATCGAGGAGACCTTCCTGGTGCGCCGCGGGCGCCTGCGCTTCCTGCTCGGCGAGGACGTGTTCGATCTCGGGCCGGGCGACTTCGTCCGCGCGCCCCCAGGCATGCGGCATGGCTTCGCCAACGTCTGCGGCGAGGCGGTGGAACTGCTGGTCAGCTTCCATCCCGGCGGCTTCGAGACGCTTTTCATCGACCACCGCACCGACCAGGAGCCGCCGCCCTCCCCGACCGGCTTCATGGACGAGGCGCGCCGGCGCTTCGCCTCTGAGTTCGAGCCGCCCGCGGCGTCCCTTCCCTTGCACGGCCGGGACGACGCGCCCTAAGACGAGAGCATGCTGTCCAGCAAGGCCCGCTACGCCCTTCGCGCGCTCGTTGAACTGGCGCGCAGCGACGGCGCGCAGGTCACCGCCGGCGACCTCGCCGAGCGGGCCGACGCGCCGCGCAAGTTCCTCGAAGCGATCCTGCTGGAGCTGTCACGGCGCAGAATCGTGGTCAGCCGGCGCGGCAAGCTCGGCGGCTACAGCCTGGCCCGGCCCGCCGCCGAGATCAGCTTCGCCGAGGTGATCCGGGTGATCGACGGACCGCTGGCGCTGGCGCCCTGCGTCTCGCGGTTGTCGTTCCGCAAGTGTGACGACTGCCCGGATCTGGCCACCTGCTCGATCCGCGAGGCGCTGCTGCGGGCTCGCGACGCCACCGCCGACGTGCTGGAGGCCTACACCCTCGCCGAAGCGGCCGCCGGTCGGGGCGGCGAGCTGTTCCACCTGGCAGGCTGAGACCGCCGCAGCCGCGGTGACGCGGAGGGTGACCCTCAGGTCGGCGACAAGCGACCCGCCCGCACCGCCTGCGCGATCTCGAAGACGGACGGGCGGCCGGCGTCTCCCCTGAAGGGCGCGATGGTCACGGTGAGCACCCCGCCGGACAACCTGACCGCCGGCGCGGGACCTTGGTCGACGGCCACGCCGGTGACCTGTGCGAGGGCGGACTTGCCGCCCGGACCGTCGGCGATGTCCACGATCGCCTGGGCCGCCGCCAAAGCCGCCGCGGCATACGCAGCGGCCGTTTCCGGGCTGGCGTCGGTCCGCGTCTCGAAGCCGACGTTGTGCCCAGCCGCGCGACTGGCGCGCACGGCGGACCGGTAGAAACACGTATTGAGCGCAATCGGGCGAAGCGGCTCCCCGGGCTGGGCCACGCAGGCGTCGGCCTCGCCGCCGCCGAAGGCGTCGCGAAGACTCAGGGCGCGACCCGCGCCGTTGGCGGCCAGCGGCGCCAGGGCGGCGAGGGTTGCGGCGGCCGTCAGCGACAGGCCAATCCCGAAAGGCAAGCGCATGGCGGCCCTCCGCTCGTGTCTGCGCAGCGACGCCGCGCCGCGTCAGTAGACGCGCCTGCGGCCGAGCCTGCAATCGGCGATCGAGGTCGGCGGCGAATGGCGGCGTCAGAACGATTCGGCCGACGCCGGACGCGGGTGGCGGCGTTCGTAGAGGGCTTCGCGGCCGAGCACGTCGAGTGCGACCGAGATGGCGATCGAGCGGCGCGCGTAGAGCTCGGCGAAATGGTCCTCGATGATCGCCGCGAGGTCTTCGAAGAGCTCCGCCCTGAACGTCTCCAGCTCAGCCGCGGGCGCCCGGATCAGCGCGCTGACCGAGGCCCAGTCGCGCTCGCCGACCACGTATTCGGTGATCGCCCGCGCGCCGATCCGCACCAGCGCGCCCGGCGCCAGCCGCGCGCCTTCGAGCCGCTGCGCCAGCTTGACCAACAGCGCGGGCACGTCGCCCTCGGGGCCAAGGTTGTCGGTGTGCTCGAGCGCGATGCTGATCATGGACCCCAAACACTGTTGCCGCCGCCCGCGGTTCACGGCGGCGCGTGAAGATGCTTCCATGCCCGAAAAACGGTGTCGGGAGGAAGCGCGGGGATGACCACTCAGGAGGCTGCGAAGGCTGCGCCGACCGCGCGGCCGCGATCGTCGCTGCGCCAGGTGGTGCTGGCCAGCCTGATCGGCACGACCATCGAGTGGTACGACTTCTTCCTGTACGGCACGGCCGCAGCGCTGGTGTTCGGCAAGCTGTTCTTCCCGGCCAAGGACCCGCTGACCGGCCTGCTGCAGGCGTTCCTCACCTACTCGCTGGGCTTCGTGGCGCGTCCGATCGGCGGGCTGGTGTTCGGCCACTTCGGCGACCGAATCGGGCGCAAGCGCCTGCTGATGGCGAGCCTCGTCCTGATGGGCGCGGCCAGCATGGGCATGGGCCTCTTGCCGACCTACCAGCAGATCGGCGTCGCCGCGCCCGTGCTGCTGGCGGCCTTGCGGTTCGTGCAGGGCTTCGCGGTCGGCGGCGAGTGGGGCGGCGCGGTGCTGATGGCCGGCGAATCGGGCGACGCGGCGCGCCGTGGCTCCTGGGCCGGCTGGCCGCAGGTCGGCGTGCCGGCCGGCAACCTCCTGGCCGCCGGCGTGCTGGCCGCGATGGCGGCGTTCCTCAGCGAAGCCGACTTCCTCGCGTGGGGCTGGCGCGTGGCGTTCCTGCTTTCCGGTGCGCTGGTCGTGGTCGGCTGGTGGGTGCGCTCGACCTTGAGCGAGTCGCCGCAGTTCGAAGCGGCCGAGGCGCAGGCCGCCCAGGCGCTCGAACCCGCGCCGGCGATCCAGGCGCTGAGGCGCCGGCCGGGCGGCGTCGCCATCGGCGCGGGCCTGAAGTTCGGCGAGAACGTCGCCTACTACATGGTCACCACCTTCGCGATCGCCTACCTGGCTGAGACCGTGCACGCCCATCGCCAGATCGGGCTGAACGCGGTGCTGATCGGCAGCCTCGTCGAACTGGTGACGATGCCGCTCTTCTCCGCGCTCAGCGACCGGATCGGGCGGCGGCCGGTCTACGCGTTCGGCGCGCTCGCGATGGCGGCCTGGGGTTTGGTGTTCTTCGGCCTGCTCGCTCGCGGGACGTCGGTGGCGGCGGGCGTCGCGGTGAGTGTGGCGCTGGTGCTGCACGGCGCGATGTACGGCCCGCAAGCCGCGTTCATCGCCGAGCTGTTCCCCACCCGCTACCGCTACTCCGGCGCCTCGATCGCCTACCAGGTCACCTCGATCTTCGCCGGCTCGCTGGCGCCGGTGATCGCCGTGGCGCTGCTGCAACACACCGGCTCGACGACGCCGATCGCCGCCTACCTCGCCCTCGCCTGCGTCGTCAGCGCCATCGCCGCGCTGACCGCGCGCGAGACCCGCGGCCTCAGCTTCGCCGAGCTCGACGCATACGGCTCGCCCACGAACGGCTGACCAACCGTGAGCTGCGGCGCGGCCGCTTATGGACGTCGCCGGGCGGTTCCTGTAGCTCGCGGCACGATGTTGTTTCAGTATTGCGACGCTTGCCGCGCGGCGCTGCTAGCGACGGCCGCAGCGCTGGCGTGCGGCTTGGCGAACGTCGCCGCCGCCGGCGCGGAGACGCTGCCCTGCCATGGCGCGCCGACGCCCTATCGAGTGCTGGTCACCTCGCAGGGCGTGAAGACCGACCACGGCGATCTAGTCGCGGTGCTCTACGGTCCCGACCGGCACAAATGGCTGGCGGAAAACGGCTGGCTCGCGGTCTGGCAGGACAAGGCCACGCCCGGCGACGAGACGATGTGCTTCTACGTGCCGGCGCCCGGGCGCTATGCGCTAGTGTCGTATCACGACGCCAACGCCGACGGCGAGCTGGACCTCGGGCCGCTCGGACCGAGGGAAGGCTTCGGCTTCTCCAACAACGTGCGGCCTTTCCTCGCGCCACCGCCGCTGAGCTCGGCGCTGTTCACGGTCAGCGCCCCCGAGACCCGCCTGACCATCCGGCTGCACTACCCGCCGATCTCGTAAAATCGGGTTTCCCTTTCGGCCAAGCCGCTCTAATGGCGCGCCGCACGTTTCGACTGCCTCCGAGCGAGAGCTTGCCCTCAGGCGATCCCATCCTGGTCACCGGCGCCACCGGCTTTGTTGGGGCGGCCGTGCTGCGCGCGCTGGCCGAGCGGGGCGAGCGGGTGCGGGTGCTGGCGCGGCCGACCAGCCCGAGGCGCAACCTCGACGGCGTCGCCTGCGAGGTCGTGCTCGGCGACATGACCGACGCCGCGTCGATGACGCAGGCGATGCAGGGTGTGCGCTTCGTCTACCACGTCGCCGCCGACTACCGGCTCTGGGCGCGTGACCCGGGCGAGATCCGCCGCGCCAACCTGGCGGGCGCCGAGGCGGTGATGCAGGCCGCGCTGGCCGCCGGCGTCGAGAAGATCGTCTACACCTCCAGCGTGGCCACCCTGCGCGCCGCCGACGCGGCCACCGTGGTCGACGAGACCGCGCCGCTCGCCGAGCGTGAGGCCGTGGGCGCCTACAAGCAGAGCAAGGTCGCTTCGGAGCGGCTGGTCGAGCGCATGGTGGCGGACCTGGGCTTGCCGGCGGTGATCGTCAATCCGTCGACCCCGATCGGCCCGCGCGACATCAAGCCGACGCCGACCGGCCGCATGGTGCTGGAGGCCGCGCAGGGGAAGATCCCGGCTTTCGTCGACACCGGCCTCAACCTGGTCCACGTCGACGACGTGGCCGCCGGCCATCTGCTGGCTCTGGAAAAGGGGCGCATCGGCGAGCGCTATGTGCTGGGCGGCCGGGACATGTCGCTGAAGAGCATGCTGGCCGACATCGCGCAGCTCACTGGCCGCAGGGCGCCGACGATCGCCCTGCCCCGCGGCCCGCTGTATCCGCTGGCGTTCGTCGCCGAGGGAATCGCGCAGGTCACCGGCAAGGAGCCGATGCTGACCCGCGATGCGCTGAAGATGGCCTCGCACCACATGTTCTTCTCGTCCGCCAAGGCCGAGCGCGAGCTGGGCTACCACGCCCGCCCGCACGTCGAGGCGCTGGCCGACGCGATCGCCTGGTTCCGCGAGGCGGGGTATCTGGCTTGAGCCTCTCGGTCGTCATCGGCGGGATCGCGCTGGCCGCCTGGGTCTACCTGCTGCTCGGCCGCGGCTTCTTCTGGCTGGCGCGCGAACGCGACGACGCCGATCTGCCCCCCGAGCCCAAAGCCTGGCCCGATGTGGTCGCCGTGGTTCCGGCCCGCAACGAGGCGGACGTGATCCAGTGGTCGATCGGCACTCTGCTGCAGCAAGACTACCCGGGCGCGTTCCGCGTGGTGCTGGTCGACGACGCCAGCGAGGATGGCACCGCCGCGCGGGCGCAGGGCCTGGCCGGCGCGGCGGACAAGCTCACCGTCCTGGCCGGACGCCCCCTGCCCGCCGGGTGGACCGGCAAGCTGTGGGCGGTCAGCCAGGGCGTCGAGGCGGCCGGATCGCCCACTTATCTGTGGATCACCGACGCCGACATCGCCCATGACCCGCAGACGCTGCGCCGCCTCGTGGCCCGCGCCGAAGCCAAGGGTCTGGCGCTGGTCTCGCTGATGGCGCGGCTGCAGACCGGCACGCTGCCCGAGCGCCTCTTGATCCCCGCCTTCGTGTTCTTCTTCGACATGCTCTACCCGTTCGCCGTCGTGAACGATCCGAAGCGCCGCCTCTCGGCCGCGGCGGGCGGGGTGATGCTGGTGCGGCGCGAGGCGCTCGCCGCCGCCGGCGGCATCGCCTCGATCCGCGCCGAGATCATCGACGACTGCGCGCTGGGCGCACGCCTGAAGGCGCAGGGCCCGATCTGGCTCGGCCTCACCCGGACCTCGGTGAGTCTGCGGCCCTACACCACGCTCGGCGAGATCGGCGGCATGGTCTCGCGCTCGGCCTATGCGCAGCTGCGCTATTCGCCGCTGCTGCTGGCGGGGACGGTGGCCGGCATGCTGCTGGTCTACGCCGCCGCGCCGCTGCTGGCCCTGTTCGCTGGCGGCCTCGCGCGCTGGCTGGGCCTGGCGGCCTGGGCGCTGATGGCGATCTCGTTCCAGCCCATGCTGCGTTACTACCGCCTCTCGCCGCTTTGGGGCGCACTGCTCCCGTTGATCGGCGCGATCTACACCGGCTTCACGCTGCAATCGGCGATCGAGGTGTGGCGCGGCCGCGGTGGCATGTGGAAGGGCCGCGCGCAGGCGGCGATTACCGGAGCGGCCCACTGATGACTGCCGCAGACCTCGCTTCCGGCAAGGACCATACCGGCGAGAACTTCCCGGTGGCCTCGCTCTTGATCGCGCCCGAGCACCGCGCGCCGATCATGGCCTTCTATCGGGTCGCGCGGCTCGCGGACGACGTCGCCGACAACGCCAGCGCCAGCGCCGACCTCAAGCTCAAGCGCCTCGACGGCATCGAGGCCTCGCTGACTGGTAAGAGCGAGGCGGAACCCACCGCCGTCGCCCTCCGTCACGCGCTGGCCGAGCGCGGGCTCGGCTGGGAGCACATGCTCGACCTGCTCGAGGCGTTCCGCCGCGACGTGACCAAGCTGCGCTACGAGAGCTGGGACGAGCTGATGGACTATTGCCGCTTCTCGGCGGCGCCCGTCGGCCGCTTCGTGCTCGACGTGCACGGCGAGGACCGCGCGACCTGGCCGGCCAACGACGCGCTCTGCGCGGCGCTGCAGGTGATCAACCACCTGCAGGACTGCGCCAAGGACTATCACGACATCGATCGCGTCTACCTGCCGCGCGAGGTGCTGGAGACCTGCGGGGCCAATATCGAGATGCTCGCCGAGGACGCCAGCGACCCGGCCCTCAACGAGGCGATCAACCGGCTGGCGGCCAAGACCCAAGGGCTGCTCGACATCTCGCGGGGCTTCTCCGGCGAGATTCGCGACCTGCGGCTGGCGCTCGAGGTCGGCGCGATCCAGCGCCTCGCCGAGAGCCTCACGCTGCGCCTGCGCGGCCGCGATCCGCTGTCGCAGGAAACCCATCATAGCCGTCTGGAAGCGCTCGGCGTCGGCCTTCTGGGCATCGGGCGGACGATGGCCGAGCGCATGGCCTCTCGGCTTTCGCGCGCAGCCGGGCCATAAGCGGCGCCAATGGACGTCGCCGTCGAAAATCCCCCGAGCACGCAACCGAGCACGGAGCAGCAAGCCTCCGGCAGTTCATTCTACGCTGCGATGCGGCTGCTTCCGTCGGCCGAGCGCGCGGCAATGTTTGCGATCTACGCGTTTTGCCGCGTGGTCGACGACGTCGCCGACGAGCCGGGGCCGACGCCGGACGAGCGCCGCGTCGAGCTCGACCGCTGGCGCGCCGACGTGGCCGGCCTCTACGCGGGCGCGCCGGCGCCGCGCATCGCGTACCTCGCCCCGCACGTCCGGCGGTTCAGGCTGAACCAAGCCGACTTCCTGGCGATCGTCGACGGCATGGAGATGGATGTCGGCGCGCCGATCATCGCGCCCGACTACGCGACCCTCGACCTCTACTGCGACCGGGTCGCCAGCGCGGTCGGGCGGCTCTCGGTGAAGATCTTCGGCATGCCGGACGGGCCCGGCGAGACGCTGGCCTTCCACCTCGGCCGCGCGCTGCAGCTGACCAACATCCTGCGCGACCTCGATGAGGATGCGGAAATGGGCCGGCTCTACCTGCCGGCTGAGGCGCTGGAGGCCGCCGGCATCACCACGCGCGACCCGAAGGCGGTGATCGCCGATCCGCGCATCGACGCGGCCTGCCGCTGGGTGGCCGCCAAGGCGCACGAGCAATACCAGCTCGCCGACGCGGTGCTGAAGGCGCGCCCGGCTGGCCGCATCCGCTCGCCGCGGCTGATGCGCGAGGTCTACCAGCAGATCCTGCGCGAGACGGAAGGCGTGGGCTGGGCGCCGCCGCGCCGCCGCGTCAGCCTCAGCCGGCCCCGGCTGCTCTGGATCGTGCTGCGCCACGGCCTCGTGGACTGATGACCCCGACGCACGTGTATGTCGTCGGCGCCGGGCTCGCCGGGCTCTCGGCCGCCGTGCGGCTGGCCGGGCGCGGCATGCGCGTCACCCTGCTCGAAGCGTCCGGCCAGGCCGGCGGACGCTGCCGCTCGTTCTTCGACGCCACGCTCGGCATGACGATCGACAATGGCAACCATCTCGTCCTCTCCGGCAACCACGCCACGCACGACTATCTGCGCGCGATCGGCGCTGCGGACCGGCTGGCGGGACCGAAGGAGGCGGCGTTCGACTTCTGCGACGTCAAGAGCGGCGCGCGCTGGAGCGTGCGGCCGAACGCCGGCGCTATCGGCTGGTGGGTGTTCTCCAAGGCGCGCCGCGTGCCAGGCACCAAGGTGCTCGACTACCTCGCCATCGCCGCGCTGGCCCTGCCTCAGGGCGATCGAACGCTGGGCGAGGCGGTGAAGACTGAGGGCGCGCTCTGGGACGGGCTGATCGAGCCGCTGATGCTGGCCGCGCTCAACACCGACCCGAAGACCGCCTCGGCCGAGCTCGCCGCCGCCGTGGTGCGCGAGACCCTGGCGCTGGGCGGCCG
>DATNEH010000165.1:0-13932 GCA_035553015.1 Caulobacteraceae bacterium | reverse complement strand
TCAGGAAGTCCCACTGCGGCATCAGCGCGATGAACTTGGCGGCGAGCGGCAGCCGGCTGAAGTCGGCCGCGTGGATCGTCTCGTCGCCGACCTGGGCCGCCAGCCGCTGCAGCTCCTGGTGCGGCCGCTTCAGGAAATCGTCGAGCAGGCCCAGCTCGCGCATCACCTCCAGCGTCGAAGGATGCACGGTGTCACCCCTGAAATCCCTCAGGAAATCGGCGTGCTTCTCGAGCACGATCACGTCGACGCCGGCGCGCGCCAGCAGGTAGCCCAGCATCATCCCCGCCGGCCCGCCGCCGGCGACGCAACAGGTCGTGGCGAGGTCGGTCACAGGTAGGGATCCGGCTGCGCGAGGTAGCCGCGCACGTAGTCGCCGATGCCGTCCTCGAGGCTGGTGAACTGGCCCTCGTAGCCGGCGCGGCGCAGACGATCGAGCCGGGCCTCGGTGAAGTACTGGTAGCGATCGCGGATCGCCTCGGGCATCGGCGCGTACTCGATCTGAGGCGGTTTGCCGGCGGCGCGGAACACCGCCTCCGCCATGTCCTTGAACGAGCGGGCGCGTCCCGAGCCGAGGTTGAAGATCCCGCTGACCTCGGGCTTGGCCGCCAGCCACTCGATCACGTCGGCCGCGTCGCGCACGTAGACGAAGTCGCGCAGCTGGCCGCCGTCGGCGACGCCTTCGCGGTAGGACTTGAAGAGCCGCACAGCCCGCCCGGCCGCCACGTCCGGCCAGATCTGCGCGGCGACCGACTTCATCGAGCCCTTGTGTTCCTCGTTCGGCCCATAGACGTTGAAGAACTTAAGCCCCGCCCACTGCGGCGGCGCGTGGCCGCGGGCGGCCTCGCGGACCGCGAAGACGTCGAAGGCCGCCTTCGACCAGCCGTAGGCGTTGAGGGGCTTGAGCGCTGTCAACGCGGCCAGCTCGTTGTCGTCGTCGAAGCCCATGGCGCCGTCGCCGTAGGTGGCCGCCGAGGAAGCGTAGATCAGCCGCCGCCGGTGCTCGGCGCACCAGTTCCAGAGGTCGCGCGACAGTACGAAGTTATTCTGCACGATCCGGTCGGCATCGGGCTCGGTGGTCGAGGAAATCGCGCCCATGTGCACAACCAGCTCGACGGCCTCGGCGTTGCGCCCCAGCCAGTCGGACATCTGCTCGGGCGCCGTGAAATCGGCGATCGGATGCTTGGCGATGTTGCGCCACTTGTCGGCGGCCGCCTCGCCCAGCCAGTCGCAGACCACGACGTCGAGCCCGGGATCGCGGCAGAGGCGAGCGACCACGTTGGAGCCGATGAACCCGGCCCCGCCGGTGACGAGGGCGACTCTGCGGCTCATGCCCGCCTGGCGAGCTTCTCGATCGTGGCGCTGGTCGAGTGGCCCTCGACGAGGTCGGCGAGCCGCACCTGGCCGCCCCAGCCTTCCACCAACTGGCGGCCGACGACGCCGTCGAGGCTGTAGTCGGCGCCTTTGATCAGCACGTCGGGCCGAGCCGCCTCGATCAGGGCGAGCGGCGTCTCGTCGTCGAACGGCACCACCAGGTCGACCGAGCGCAGGCCGGCCAGCACCAGCGCCCGCGATTCCAGGTCGTTCACCGGCCGCCCCTCGCCCTTCAGCGCCTTGACCGAGCGGTCGGTGTTGAGGCCGACGATCAGCCGGTCGCACCACTCGCGCGCCTGGGCGAGGTAGGCGATGTGGCCGCGGTGCAGGATGTCGAAGCAGCCGTTGGTGAAGCCCACCTTCAGGCCGCGCTCGCGCCAGCGCTCGGCCTCGCGGCGCATGCGCTCGGGCGTGGCGATCTTGGCCTCGGCCGGCGCGACGCGGTCGATGATCTCCGCCTCGATCATCTCGTCCGGACTGGCGGTGGCGGTGCCGGCCTTCTGCACCACGACGCCCGACGCCAGCATCGCGAAGGCGACCGTCTCCTCGAGCCCGGCGCCGCCGGCCAGCGCCGCGCCGAGCGCCGCGAGCGCCGTGTCGCCCGCGCCCGAGGTGTCGACGACCTCCGGCGGGGCGCGGCGAAAGTGGCGCACCGTCTCGCCGCGAAGCGCCAGCGACATGCCCTTGGCCGCGCGCGTCACCAGCACCGCCTTGCCGTCACAGAGCGCCAGCGCCCGCTCCAGCGCCGCCTCCACCTCCGCATCGGTCTCGGTCGGCAGGTCGGTGGCGTGCGCCAGCTCGGCGGCGTTGGGCTTGATGACGTCGGCCGACCCGTAGCGGGCGAACGAGCGGGCCTTGGAGTCCACGATCAGCGCAGCGCCTTCGCGCTCGGCGGCGGCACGCGCCGCGGCGATCACCGCCTCGGTGACGACGCCCTTGCCATAGTCGGAGATCAGGATCGCGCCGGCGCCCCGCGCCGCGTCGTCGATGGTCCGCACGAGCTGGCGCTCGACATCGCCGGCGACCGGCAGCGTCGCTTCCTCGTCGACCCGCAGCAGCTGCTGGCCGGCCGAGACGAAGCGCGTCTTGATCGTGGTCGGCCGGTCGGGATCAGTAATCAGGTAACCTTCGATGCGCCCCTCGGCGGAGATCAGCGCCTTCGCCTCGCCGGCCGCCGCATCGCGGCCGATCACGCCGACCAGCGCCACCTCGCCGCCGAGCGCCGCCACGTTGCGCGCGACGTTGCCGGCGCCGCCCAGCATCACGCTCTCGCGCTGGCGCGCCATCACCGGGATCGGCGCCTCAGGCGAGATGCGTGCGACTTCGCCGTAGACGAAACGGTCGACCATCAGGTCGCCCACCGCGACAACCCGGGCGCCGGCGACGCGCTCGAGCAGCTGCTGCAGGCCGGCCAGATCCATCGGCGCTCCTTTAAGGGCAACTCGAATCCGCCCCGGCCGACGTTCAAACGGACGATCGACGAAATGTCCAGCCGCGCCGGCGTCGGTCAGGCGGTGAGCAGCACGGGCCACTCCCCGGGGCAGAGGACGTTGGCGACGCCCGAGCCTGGCCCGATCGAGTGGTCGTCGATGATCTGCGTCGCCTTCAGCTCGACGATCAGCGTCAGGATGGACGCCATCCGCTGCACGTCGAGGATCAGGCTGTCGGGTACGATCTGGTTCTGCCAGTTGATGAAGTGCAAGTCGCCGACCGGGACGTAATTCGGGAAGTCGCCGGCCACCTGCGCCTGCAGCTTGCCGAACTCGGCGGCGAATTCCGGCAACGACTTGAAGATGGACATGAAGGTGTCGCCGGGCGGCAGGAACGGCACGATGTCGTCCTGGAACTCGAAGCGCGTCGCGTTGGTCACCATCTTGGCGAACCCTGTGGCGAAGTCGGGATCGCCGGCGCGCGCCGCCTCGAACGTGCAGACGTACGGCTTCATGCCGGCGGCGGCGAACTTGGTCGCGGCGATGTTGGCCATCGCGCCGCCCTTGCTGTGGCCGGTCACGTAGAGCGGCTTGCCCTTGGGCTTGGCCTGCACCTGCGCCAGCGTCCAGTCCCAGAGCTCGTTCACCGCGCCCGAGAAGCCCTGGTGGACGAGGCCGGGCACGGGCGGCGCGCTGACCTGCTCGTCCATGATGTCGTCGATCCAGTCGAGGATCATCTGCACCTTGTCGGGACTGTCGAACGGCAAGGTGCCGCGATAGGCGACGATCACTTCGCCCGCCGTCTCGCCGACCATCACGGCGTTGATCTCGTCTTCGCCGGCCACCTCGCACTGCGGAACGCCCTCCCACCCCACCAGCGTCGACGGCGGCGGCGCAGGCTGGGCCGGCGACGGCGGCGCCGCGCCGGAGACCTTGATCTCGTAGGTTTGCTGGGCCGCGCAGAGCAGCCGGCCGACGAGTGTCAGCGGTGGCGGAGGAGACATGCCGAACCTCGAGCGTTGCGCACGGTCACGCTTCCATACCGGCGATGCCGGTTGTCAACGCTCACAAACGCGTGACGGTTGTGGAATTCACCCGGCGACGCGGCGCTTGGCCAGCGCGTCGAACTCCATCAACTCGCGCACCAGCGGCTCGAAGTCCTTCAGCGGCACCATGTTGGGGCCGTCGCTGGGCGCGTGGTCCGGGTCCTCGTGCGTCTCCATGAAGACCGCCGCGACGCCCACCGCGACCGCGGCCCGGGCCAGCACCGGCACATACTGGCGATCGCCGCCCGAGGCGCCGTTCGCGCCGCCCGGCTGCTGCACCGAGTGGGTGGCGTCGAACACCACCGGGCAGCCGATCCTCGCCATGATCGGCAACGCGCGCATGTCGTTGATCAGGGTGTGGTAGCCGAACGAGACGCCGCGCTCCGTGGCCATCACGTTCGGATTGCCGGCCGCGAGCGCCTTGGCGACTGCGTGCTGCATGTCGTCGGGCGCCAGGAACTGGCCCTTCTTGATGTTCACCACGCGGCCGGTGCGCGCCGCGGCGACGATCAGGTCGGTCTGACGCGACAGGAAGGCCGGGATCTGCAGCACGTCGATCACCTCGGCGGCGGGCGCGCACTGGTCGATCTCGTGCACGTCGGTCAGCACCGGCAGCCCGGTCGTCTCGCGCACCTCAGCGAAGATCGGCAGCGCCTGGCCGAGGCCGACCCCGCGCGGCCTGTCGCCCGAGGTGCGGTTCGCCTTGTCGAACGAGGTCTTGTAGATCAGTCCGACCCCGAGCCGCTCCGCCGCCTCCTTCAGCGCATGCGCCATCTCCAGCGCATGCTGGCGGCTCTCCATCTGGCAGGGGCCGGCGATGATCGAGAGCGGTTGGCCGTTGCCGACGCGCACGGTCTTACCGGGCCCGGCGACTTCGACGACGGCGTTCGGCTGCGTGGACAAGGCGCGGTGGCTCCGATCCGGCTGGGCTAGCCGGCGCGTACACATGGCGCTCGGCGCAGACCGACGCAAGCGAGGTCAAGGCAAGCGATTCGCGTTGTCGCAGACCGGTGTTATGCTGGCGCTCGAAGACATTGGGGTGGGAGGCGACGGTGAACGGTGAAGACACCGCAGTCGTCGGACCTGACGACCCGGAGCTGAAGAAGGCCCCGGCGGCATTCCGCACGGTCGTCAAGATCGCGTCTGCAAACTGGCAATTCGGCCGGCTGGTGTTCGTCATGCCGTCGGGCCGCGAGCTGCGCATCGAGGGGACCCAGCCGGCGCCTGAGGCGCGCCTGATCGTCAAGGACTTCCACTTCGTGCAGCGGGTGCTGACCGGCGGCGACATCGGCTTCGGCGAAGGCTTCATGGCGGGCGAGTGGGACACGCCCGACCTTTCGGCCCTGCTGGAGGCGTTCACCGCCAACCTGGACCGCATCCAGCGACTGCTGGACGGGACGTTCTTGGTGCGCACCTACAACTTCCTGTCGCACCTGCTGCACAACAACAGCCGCGCGGGCTCGAAGCGCAACATCCTGGCCCATTACGACCTCGGCAACGCCTTCTATTCGCGCTGGCTCGACCCCTCGATGACCTATTCGTCGGCGAGGTACGAGCGGCCCGACCAGCCGCTGAAGGACGCCCAGCGCAACAAGTACGCCAGCCTGGCGCGCCAGCTCGGACTCGGCCCCGACAACCACGTGCTGGAGATCGGCTGCGGCTGGGGCGGCTTCGCCGAATTCGCCGCCGGCGAAGTGGGCGCGAAGGTCACCGGCATCACCATCTCGCCGGCGCAGTACGAGTTCGCGCGCCAGCGGATGTTCGAGCAAGGCCTCGCCGAGCGGGCAGACATCCGCCTGATCGACTACCGCGACGTGGAAGGGCAGTTCGACCGCGTCGCCTCGATCGAGATGTTCGAGGCGGTCGGCGAGCAGTACTGGCCGACCTACTTCGGCAAGATCCGCGACGTGCTCTCGCCGGGCGGCCGCGCCGGCCTGCAGATCATCACCATCCGCGACGAGCTCTTCGCCCAGTACCGCAGCCGCGCCGACTTCATCCAGAAGTACGTGTTCCCGGGCGGCATGTTGCCCTCCGAGAAGCGGCTGCACGAAGAGACCGCGCGGGCGGGGCTGGAGTGGCGCGACATCGTTCGCTTCGGCCAGAATTACGCCGACACGCTGGCCGAGTGGGGACGCCGCTTCGAGGGCGCCTGGGACGACATCCGCGGGCTCGGCTTCGACGAGCGCTTCCGGCGGCTGTGGCGCTTCTATCTCGGCTACTGCGAGGCCGGCTTCCGCACCGAGCGGACCAACGTCGTGCAGCTCAGTCTCACGAAGAGCTGACCTTCCGCGGCCCGAGAAGAGTTAGAAGGACGGGCGGCTTGCGCGCGGGACTTCGGAGCTAGCCATGGACGGCCTGCATTTCATCTACTTCGCCGACCCGATGTGCTCGTGGTGCTACGGCTTTGCGCCGGTGATGCGGCAGCTGCGCCGCCGCTACGGGGACGTAGCCTACGTGCGCCCGGTGATGGGCGGCCTGCGGCCCGGCACGACCGAGCCGATGCCCGAACAAGCCCGGCGCGGCCTCGTGCATCATTGGGAGGAGATCGGTGCGATGACCGGCCAGCCGTTCGACCCCGCGCTCGCCGACCGGGACGGCTTCGTTTACGACACCGATCCGGCCGCCAGAGCCGTGGTGCTAGCCCGCCGCACCTCGATGGACGCCGGGCTCGACTACCTGGCGGCTGTGCACCGGGCCTTCTATGCGGAAGGCCGCGACGTGACGCAGGCGGAGACACTGGCCGACGTCGCCGCCGAGCAGGGTTTCGACCGCGCCGCCTTCCTCTCCGCGCTCGCCGACGAAGGCCTGCGCCAAGAGACCTGGCGCGACTATGCGATCTCGCAGAGGGCGGGGGCGACCGGCTTTCCGACGCTGATCGTCGGCCCCAACGCCGACGGCAGCTATGCGCTCGTCACCCGCGGCTACAACGACGCCGAGCACATCTTCGCGGGCATCGATCACTGGTTGGCCGGCGTGCGCCCGGCGGCCGAGTAGCGGTCGGCGCACGGAAGACCCCATATAGCGACGGGTCGGCCGGGAACGTTCGCGCTTCCCCGGCGTCCATTTGCCGAGCCCGCCGTCCTTGGCTAAGGCAGTTCGCCGCAAGAGGAAGCATGAACAAGCCTGTCACCTCCGTCGCCAACGCCAAGCCTCATCTGGGCGAGCGTCACGTCACCCGCGATGAAGCGGAAGCGGCCGTCCGCACGCTGATCCAGTGGGCCGGCGACGATCCGTCCCGCGAAGGACTGCTGGACACGCCCGGCCGCGTGGTGCGCGCCTACGAGGAGCTATTCGCCGGCTATGACGGCGACCCGCGCGACTACCTGCAGCGCACCTTCGAAGAGGTCGGCGGCTACGACGAGCTGGTGGTGCTGACCAACATCCCGGTGGTGAGCTTCTGCGAGCACCACATGCTGCCGTTCCAGGGCCGCGCCCACGTCGGCTATCTGCCCGACCGGCGCGTGGTCGGCATCTCCAAGCTGGCGCGCGTGGTGCAGGGGTTTGCCCGGCGCCTGCAGATCCAGGAAAAGCTGACCGCGGAGGTCGCCGAGGCGATCCAGGACGTGCTGCAGCCAAAGGGCGTCGGCGTGGTGGTCACCGCCGAGCACAGCTGCATGACCATGCGCGGCGTCAACACGCCGGGCTCGAAGCTGACCACCTCGACGCTGCTTGGCGTGGTCCGCGACGACCCGCGCACCCGCAACGAGTTCCTCGAGTACGTGCGGAACAATCACTGACCGAAGGAAAGTGGCTCAGCGTCCCGAGCGCGCGTTGACCACGATTCACCTGCGATGTTCCTGGTCGGAGCAGCGCGTCTCGCGCCGCCGCTCTTTAAAATCGTTGATCGTCAGCTTTCCTCCCGCGCAGGGAGATCGTGGGGCGCCGCGACCCGGGCGCCGTAGTTAACGGTTGCTTTGCGGTGCGATCTACGGCGGGCGCGTAGGCCGAGCGGCGCTCACTCCCCGATCAGGTGCAGCGCCAGCTGGCGCGTGGGAGGCGCGCGGCGGTGCTCGAAGAGGTAGACGCCCTGCCACGTCCCGAGCGCCAGGCGCCCGCCGATGAGCGGGATGCCGAGCGAGACGCCGGTCAGCGCGGTGCGGATGTGCGAGGGCATGTCGTCCGGGCCTTCGTCATCGTGCCGGTAGCGCGATGGGTCCTCCGGCGCGATCTGCTCGAAGAAGGCTTCGAGATCGCTGCGCACCGCGGCGGCGGCGTTCTCCTGGATGATCACCGACGCCGAGGTGTGGCGGCAGAACACTGTAAGCAGGCCTTCGCGCAGTCCGGTCTCGCGCACCCACGCATCGACCTCGCGCGTCACCTCGACGAGGCCGCGGCCGCGCGTCTTGATCTCGAGCATGCCGGTCGCCTGGCGCAGGAGCGGGCCTCTAGAACGTAGGTCGGGCGGTCAGCTCGCCGGTATAGTCCTGAACGAGCACTTCCGCGCCCTCCCCGGCTTCGGTGGCGTCGTGCGCCAGCAGCTGCGCCTGCTCGATGGCGCGCGAACGCGACATCCCGGCCGTCACCACCTCGCCGTCACGGAAGACCGTCCACTCGCCGTCCTTCTGGGTCACTGCAAACTGAACCATGCTGGTTCCCCACTGACCGGCCGCACGCCAGTCTGTTGGCCAACGCGCGACTGGTCGGTTGGTTCTTTGCCGACCGGGACAATTCCGTGGACAGACGATGAGCGCGGCTCTCGAAACGCGGTCAAAGGGGTCGGCGACATCTTCCCCCTTGCGCGTGGCGCCTCATCCCGCAATGACGAAACCATGATCGCAAGCTCGGTGCTCGACCTTATCGGCGATACGCCGCTCATCCGCCTGAAGGGGCCCAGCGAGGCGACCGGGTGCGAGATTCTCGGCAAGGCGGAATTCCTGAACCCAGGCCAGTCGGTGAAGGACCGCGCGGCGCTGTGGATCATTCGCGACGCCGAGCGCAAGGGGCAGCTGCGGCCCGGCGGCCGCATCGTCGAGGGCACGGCCGGCAACACCGGCATTGGCCTGGCGATGGTCGCCCGCGCGCTCGGCTACAAGTGCACGATCGTCATCCCGCGCACGCAGAGCCAGGAGAAGAAGGACGCGATCCGGCTGATGGGCGCCGAGCTCGTCGAAGTCGACGCGGTCCCCTACTCGAACCCGGACAACTACGTGCGCTATTCGGGCCGGCTCGCCGAAGAGCTGGCGGCCAGGGAGGCTGCCGGCGCGATTTGGGCCAACCAGTTCGACAACGTCGCCAATCGCCAGGCCCACATCGACGCCACCGGCCCGGAGATCTGGGCGCAGACGCATGGACGCATCGACGGCTTCATCTGCGCGGTCGGCACCGGCGGCACCCTGGCCGGCGTCGCCGCGGCGCTGCGCGCGCAGAAACCGACCATCGCCATCGGCCTCGCCGACCCCGGCGGCGCTGCGCTCTACGAGTACTACGCGCACGGCGAGCTGAAGGCCGAAGGGACCTCGATCAGCGAGGGCATCGGCCAGGGCCGCATCACCGGCAACCTCGAGGGGCTGGCGATCGACTACCCCTACCGGGTCTCGGACGAGGAGATGATGCGCGCCATCATCGAGCTCGGCGACGAGGGGCTGGTGATGGGCGGCTCCACCGGCATCAACGTCGCCGGCGCGATCCGCATGGCGCGCGAGATGGGGCCGGGCCACACCCTCGTCACCATCCTCGCCGACTACGGCTCGCGCTATCAGAGCAAGCTCTTCAATCCGGCGTTCCTGAAGGAAAAGGGGCTGCCGGTGCCGCCCTGGGTCGAGTGACTGTGGAGTGATCGACATGGCCAGCCCCCTGGTGACGACTGACTGGCTGGCCGGGCGCCTGGGCGAGCCTGGCCTGGTGGTGCTGGACGGCAGCTGGCACATGCCGGAAACCGGCCGCGATCCGAAGGCGGAGTACGCCGACGGGCACATCCCGGACGCGGTGTTCTTCGACATCGACGCCATCAGCGACCACACCTCGTCGTTGCCGCATATGCTGCCCGCGCCGGCCGACTTCGCCACGGCGATGCGGCGGCTGGGCGTGGAGCCGGACTCCACGGTTGTCGTGTACGATAGTGTTGGAGTCTTCTCGGCTCCCCGCGTCTGGTGGACGTTGCGCGCCATGGGCCACGACCGGGTCTTCGTGCTCGACGGCGGGCTGAAGAAGTGGCTGGCCGAAGGCCATCCGGTCGAGGCGGGCTGGCGCGAGCCGCCGCACGGCGAGTTCAAGGCGCACTTTCGACCGGAGCTGGTGCAGGACCTCGGCGGCGTGCGCGGGGTGCTGGAGAGCGGCTCAGCGCAGGTGGTCGACGCGCGCGCCGCGATCCGTTTCCGCGGCGAAGCGCCCGAGCCCCGGCCTGGCTTGCGCGCCGGCCATATGCCCGGCGCCCTGAACGCGCCGTGGGGCGGCATCGTCGCCGAGGACGGCACGCTGAAGCCGGCTGACAAACTGCGAGCGGCCTTCGAGGCGGCCGGCGTCGACCTCGCCCGCCCGATCGTCACCACCTGCGGCTCTGGGATAAGCGCTTCCATCCTGGCGCTGGCGCTGGCCGTGCTCGGCCGCGACGACGTGCCGGTCTACGACGGCTCCTGGTCGGAATGGGGCGCCAGCACTTCCGGCGCGCCGGTCGCGACGGGCCCATGAGCCGCGGCGGCATCGACAGCGAGGCCACGCGGCTGATCCGCGCCGGCAAGGCGCCGGCCGATCTGTTGCGCACGGTCGGACCGCCGATCCAGAAGGGCTCGACGGTGCTGATCGGCAGGGCCGCCGATCTCTACGACGACCGCCGCCCGACCTACGGCCGCGGCGGCCTCGCCGCCCACGAGGCGCTGGCTGCGGCGCTCGCCGAGCTGGAAGGCGCGCACACCGTCAAGCTCTTCCCGTCCGGCCTAGCGGCGGTCGGCGGTGCGATCCTGGCGGTGGTGAAGGCCGGCGACGAGGTGCTGGCCACCGACGCCATCTACAAGCCGATCCGCCGCTTCTGCGACCGGGTGCTGGGCCGCTTCGGGGTGATGATGCGCTACTTCGCGCCGGACGCGTCGCCCGAAGCGGTCATGGCGCTCGCCACGCCCGCCACGCGGCTGATCGTGCTGGAGTCGCCGGGCTCGCTGAGCTTCGAGATGCAGGACGTTCCGGCCATCGCGCGGCTCGCCAGGGCGCGCAGCGTCCTCACGCTGATGGACAACACCTGGGGCGCGGGCCTGCTGTTCAAGCCGCTGGCGCACGGCGTCGACCTCTCGGTCCAGTCGCTGACCAAGTACGTCGGCGGGCACTCGGACGTGTTCATGGGCTCGGCCGCGGCCGCCGACCCGCAGATCGGCCGGGCGCTGGAGCACACCATCGTCGACTTCGGCTGGTCCGTCTCCAGCGACGACGCTTACCAGATGCTGCGCGGCCTGCGCACGCTGCCGACGCGCCTCGACCGCCACGGCGCGTCGTCGGTCAAGGTGGCCGCGTGGCTGGCCGAGCAGCCGGAGATCGCCCGGGTGCTGCACCCCGCCCTGCCCGGCGCGCCCGGCCACGCGCTCTGGAAGCGCGACTACGCCGGCCCCGCGGGCGTGTTCTCCATCGTGCTGAAGCCGGCGTCCAGCGCGACGGTGAACGCCTTCCTCGACGCGCTGCGGCTCTTTGGCCTCGGCTTCTCGTGGGGCGGCTTCGAGAGCCTGGCGCTGACCGCCGACCCGCAGTTCGATGTCCGCAAGGTCAGGCCTGCGTTCGAAGGTCCTGTCGTGCGGCTCAACATCGGCCTCGAGGATCCGGACGACCTGATCGCCGACCTGGACCAGGCGCTCGGCGCGTTGCGCGGGACCCGGTGAGCGGACTGGTCGACGCCGCCGAGGTCGTGCGGCGGCTGGCCGCCCTGCCGACCCCGCCGCGGCTGATCGCCATCGACGGCGCGCCGCTTTCCGGCAAGTCGACGTTGGCCGAGCGGCTGGCCGCCCGCTTCGGCTGGCCGATCCTCGGCTTCGACGACTTCTACCGACCGGCGCCGGACTGGCCGGCCGACATCGCGCCCGCCTTCCCCTTTCCGTTCTTCCGGCTCGAAGAGTTCCATGACGCGCTCCGCGACCTGAAGCGCGCCGGCGCCTGCGCCTGGCGTCCGATCGACTGGCCGAGCCTCACGGTCCAGCCCGAGCCGGTGCGCCTGGAAACGCACGGGCCGGCCATCGTCGAGGGTTGCTCGGTGCTCGATCCGGCGCTGACGCCGCTCTACGACTTCAGGATCTTCGTGGCGAGCGACCGCGCCAGCCTGGTCGAAGCGCAGCGCATCCGCGACGGCGACAACGTGCTGGCGGCCGACTGGCGGCGCCTCTTCCTGCCAAGCGTCGACATCTACCTGGCTACAAGGCCCGAGGCGCGCGCCGACTTGATTGTCGCCGGCCGCGGCCTAGGTTGACCCCGCAAGTCGGAGGGAATGAGAGATGCCGCTGAAGATCGTTGGGTCCGGGCTCGGGCGCACGGGCACCAAGTCGATGCAGACGGCGCTCGCCATGCTCGGCTTCGGCCCCTGCCACCACATGGTGGAGGTGTTCATGCACCCGGAGAGCATGGCGCTCTGGGTCGACGCCGCCGAGGGTCGGCCGAACTGGGACGAGATCTTCAAGGACTACCAGTCGGCGGTCGACTATCCGACCGCGGCCTACTGGAAGCAGATCGCCGATCACTATCCGGACGCCAAGGTGCTGCACACGGTGCGCGACCCGGACAAGTGGTTCGAGTCCACCCAGGCCACCATCTTCGCGCAGGCGAGCCCCGCCGTCGGCGGCGCTGGCGGCGACGATCTGCGCACGCGCTTCTTCAACGGCTTCATGGGCCCGATCCGCGAGCACCTCGCCGACCGCGCCTGGATGACCGACTACTTCCGCCGCCACACCGAGGAGGTGAAGGCCGCCGTCCCCCCCGAGCGACTGCTGGTCTACGAGGTCGGCGAGGGCTGGCCCCGGCTTTGCGAATTCCTCGGCGTGCCCGTGCCGGCCGAACCCTACCCGTCGGAGAACTCCCGCCAGGAGTTCATCGCCCGCTCGGAAGCGATGCGCGCGGCGATGGCCCAGCAGCAGGGCCAGCAGGCTTAAGATCTCAGGCGGCCTTCAGCGCGGCGCGCAGGCTGTCGACGCAGGCGTCGATGCTGTCCCAGAGGTCGGCGTCCGGGCGCGAGACCTTGCCGTCCGCGGTGAGCACCGCCAGCGCCTCGGCGACGCCGTCGTTCACGCCGTTGACCGTCACCGGGTAGGTGCGGCCGTCCATGCCGACGCTCCAGCCGAGGACGGCGGTCATGCTGGCCTCGCCGGCGCTCAGCGCCTCGTCGATCCGCACCACGTAGGCGCCTGCCTGCGCGGCGAAGGCCTGCACCGGTCGGCGCGCCAGTTCGGCGATGTCGCCGGGCCAGGCCTCGACCACCTCGCCGCCGTCGAGCGACACGCTGATCGCGTCCGGCCTTGGCGGATGGATGGCGCGGATGCGGCTCACCGGATAGGCGCGACCGTCTTTGGTCCGGAAGAACATGGCGCAGCCTCCCCTGCCCTCAAGAGGAACGCCCGCAGCTACTCGCGGCGGAGCGAACCTCACGTGAGTCGGCTGGTCAGGTAAACCTGAGGTGTACGCGCCTGGCGCGAGGCGCTCGGCCGATCGTGGCCCTGGAGCGCCCTTGGGGCGTGGCCCGCCCGGCAGGACTCGAACCTGCAACCGTCCGCTTAGAAGGCGGATGCTCTATCCGGTTGAGCTACGGGCGGCGACGCCAGGCCCAGATAGGGGCTAGTGGGTCCACGGCTCTCGGCGAGTGTACGCGAAGTTGTCTGCGTAAGCCTTGACGATGCGACGGTGCTCCTTGGGCGCCAAGAGCTCGAACGCGATGCCGTGACGCTGGGCGTAGGCCACCGCCTCTTCGCGGGTGTCGAACAGGATGCGCACCTGGCCGTTCATGTCGGTCGACACGGTCCAGCCCATCAGCGGGTCGGAGACCCGCGCGCCCGCCGGCTCGAACTCCAGCACCCAATCCTTGGTGTTGGCCTTGCCCGACTGCATCGCGTTGCGGGCCGGACGAAAGATGCGCGCCAGCATGGCGTCCCCTAGCGTGAAATCCGTGCTCGCCGCCGCCACGGGAG
>DATNEH010000164.1:0-14591 GCA_035553015.1 Caulobacteraceae bacterium | reverse complement strand
CTGCGCATCGTCACGCGCGACATGCACGCCTTCGACGACTTCCTGCGCGACAAGATCCTGTCGCTGGGGCTGGTCTCCAACATGGAGAGCCGCATCGTGGTGCGCTCGGTGAAGAACACCACCACCGTCCCACTCGGCCTGATCAGCAGCCACGTGGTCGCGCGCGTCTGACCCCCGCTCCCGCTCATCCCGGCGGAAGCCGGGGCCTACCCACGACTGAGGGCCGCAGAAACCTGCCGGCATGGCGGCGCCGCAGGCTTTGTCTTTTTGACACCAAGAACACGAAGAAAGCGAAGCGCACCAAGGCGCTAGTCTCAGCAGGAAGAGGCCCTTGGTGAGCTTTGCTTCCTTCGTGCTCTTGGTGTGACCTCTTAAAGCGCCTGCGGCGCGCACCTACTCACGGGATTGCGTGCCGCAACTCAGACCCGCCCGCGTCCCGGCTTCCGCCTGGATGAGCGGGTAGGTAGAGGGAGGCCGGTCAGCCCAAGGAGCCCCTCATGACAATCGAACTTGTTATCGATGCGCGCCGCCGCGATCTCGGGGGGTTCGAGGTGGGGCGGGTGTTGCCATTTCACAGCCACCGGATGGTCGGGCCGTTCGTGTTCTTCGACCACATGGGGCCGATCGACTTCCAGGCCGGCTTCCCGCGCACCGTGGACGTGCGCCCGCACCCGCACATCGGGCTTTCCACCGTCACCTACCTGTTCGAGGGCGAGATCACCCACCGCGACAGCGTCGGCTCCGAGCTCGCCATCCACCCGGGCGAGGTGAACTGGATGACGGCCGGGCGCGGCATCACCCACTCCGAGCGGTTCGACCACCTGCGCCAGACCGGCGGGGCGATGCACGGCATCCAGGCCTGGGTCGGGCTGCCCGCCGAGGACGAGGAGACCGAGCCCGGCTTCGCCCACCATGGCCCCGAGGACCTGCCGACCTACGAGAGCGCCGGGATGTGGGCGCGATTGATCGCCGGCGAGGCGTTCGGCGCGAAGGCCAAGGTGAAGACCCACTCGCCGATGTTCTACGTGCACTGGCGGCTCGACGCGGGCGCCAAGGCGCAGCTGCCGGCCGAGTATCCGGAGCGCGCGGCGTTCGTGGTGAGCGGCGAGGTCGAGGCGGACGGGCGCACGGGGACGGCGGGCCAGATGCTGGTGTTCGCGCCCGGCCAGCCGGTGACGTTCGAGGCGAAGACGCCGGCCGTGGTCATGCTGCTGGGCGGCGAGCCGATCGGGCCGCGCTTCATCGAGTGGAACTTCGTCTCGTCGTCGCAGGCGCGTATCGACCAGGCCAAGGCCGACTGGCGCGCCGGCCGCATGAAGCTGCCCGACGCCGACCACGACGAGTTCATCCCCCTGCCTGCGGACCCGCCGCCCGCGCCGAGCCCGCTGGGATAGGGCTAACCGGCCTCGGCTTCGCCCAGCATCGCGCGCAGGCGGTCGATCAGGGTCTGGGGCGGGAACGGCTTTTCGAGAAACTGGAAGGGACTGAGGCGGGCGCCGTGGTCCTCCGACAGGAACGACGACATCACCAACACCTTCATCGCGGGCGTCGAGCCGTGCGCCGCCATCGCGAGGCCGAAGCCGTCCATCGCGCCCGGCATGCGCAGGTCGGTGACCAGCGCGTGGATCGGCACCTGGGCCAGCATCACGCCCAGCGCGTCGTGGGCGCTCGCCGCCTCCAGCACCTGGAATCCCGCGTCGCGCAGGTTCTCGCTGATCGCCACGCGCACCAGCACGTCGTCGTCGACAACCAGGATGGTCGGGGGTGGCGCGGGGACTGCGGAATCGCGCGGCGCGTCGGCGGGCGTCATGTCCCTCCCCTCAAGACTGACCAAGCCAGTGACGCCCCGTCGTTCAGTACGACAGCCGCGGGGCGTGATGGAAGCCCCATTCTCGGTAAAATGTGGATGTCCGCCCGAGGCTTAGCCTTGGCGGGGCCGGTCAGTCGTTGGGGCCCGCGTCGGTGAGCTTCCAGGCGCCGCCACTGCGGGAGAAGGTGTAGATCACCTCGCCGCAGAACGCGCCGTAGGTGACGTTGCCTTGCGGGTCGACGTCCCGCACCGCCTTGGCCTTCGCGAGGCACTTGCGCGCCGCCGGGCCGAAGAGGTCGTTGTGCACCTTGGCGAAGGTCAGCGGCTCGGCCTGGTCGAGGCCCGGACCCACTACCACCATCGAGGCCAGCGCGGCGCGGTCGTCCTTGGCGACGGCGGCCTGGAAGCTCGGCCAGAACGCGGCGAACCCATCGCCCGCCGCGAGCGCCGGCGCGGCCGCCAAGAACGCAGTCGCCAGCGCAGCCAGGGCGGTCGTCGCCCGGAAAATCTCACCCATCGTCTTCCCATCCCCTCAGGTGCGACGCCACTTTGGGCTGCGAAGCGGCCACTGTGAAGCTTCGGTTTGACTGGCCGTTAAGCCGCGCGGGCGTATTGCCTCTTCCCGAGATGAACGACACCCGCCCCGGCATTCCGCACGAGCACCTCGCGGCGCTGAGCCACGAGTTCCGTACGCCGCTGAACGGCGTGATCGGCATGGCGCGCCTGCTCGAGGGCACGCGGCTGACCGCCGAGCAGCGCGCCTATGTGGCGGCGCTGACCGAAAGCGGCGAGCACCTCCTGGGCCTGGTCAACGACGTGCTCGACTACGCGCGGCTGGGCGCGGGGCGCGTCGAGCTGGTCGGCGGCGCCGTGGCGCCGGAGGACCTGCTGCGGCAGGTGTGCGAGCTGCTGAGCCCGCGGGCGCACGAGAAGGGCGTCGAGATCGGCTGGGCGGCGGACGCCGGCCTCGCGCCGATCGTCGCCGACGAAGGGCGGCTGCGGCAGATCCTGCTCAACCTCGCCGGCAACGCGGTGAAGTTCGTGGAGACCGGCGGGGTGATCATCCTGGCCGAGCGCGAAGCGGGGGGCGTGCTGCGCTTTACGGTTTCCGACACCGGGCCTGGGGTGCCAGAGGCGGAGCGGGCGCGGATCTTCGAAGCGTTCTCGCAAGGCGGCTCGGGGCGTGACGCCCGCCAGATCGGCGCGGGGCTGGGCCTCGCCATCGCCACGCGGCTCGCCGAGGCGATGGGCGGGCGGCTCGGCGTGGGCGGCGTCGAGGGTGAAGGCGCGGACTTCTGGTTCGAGGCCAGGTTCGAGACTGAGGGTGCGAACGTTGCGGCCGATCAGCTGGCCGGCCGCACCGTGGCGGTCGCTTCGCCCAGCGCCATCGTGCGCGAGGCGGCGGCCCGGCAGATCATTGCGAGCGGCGGCAAGGCGATCCGCAGCCGCCGCGTCGAGGAAGCGCTGGCCCGCACCGACGAGAACGCGGTGATCCTGGTCGACCACCTGCTGGCCGGCGTCGACGCGCTGCTGGCGCCGCCGCCCGGCCGCGCGAGCGTCGTATTGCTGCGCCCCGAGGACCGCGGCCGGATCGCGCCCTGCCGCGCGGCCGGCTTCGACGGCTACCTGATCAAGCCGCTGCGTCGCGCCTCGCTGGTCGAGCGGGTGCTGGCAGCCGGCCAGACCCCGGCGGCGGACGACGATCGGGTGGCCCCGCGCCGCCCCCCGGTGACGCGCAGCGCCGGCGGCGTGCGTGTGCTGATGGCCGAGGACAATCCGATCAACGCCATGCTGGCCCGCACCCTCCTGAAGCGCGAGGGGGCGGCGGTGGACCATGTCGAGAGCGGCGAGCAGGCGCTGGAGGCGCTGGCCAGCGGCGACTACGACATCGTGCTGATGGACGTGCGCATGCCGGGCGTCGGCGGCCTCGAGGCCACCCGCGCGCTGCGCGCCCGCGGCGTGAAAATCCCGGTCGTCGCGCTCACCGCCAACGCGTTCGAGGACGACCGCCGCGCCTGCATCGAGGCCGGCATGGACGACTTCCTGGTCAAGCCGCTGAGCCTGGAGGCGCTGCGCGGCGCGTTGGCGCGGTGGACCGGGGCCGGCTGGACGCCGGGACACGCGCGCGCCAAGCTCGCCTGACGGGGGAACTGCTTCGGCCGCGAGTCGGCCTGGCCTCGTTGGGAGCCGCCATGACCGCCGACGCCGCCACCGCCGAGGACGCCCCCCGGCCGCGCCGCCGCCGCGCCTGGGACGTGATGGTCGCGCTCGGCCGCCCGCGCGTGGCGCTGATGCTGGTGATGGGCATCTCGTCAGGCCTGCCGTTCATGCTGATCGGCAATACGCTGGGTTTCTGGCTCGCCGACTACGGCATCAAGCTGGCGGCGATCGGCGCGCTGTCGTGGGTCGGCCTGACCTACGCGTTCAAGTTCATCTGGGGCGCGCTGGTCGACCGCGTGCCGCTGCCGGGCCTGAGCCGGCTCGGCCGGCGGCGCAGCTGGATGCTGCTGGCGCAGGTTGTCTGCGGCGGCGGCCTGATCGGCATGGGCTTCATTGATCCCCGGACCCACCTCGACTGGCTGGCGGGGATGGCGATCGTCGCGGCGATCGGCGCGGCGACCCAGGACACCGCGATGGACGCCTGGCGAATCGAGATCGCCGCCGATCCCGACGAGCTTGGCCTGCTCACCGCCGCCTACACGTTCGGCTACAAGTTCGCGCTGATCCTGACCGAGGCGGTGATCCTCGGCGTCGCCAAGCGCATCGGCTGGCCGATAAGCTACATGATCTACGGAGCCGCGCTCGGCGTCGGCATCATCGCGGTGCTGCTGGCGAAGGAGCCGGCCGCGGCCGACGCCGTGATGTCGGCCAAGGCCGAGGCGGCCAAGCGCCACCCGCTGGCGGCCGGCGTCGATGCGGTGGTGGGGCCGATCGTCTCGTTCTTCCGCGGCCACGGGATCGCGATGGCGGCGCTGATGCTGCTGATGATCAGCTTCTACCACCTGTGCGACTACATGCGCGGGCCGATGGTCAATCCGTACTACAGCGCGCTGCACATCGATAAGGACAACATCATGTGGACGCGGCTGGCGCTCGGTACGCCGGCCGGGTTCATCGGCGTGCTGCTCGGTGGCCTGTCGTCGATCCGGATCGGCAACCACCAGACGCTGATCGTCGGCGCGATCCTCCAGCCGCTGGCGGTGGCGTCGTTCGCGCTGCTGGGCTTCCACGGTGGCGACTATGCGCTGATCTCGGTCGGCGGGGTCCAGGTCACCGCGTTCCAGGCTGTGATGACCTTCGACCCGATCGCCATGGGCTACGCGGGGGTCGCGCTGGTGGCCTACATGTCGACGCTGACCAGCCTCGGCTACACGGCCACCCAGTACGCGCTCTTGACCTCGGCGCTGGCGTTCACCGGCAAGACACTGAAGGGCTTCTCCGGCGCCATCGTCGAGGCGCTGGAACGCCACCTGTCGCCGCTGACGGCGTTCGCCGACTTCTACCTGCTGTCCGCCGCGCTCGGCATTCCGGCGATCGTCCTCTGCGTGATCCTGGCGCGGGTTCCGGCGAAGACGCCGGGCGAGGCGACGACCTGAAGCGGCGCCTGCTCATCGGTCGAGGGCGGTCAGCCGCCGGGCCAGATCGCCCGGCCTGCGCACGCCAGCCTTGAGCATGGCGCGCCCGAGCGCCTCGCCGGCGGTTTTGCGGCCGACCCCGAGCTGATCCGCCGCCGCGGCGACGCTGGGCGCGTCGAGCAGCATCTCCGCGACCTTGGCCTCCAGCGGTGTCAGGCCGAGCACGGCGCTCGCGCGGCGGGCCAGCGCCGAGGGCCGCAGCGGCGCGAAGGCGATCAGCAAGACGCCCTTGCCCGCCCTGGCCGCATCGCCCAGCCCGGCGGCCAGCGAGGCCCACGGACCGGCCGCGAGGAACGGCTTGGCGAACACCGGCGCGACCCGGCCATCGAGCGCGATCACCAGGCCGATCGCCGCCTTGGCAGCCGCCGCGCGGGCGATCAGGCGCCGGCAGTCGGCCGAGAACGCCGGCTCGCCGATCCAGTCGCGGAAGCGTTCGTCGGAGCGATGCAGGCGGCCGCGGCGGTCGACCAGCGCGGCGCCGGCGGCGTCGGGGCGGATAAGCGCCGCGCCGCCCACCGACGGGTGCAGCCGCGCGGCGGCGGTGGCGATCTCGTCCGCCAGCGCCTGCCAGCGCGGATGCTCGTGGCCGAGCGCCGGCCAAGCCTCGGCGATCGCCGCGCCGGGCTGGTCGGGATCGTCCGCTGCGTGGATGGCCGCCGTAACGTCGGCCAGATCCTGCCCCACCGTGCGCCCCTAAGTTCCCCTGGGCTGACGCCTTTAGAGCAAGGGGAACGCACGGTTGCAATTGAGGCATTCGGGCGCGCCCCAAGGCTGTACCCAGATTTAGGGTGGCTCGCCGGTCCATTCCCAGTGCCAGGGCTCGAACGGGTACGGCTCGAACCCGAACCGGGCGGCGTTGGCGACCAGCCACAGGTAGGCCGGCGCGCGCGACAGATAGAGCCGGTTGGGGTCGGCGGCGGAGGCTGGGTCGTAGCCGGGCGCCGCGCCGAGGTAGAGGTCCATGGCGAGGCCAGTGCGGTGCGCCGAGCAGGTCCCGGCTCTGGCCGGCGTGGCGCAGTCGACCTTGGCGGCGCAATCCGCTGCGTCCGCGGCCGGGTCGCGATAGCCCGAGACGAGGGTCAGCAGCTTCGGGTCGGCGGCGATCGCCGGGCTCTCGGAGTGGGCGGCGGCGACCATACGGCGGTAGGCGGCGAGCGCGGCGGGGCGCAACAGCACGGCCTTGCCGAGGTAGCCCTCGGCGGGCGTCGCCGTGGCCAGGCCGGCGAGCGGCGGCGGATCGGGGCAATGGCCGTGCGCGCTGGCCGCCACGAACGAGCGCCGCCCGAGCCAGGCGAAGTCGAACGCCCGCAACGTCGCTTCGTCCATGGCGCCGGTGGCCGGCAGATGGCGCGCGACCTGCCAGGACGCCAGCGCCGCAGCGAACGCCTGCGAGGTCGGCGGGCAGGCGACGCCGAGCTCATGGCCGATCAGCGGCGCGTAGACCTGCCAGCCGCTCTCGGGGCGGCCGAACACCGACCATTGGGCCAGCGTGAGGGAAGCCGTGTTGGCGTCGGTCGCCGCGTCGAAGCGCGGATTGGTCTGGCAGCCGGCGGGCGAGCGGGCGGCCCGTGCGAGCGAGGCCGGTGGCGTTGGCGTCGCGTAGCTGGCTGGCGACGCCGCGCCGTGCGGCGCCGGCGCGGCGCCGAAGATCAGGCGCTGTGCGATCGCCAGAACCAGCACGATCAGGATCATCGCCCCGCCGATGCGCCAGGCCATGGGTTACGCCTTTGCCGGAACCTCGAAGGCCGCAGCGCCTTGAAGTGGGATGCGCAACGCTCGTTTCCTCCAAGCCCTTTCCAGTGCAGCCGTCGTGGCGCTGTTGACGGCGCGCCTCGCCGCCTGCGACGACTTCCGCTCAACTCAACAGAATTCCGCGGCCTCGGCGAAGGTTGCTTCCGCCAACGCGACGCCGACGGCTGGCAACGTGATCGCCGAGGCGAACGCGCCGCCGCCGCAGCTGGCGCCGCCGGTGACCGGCAATGCGCTGGCCGCCGCGAACGCCCCGGCCGCCAACAGCTTCGCATCCGACGCGTCGGCGCAGGTCGCATCCGTCGACGTGGCCGATCTGCCGGCGGCGGCGCAGTCGATCAACCAGGCGGCCCCCGCGTCGCGGGCGCAGCGGGCGGTCGGCTACGATCCGGTCCTGTTGCGGCTCGAAGTGCTGCTCGACCGCGCCGGCTTCTCGCCGGGCGCCATCGACGGGCGCCAGGGAACCAACCTGAAGCACGCGCTGGCCGCCTACGCCCAGGCGCACGGGATCCAGGCGCGCGGGCCCCAGGCGCAGGGGTCCACGGCGCACAGGTCCGCGAACGGCAACCAGGTGGACCCACAGCTCTGGAACCAGATCACCGGCGCCGATGCTGGCCCAGTCGTGCAGGCCTACCGGATCACCGCCGAGGACGAGCAAGGCCCGTTCATCGGCACGCCGCCGAAGGACTACCAGGCGCTCAGCAAACTGCCCGCCCTCGCCTATTCGAGCCCCGAGCAAGAGCTGGCCGAGCGCTTCCACATGAGCCCGAAGCTGCTGCAGGCGTTGAACCCGAAGGCCGACTTCACGCAGGTGGGAACGCTGCTGGTGGTGGCCGCGCCAGGGGCGCCGCACACGTACGACGCGGCGCGCATCGAGGTCGACAAGTCGAACGACGAGGTGCGGGTGTTCGGCGCCGACGGCAAGGTCGCGGCAGTCTATCCGGCGACGGTCGGCTCGACCGAGCGTCCGGCCCCGAGCGGCGAGTTCGCGGTGGCCGCGGTCGCGCCGCATCCGGCCTACTACTACGACCCGGCGCGGCTGACGTTCACGCCCACCGGCGCCAAGGGCAAGCTGCGCATCGCGCCCGGGCCGAACAACCCGGTCGGATCGACCTGGATCGCGCTCACCATCCCCACCTACGGCATCCACGGCGCGCCCGACCCCACCGAGATCGGCAAGCAGCAGTCGCACGGCTGCGTGCGCCTCACCAACTGGGACGCCGCCGAGCTCGGCAAGGCGGTCAAGAAGGGCGTGCCGGTGGACTTCGTGGGGACCGAAGCGAAGCCGAAGCGGCTGCGCAAAGCCTGAAACGACGCCCCGTCACCCGCACTTCCCCGCGGGGAAGAGCGGATTCAGGGAAGCTAGTGGGCCGGCCGCTTCGCCGCCGTATTGGCGTACTGGCTGGCCTTCTTGATCGCCTCGAACACGAAGTAGCCGTCGATCGTCCGGGTGCGGACGCCGCCGAAGATCGCCTCGAGCTTGCGGCGGTACCAGAGCTCGCGCCGGGTCACCATGAACATCGAGCCGCCGAGCGCCAGGCGGTTGAAGCCCTTTTCGATGAAGTGCTTCGGGACCGCGAAATCGGCGTGATAGGGCGGGTTCGAGAGGATCTTGGTGAAGCCGGTTTCGTGGAAATCACGGAAGCCGTCGCTCCGCGCGACGGTGGCGCCGCCGACGCCGTTCGAAGCGATGTTCTGCCTCGCCGCGCTGACCGCGACCGGGTCGACGTCGACCAGGAAGACATTCTCCGGCTTTGCGGTCTTCGCCGCGACGATGCCGACGACGCCGTAGCCGCAGCCGAGGTCGAGCACCTTGTCGTCGGCGCCGAACGTCACGCACGACAGCATCGCCAGCGTGCCGGCGTCGACGCTGGATTGCGAGAAGAGCCCGGGCTCGGTCCAGAGTTGAAGCCCGTGGCCGCAGACGGTCTCGACGATCATCGGCGGAGCTTGCGCGCCGACGATCAGTCCTCCAGCAGCCCGTTCATGCGCTCGACGGCTTCCAGGAAGTCCTCCTTGAACTCCTGGACCACGGCGGTGGCCGACTTCACGCTGTCGACGAGGCCGACGCCCTGGCCGACGAAGTAGGTGACCATCTCGCGCGCCTTCGGATTGCCGGCCTCGGCGGCCTTGTTCACCGAGCGCAGCGCGCCTTCGGAAACGAGGCTCATCAGCGGCATCGGCAGCGGGCCGGGGCTCTTCGGGCTGCGGTCCCACGCCTCGGTCCACGCCGAGCGCAACTGGCGCGCCGGCTTGCCGGTGCGGGTCTTCACCCGCACCGCGTCGCGGCTGGACGCCTCGATCATCTTCTCGCGGAAGATCTCCGACGTCTCGCTCTCGGTGGTGGCGAGCCACACCGAGCCGGTCCAGACGCCGGCCGCGCCCATCGCCATGCAGGCGGCCATCTGGGCGCCGTTCATGATGCCGCCGGCGGCCAGCACCGGCACCTCGCGGATCGGCTTGATCGCCTTCAGCACCTCGGGGATCAGCACCATGGTGGTGACCTCGCCGCAGTGGCCGCCGGCCTCGGTGCCCTGCGCCACCAGGATGTCGACCCCGGCGCTGACCTGGCGAATCGCGTGCTCCTTGGCGCCGACCAGCGCGGCCACCGGCACCCCGTGCTTCTTGCCCATCTCGATCATCTCAGGCGGCGGCACGCCCAGCGCATTGGCGATCAGCTTGATCGGATGGTCGAAGGCCGCCTCCAGCGTGCGCAGCGCCAGCTCCGGATCGAACGGCTGCGCGCGGTCGTCGGACGCCTCGACCTCCTGCAGCTCGACGCCGGCGCCGGCGAGCAGGTCCCTGGCGAACTGCCGGTGCTCGTCGGGGATGCGGGTCTTCAGCGAGTTGTAGGTGACGCCCCGCTCGCCGGCGGTGGCCATGTTCTCGGGGACCAGGATGTCGATGCCGAACGGCTTGCCGCCGGCGTGGTCCTCGATCCACTTGAGCTCGGCGTGCACCGACTGCGGCGTGTGGCCGGTGGCGCCCAGCACGCCGAAGCCGCCGGCGCGGCTGACCGCCGCCACCACGTCGCGGCAATGGCTGAAGGCGAACAGGGGAAACTCGATCCCCAGCATCTCGCAGACGGGCGACTTCATGGCGGCCTCCATAGGCGGGTTCCTTGGGTCGACCTAACGCTTCCGGGTGAGCCGGGGCAACGTTCACGCCGCGTCATTGACAGATCAGGGGGCGATGCAAGCGGTCGGCGCGACGCGCAGCTGGCGGCGCAGCGCATCGGCGGCGAGGCCGTAGACGTCGGACGTGATCGTGGCGCCGGCGCCTTGCGCGGGCTGCGGCGCCTTGGCGGCGGCCAGCGCGGCGGCGAGCTCGGCGGGCGTCGCCGCGTAGATTCGCCCGCGCCGCGGCGCTGCGCCGAGCACCAGGCCGACGACGCGGCCCTGGCCGTCCAGCAGCGGCGCGCCGGCCAGCCCGGTGAGCGACTCCTCCAGCCCCTCGGTGCGGCCCATCTCGGCCCACACCATCGTCTGCGCCGGCGCGCCGCCGCGCCGGCCGGACCGCAGCATTCGCGCGCCGATGAGGTGCACGGCGAGCTCTCCCGGACGGCCGCGTGGAAAGCCAGGCGCGTAGGCGAGCGCGCCGGGTCGCGGCGCGGCGGCGGCCAGGGACAGCGCCGGCGCGCCGCGGGCGCTGACCAGCACCGCGATGCGGCCGCCGGGGCCGGGGTCGGCGCGCGCCGCCACGCCCTCGAGGTCGTTCACCAGCACCGCCGGGTGCGCGCAACGCTGCAGCGGGGCCGCCGCGGTCAGCCAGACGCCGCCGTCGCCGACCGAGAAGGCGGTGCCGACGTTCGGCCCGTGCCGCCTGCGCACGCGCACCAGGGCGGCCGGGTCGATCGGCGCTATATCGCCCAGCAGGCCGCGCTCGGGCGCCGGCAGCGGCGGCGGGGCCGGCGGCGAGTCGGCGTGCCCGCGCCGCCCGAGCGCCGCCAGCAGCAGCACCAGCACGAGGGTCGGATAGACGAACCAGCCCAGGGCCCGCAGCATCGCCTGAGCGCCCTTGGGGCTAGCCGGCGACGGCCGCGGCGAGCAGGGCGGCGACGGCGAGCCTGGCCGCCGTCAGCAGCGCCGCCGCGCCGAGGTCGCCCTCGCACACCCGCCGGGGCAGGCCCTGCAGCACGAGGTCGATCAGCCAGATGAGGAACAGCTGCACGACGGCGGTCGAGGCGCCCCAGAGCGCCGCCTCCAGCAGTGAGGTCGAGGCGGCCAGCGCGATGGCGAGCGGCAGCGCCAGCCCCAGGAGCACGCCGCTGAACGACACCGCCGCGGCCGCATTGCCGTCGCGCACCAGGCGGAGCTCGCGATGCGGCGTGAGCAACGTGTAGAGCGCCGCGGCGCCGGCGAAGATCGCCAGCGTCACGGCGCCGTCCACCAGCATCACCGGAAAGCCGCTCGCCCACGCGTCGAGCTCCGGCGACTGCAATGACATGGCCATCAGCCCCGCCCCCTGAAGCTTCGCCTTGCCTTTAGCACGGCGCGCGTGCGGCGCCGAAGCGCTTCAGACGGCGGGCGAGGCCTGGCGGCGGCGGAGCGAGGCCCGCAGCTTCTCGCTCTCGGACTTCAGCTGGCCGCAGGCGGCCAGGATGTCGCGGCCGCGGGGCCTCCGTACCGGCGAGGCGTAGCCGGCGCGCTTCAGGATGCTCGCGAACGCTTCGATGGTCTGTGGCTCAGAGCATTCGTAGGGCGCGCCGGGCCAGGGATTGAACGGGATCAGGTTCATCTTGGCGGGGATGCCGGCGATCAGCTTCAAGAGCGCGCGCGCGTCGGCCGGCGTGTCGTTGACGCCCTTCAGCATCACGTACTCGAAGGTGACGCGCTTGGCGTTCGAGAGCCCTGGATAGGCGCGGATCGCCGCCATCAGTTCGGCCAGCGGATAGCGCCGGTTGATCGGCACCAGCACGTCTCGCAGCTCGTCGCGGGTGGCGTGCAGGCTCACCGCCAGCATGGCGCCGGTGGTCTCGCCCAGCGCCTGCATCTGCGGCACGACGCCCGACGTCGAGACGGTGACCTTCCGCCGCGAGATGGCGATGCCCTCGTTGTCGGAGATAATGTCGAGCGCGGCGGCGACGTTGTCCAGATTGTAGAGCGGCTCGCCCATGCCCATGAAGACGATGTTCGAGAGCCGCCGGTTCTCGTTCGAGGTCGGCCATTCGGCGAGGTCGTCGCGCGCGACCTGCACCTGGGCCACGATTTCGGCGGCGGTGAGGTTGCGCACCAGCCCCTGCGTGCCGGTGTGGCAGAAGGTGCAGTTCAGCGTGCAGCCGACCTGGCTGGAGACGCAGAGCGCGCCGGAGCGGGCGACGTCGGGGATGAAGACGGTCTCGACCTCGACGCCGGGGGCCATCCGGATCAGCCACTTCAGCGTCCCGTCGGCGCTCTCCTGGCGCTCGGCGATCTGCGGCCGCGCCAGGGTGAACCGCTCGGCAAGCAGGCTCCGCGTCTCCTTGGCGATGTCGGTCATCGCCGCGAAGTCGGTGACCCCGTAGTGGTGGATCCACCGCCAGACCTGCGTGGCCCGCATCTTCGCCTTCTCGGGCGCAGCGACGCCCGCTTCGGCCAGCGCGGTGCGCAGCTGGTCGCGGGTGAGGCCGGTGAGGTTGAGGGGCGCGGGGGTCAAGGGCGTTCGTCAGGGCGATGTTGGCGCGGGTCCTAGCAGATGGCGCGCGCGTCGGCGATGCGCCAAAGTCTTCCACCGCGGACGCCGCCTTGCGCCCCCTCCGTCACTCGCCGCTTCGCGCCGAGCGCCACCTCCCCCGCACTCTTCGGTGCGGTGGAGGCGCGAAGCCGCGCCATCCCGCTCCTCCACCGTCGCGCAGACGACGGGGGAGGTGGATCGGCGCGCTACCAGCGCGACGAGACGGAGGGGGCGCAAGGCGGCGTCAACGCACGCTCACAGTCCCTTCAGCCAGGCGACCAGCCGTTCGTTCACCTCGCGCGGGCGTTCCTGCTGGGTCCAGTGGCCGCAGCCGGGGAGGACGTCCCACCCGCGCAGGTCGGGGACCTCGGCCCTCATCGGGGTGACGAAGTCGGCGCCGCGGCCGAACATCGAGAGCACCAGGTCGCGCTCGCCGCCGATGAAGAGCGCCGGCTGCTCGATCTTCCTGCCCTTGAACTGCTGCAGCCAGGCGAAGTCGGCGTCGTGGTTGCGGTAGCGGTTGAGCGGGCCGCGGAAGCCGGAGCGCTTGAACTCGCCCTCGTAGTAGTCGAGGTCGGCCTCGGTCAGCCAGGCGGGGAACGGGTCGGGGTCGGGCAGGCGGTGGAGCAGGCTGTCGCCGACCACCTTGTCGCTCGGCCACGCGCCGTCCGGGGCATCGCCGCTGATCGCGTAGTAGAAACGGCGGATGGTGGCGCGCGGATCGGCTTCCAGCTCGGCCTCGGCGACGCCGACGTCCTGGAAGTAGTGCTGGTAGAAGAAGCGGCCGCGCGAGGTGAACACCTGCTCGTAGATCTCGCGCAGCGAGCGCTGCGGGACGCCGCTGTAGGGCACCGAAAGCGCGGCGACGGCGCGCACGCGATCGGGGCGGATCAGCGCGCTGTTCCAGACGATCGGCGCGCCCCAGTCGTGGCCGACGATGACCGCCGGCTGGCCCGGCGACAGCGCCTCGATCGCGCCGGCGACGTCGGCCACCATGTGCTGCATGGCGTAATCGGCGACCTCAGGCGGCTTGTCGGAACCGCCATAGCCGCGCACGTCGATCGCCGCCGCCGTGAAGCCGGCCTCGGCGACCGGGCTCATCTGGTGTCGCCACGAGTACCAGGACTCCGGAAACCCGTGCACCATCAGCACCAGCGGCCCAGAGCCCTCGATGGCGACGCGCAGGTTCAGCTCGCCCGCATCGATCGTCCGAAATTCCGGCATTCCCCGTCCCGTCTCTATGCTAGGCGCTTGGCCAACGAAGGCGCCATCGGGAGGACGAAGCGCATGCAGGTCAAGGACAAGATCGTGGTCGTCACCGGGGCGGCGAGCGGGATCGGGCGGGCGCTGGCGCAGCGGTTCGCCAAGGAGGGCGCGAAGAAGGTGATCTGCGCCGACATCAACGGCGAGGGCGCCAAGGCGACCGCCGACGAGGTGGGCGGGCGCGCCTTCACCACCAACGTCGCCAAGGAAGCCGACATCCAGCATCTGATCGAGACGGTGGAGGCCGAGGAAGGGCCGATCGACCTCTTCTGCTCCAACGCCGGCATCGGGTACGGCGGCGGCGCCGAGGTGGACGACGCGCGCTGGCAGCGCATCTGGGACATCAACGTGATGGCCCACGTCTGGGCGGCGCGCCACCTGGCGCCGCGGATGGCCGCGCGCGGCGGCGGCTACCTGCTCAACACCGCCTCGGCGGCGGGGCTGCTCAGCCAGGTGGGCTCGGCGCCCTACGCAGTGACCAA
>DATNEH010000163.1:0-16269 GCA_035553015.1 Caulobacteraceae bacterium | reverse complement strand
CGGCGTCCATGATGTAGGCGGTGCGGGCGCGCCCGCACCGCCTACATCATGGACGCCGGATCGCCGGTCTTCGCCCGGGTCGGCGACAAGGTCGGCAAGTGGCGGCTGGCCGCCATCGGGCCGCACAGCGTCACGCTGCGCGCCGCCGGCAAGTCGATGCAGCTGGCGTTCTACGGTCCCCGCGAAGAGCCGCCTCCGCCGCCCGTCGCGTCCGAGGCGGCCGCGCCTGCTCCCGCGCCGCCCGCGGCGGCCCCGTCGGCGCCTGTCCCGCCGCCGGTCCAGTCGCATGCGCCCGAGCCAGCCTCCGCGCCCGCGCCACGCGGCCGCGGCGGCGGCAAGCGCTACTGGGTCGGCCCACCCGGCACGGCCCCGCCCGGCTACGTCGTGCTGCTACCCGGCCAGGCCCCGCCGCAGTAGTCGTCGCCGGCTACCGGCCACGCTCGCTGCGGCCGCCCGGGTATCTGGCGCGGTATTCGGCGACGGCGTCTTCCATGGCCAGGAAGGTCGCGCCGCGCGCCTTCAGCTCGCCGATCAGCTTCTCCAGCATGAGCAGCCGGTGGCCGCGGCCGATGACGTGCGGGTGGAAGGTGTAGGTGAGAACGCCCCAGTCGCAGTGCTGGGCCATGTACTCGAAGTCGGCCAGCCAGTTGGCGCCCACTGCCTCGGCGCTCGCCAGGCCCGCGTTGATGCCGGTCGGCGTGCGCATGTACTCGAACACCGGATAGTCATCGAGCGACCAGCTGATCGGCATCTCCACCAGCGCCGTGTCGGGGCCGTAGCGGATCGGCGCGTGCAGGCTGACGACGTCGCCGTCGCGGGCCTGGTAGGGCAGGTAGTCGTGCCCCATCAGGCTCGAGTCGTATTCGAACCCATGCTTCAGCAGCAGCTCGATCGAGTGCGGGCTGAGGTCCCATGCCGGCGAGCGATAGCCGCGCGCCTTGCGGCCAGTCAGCGCCTCGATCGCGTCGTTGCCTCGGACCAGCTCGCGCTCTTCCTCCTCGCGGCCGAGCGTCACGGGGACCCGATGCGTCCAGCCATGGTGGGCGATCTCGTGGCCGGCCGCGTGCACGGCCCGGCAGTGCGCCGGGTACGTCTCGATGGTGTGGCCGGGCGTGAACCAGGTGGTGCGGATGTCGTGCCTGGCCATCAGCGCCAGCAGCCGCTCGGAGGCGACCATGCCGAAGTCGCCACGCGAGAGCATCGTCGGCGTCGTCATCTCGCGCGCGATCATCGGCGAGGCGTTGTCGAAATCGAAGGTCAGGCAGACGAAGTGCTGCGGCATTGCGGCATCCTCAGAGCTCCAGCCCCGCCAGGCGCTCGCTCAGGCGCGCGGCGTCGGTGTGGTCGGGGCCGACGGCGTCGGCCAGCGCTTCGGCCCAGAGGTTGCGTGTCATGGCGGCGAGCGGCGCGATCACGTGGCCGTCGTCGGCGAGGCCGAGCGCGATCCCGAGGTCCTTGACCATCAGGTCGAGCGCGAAGCCGCTGTCGAAGCGGCGCGACAGCACGAACGGCCTCAGCTTCTTCTGGGTGGAGTTGTTGACGCCGGTGGAGGCGTTCAGCACGTCGACCATCATCGCCGGATCGAGGCCGAAGCGCTTGCCGATGAGCAGCGCCTCGACGCTGGCCAGGAAACCGGCGGCCGAGACCAGGTTGTTCAGCGCCTTCATGGCGTGGGCCGTGCCGACGCCGCCGGTGCGCAGGACCGAGGTTCCCATCGCCTTCAGCACCGGCTCGGCCGCGTCGACCATCTCGGACGCGCCGCCGACCATGATGGCGAGCTCGCCGCTGACCGCGCGCGCCACGCCGCCGGAGACCGGCGCGTCGACCAGGAAGCCGCCCGCTGCGACCACCTCCTCCTCCAGCGCCTGGGTGACGGAGGGCACGCCCGAGCTCATCTCGATAACGATGCACCCCCGTTTGAGCGCCGCCAGCGCGCCATCCGTTCCGCGCAGCACCGCCGCGACGATGGCGCTGTTGGGCAGCATGGTGATGACGACGTCGGCGCCCTCGGCTGCTGCGCGCGACGTCGCCGCGACCTTGGCAGAATGCTTGGCGACGAACCGCTCGACCACGCTGGCATCGACGTCGCAAACCGTCAGCACGTGCCCGGCCGCGACCAGGCGGGCGGCCATCGGCGCGCCCATGCGACCGAGGCCGATGAAACCGATGGCGGTCATGGCTTCAACGCGCCGGCGTCCTGCAGCGCCTGGTTGGCGGCGCGGAAAGCCTCCAGTCCGGCCGGGATGCCGCAATAGACGGTGGCGTGCAGCAGCGCCTCGCGGATCTCGGCCACGGTCAGGCCGTTGTTGAGCGCGCCGACCACGTGCAGCTTCAGCTCGTTCGGCTTGCCGAGCGCGGTCAGCATGGCGAGGTTCATCAGGCTGCGCTCGCGCCGGCTCAGCACCTCGCTGGTCCAGGCCCCGCCCCAGCACCACTCGGTGGTCATCCGCTGGAACGGCGCCATGAACTCATTGGCCTGCGCCATCGAGCGGTCGACGTAGTCCGCCCCCAGCACCTCGCGCCTGACCTGCATGCCCGCCTCGAACAGCGCGTCGTCAGCCATCTCGTCCTCCCGTGTGGTTCCGGCTAGCCTTCCGGTGTTAGCCCCGCCCGCGGAGATTGGCGATTGCCCGCGCCCTACGAGGTCTATGCGATCCGCTACGCACGCCATGAGCGCCCCGCGCGCTCGAACTTTATGGGCGGTGACGAGCACGACGGACCAATGCCGCTCGACTACTTCGTCTGGCTGGTGCGGGGCGAGGCGGGGACGTACCTCATCGACACCGGCTTCGATGCGGCGGCGGCGGTCGAGCGCGGGCGACAGCTGATCACGCCGGTCGGCGACGGCCTGACCGCGCTGGGGGTGGCGCCGGCCAGCGTGGCCGACGTGATCGTCACCCACATGCACTACGACCACGCCGGCAACCATCACCTGTTCCCGGCCGCGCGCTATCACCTGCAGGACGCCGAGATGGCCTTCTGCACCGGCCGGGCGATGACCCACGCGGCGCTCAGCCATGCCTACGCACCGGGCGACGTGATGGAGATGGTGGCCAAGGTGTTCGGCGGCCGCGTGGCGTTCCACGCCGGCGACAGCGAGCTGGCGCCCGGACTTTCGCTGCACCTGATCGGCGGCCACACCGCGGGCCTGCAGGCGGTGCGGGTCTGGACCCGGCGCGGCTGGCTGGTGCTGGCGTCCGACGCGGCGCACTTCTACGCCAACATGGACGAGGGCCGGCCGTTCCCGATCGTGCACGACGTCGCCGCGATGCTGGAGGGCCACCGCACGCTCAAGCGCCTGGCCAGCGCCGACGACCTGGTGATCCCCGGCCACGACCCGCTGGTGCTGGCCAGGTTCCCGGCGGCGCGGCCGGAGCTGGCCGGCCATATCGCCCGCCTCGACGCCGATCCGGTGGGCGGCAGGTGAAGCGCCTGCCCCAGGGTCCGCGCCTGCTGCGCGCCGCCGCCTTCGCCTCGCGCTTCCTGCCGGCCTTGCGCGCGCCGGACCGCGGCGCCGGCGGCCACGACGCCTATTTCGCCAGCCTGCAGGCCGCGCTGAAGCGCGCGGGCGTCGCGCAGCCCGCATTGGTCGTCGACCGCCAGCGTCTCGCGGCCAACATCGAGACGGTGCGCAGCCAGCTGGCGCCCAGCGGTCTCGCGCTGCGGGTGGTCTCGAAGTCGTTGCCGGCGCCGGCGCTGCTGGACGCGGTGCTGGCCGGGACCGGCGCCAACCGGCTGATGGTGTTCAACGGCGTCATGCTGGACGAGATGGCGGCCCGGCATCCGCAGATGGACGTGCTGACCGGCCGCCCGCTGCCGGCCGCCCAGGTGGCCGACTTCGTGCGCCGCCACGCCAACAGCGACGCGCCCGCGGCGCGGCCGCAGTGGCTGGCCGACAGCGTGCGGCGGCTTGCGCAGTACGCCGAGATCGCGCGGGCTGCCGAGGCGCCGCTGAAGGTCAACCTGGAGATCGACGTCGGCCTGCACCGCGGCGGCCTGCCGGACATGGCGGCGCTGGCCGCGGCAGTCGCGGCGGTGAAGGCCGAGCCATTGCTGAGGATCACCGGGTTGATGGGCTACGACCCGCAGGTGATGGGCGCGGCCGCCCCGCAGGCTGAGGCGGCGCTCGTCCAGCAACGCTACGCCGCGGCGGTGAGGCTGCTGGCCGAGACGCTCGGCGACGTCTCGCAGCTGACCCTGAATTCCGCCGGCAGCCCGACCTACATGCTGCACCTGGGCGGCTCGGCGGCCAACGAGGTCTCGATCGGCTCGGCCTTCGTCAAGCCGGCCCACTTCGACCTGCCGAACCTGAAGCCCTTGCAGCCGGCCGCCTTCATCGCCCAGCCGGTGCTGAAGGTGATGGACCCGGCCGTCTTCCCGCGCCGTGAGGGCTTGAGCGCCGCCTACCGCCAGCTCGACCCCAACAGCGCCCGCGGCTTCTTCCTCTACGGCGGCTACGGCGATGCGAGGCCGGTGTCGCCGCCCGGCGTCCGGTTCAGCCCGATCTGGGGCGGCCGCGGCATGCTGGAGGGCTCGGCGAAGGTGGTGCTGGCCGAGGACGACTTCGTCTTCCTGCGTCCCACCGAGAGCGAGGGCGTCTTCCTGCAGTTCGGCGACATCGCGGTCTACGACGGCGCCGAGATTTCGGGCTGGTGGCCGACGTTCCCGGCGCACGCCTGACCATCTCCCCAAGGTTGACGTGCGCGCCCTCAGGCCGCCTTGTTCGGAAAACTTACGGGAGAAAGCCATGCCTGGGATCGCGACGGCGGGGCGGCGGCGGGAGGATGCGGCGGGGCTCGCGGGACCGGCCCAGATCATCGTCGACCAGTGGGGCATCCCGCACATCTATGCGGGGACGGTCCACGACGCCTTCTTCGCGCAGGGCTGGAACGCCGCGCGCGAGCGCCTCTGGCAGCTGGACCTGTGGCGCAAGCGCGGGCTCGGCCGGCTGGCCGAGAGCTTCGGCCCCGCCTACGTCGCCAAGGATCGCGCCGCGCGGCTCTTCCTCTACCGCGGCGATATGGACGCCGAGTGGGCGGTCTACGGCCCCGACGCCAAGGCCTGGACCGAGTCGTTCGTCGCCGGGCTGAACGCCTACGTGGCGAAGGTGCGCGCCGGCGAGGCGCCGCTGCCGCCCGAGTTCACGCTCAGCGACACGCGGCCGGAGCTCTGGGACGCGGCCGACGTGGTGCGCATCCGCAGTCACGGCATCAGCAACAACGCCGAAGGCGAGTCGATCCGCATGCGGATCGCCTCCGCGGGCGACCTGGCGGCCGACCGCGTCCGCCGCAAGCTGGAGCCCGACCATGCGCTTGCGCTGCCCGACGGGCTCGACCTGACGGACGTGCCCGCCGACCTGCTGGCCGACTACACGCTGGGGACCAAGGAGACCGAGTTCGTGGCGCCCGGCGCGCCGAAGGCCGCGGCCACGCCGCAGATGGCCGACGCGCCGGCGCAGGGCTCCAACAACTGGGCGATCGCGCCGTCGCGCACCGCGACCGGCCGGCCGATCCTGGCCAGCGATCCGCACCGCGTGCTGGTGGCGCCTTCGATCCGCTATATCGTCCACCTCGACGCACCGGGCTTTCAGGTGATGGGCGCCGGCGAGCCGCACCTGCCGGGCATCACGCTCGGCCACAACGGCAAGTGCGCCTTCGGCATCACCATCTTCCCGGCCGACCACGCCGACTTCTACGTCTACCAGCTGAACCCTGAGAACCCGCGCCAGTACCTTTACGACGGCGCCTGGGAGGACATGCAGATCGTCACGGAGCGCATCGCCGTGAAGGGCGAGGCGGACCGCCAGGTCGAGCTGGCGTTCACGCGGCACGGGCCGGTCCTGAAGAGCGAGCCTGCGAAGAACCGCGCCTTCGCGCTGCGCACCGCCTGGACCCACCCCGGCACCGCCGCCTACTTCGGCGCGGCGCGCTACCAGACCGCCGGCGACTGGCCGAGCTTCCGCGCGGCGCTGAAGCACTGGGGCGCGGCGCCGATGAACTTCGTCTACGCCGATGTCGCCGGCAACATCGCCTGGCAGCCGGCCGGTTTCATCCCGCGCCGCAAGGGCTGGGACGGGCTGGCCGGCGCGCCCGGCGACGGCCGCTACGAGTGGGACGGCTTCATCGGCCAGGACGAGCTGCCGACCTTGCTCAACCCGCCGCGCGGCTGGATCCAGACCGCCAACGAGTTGAACGTGCCCGCCGACCATCCGGCGATCGGGCTAGGCATCGGCTTCGAGTGGGCCGATCCGGGCCGGGCCGAGCGCATCGCCGAGGTGCTGAACGCCAACGACAGGATGACCCTGGCGCAATCGGCGGCGCTGCAGGTCGACGTGGTCAGCCGCTCGGCGCTGCGCGGGACGGCGCTGCTGAAGGGGCTGACCTCGCCCGATCCCGACGTGCGGCGCGCGATCGACCTGCTGACCGGCTGGGACGGCGCTGAGACGATGGAGAGCGCGCCGGCTGCGATCGCCGAAGTCTGGCTCGCCAAGCATCTCGGCCGCGCCATCACTCGGCGGGTGACGACGCCAGCGGCCGCCGCGATCGTCGACGCGGCCACCACCCCCTCGCAGTACGCCGCCGTCGCCTACCTGCAGTCGCCGGGCGATGCTCTCGAGTCCGCTCTGGGCCCGGACCCGGCCGCCGCGCGCCGCGAGATCCTGCTGGAGAGCCTGGCCTCGGCGCTGGCGGAGCTGCGCGAGCGGCTCGGCCCGGACATGACGGCCTGGCGCTGGGGCGACCTCCACCATGCCCACTTCGTCCCCGCCGCCGCCGCGTTCGGCGATGCGGCGACCAAGGCCAAGCTCAGCCACGGACCGGCCCCGATCCCCGGCTCGGCGTTCACCGTGGCCGCCGCCACCTACCGGATGGACGACTTCGCCATGACCAACGGCGCCTCGATCCGCATGGTCATGGACGTCGGTGAATGGGACAACAGCCTGATCATCAACACCCCCGGCCAGTCCGGCGACCCGCAGAGCCCGCACTACTCCGACCTGTTCCCGCTCTGGGCGAAGGGCGACTACGTGCCGATGCTGTGGTCGCGCGAGAAGGTCGAGGCCGCCGCCGAACAGGTGATCGAACTGGTCCCGGGTTAGAGCGTCGGCAGCCGTCAGCGGGGCTCAGATCGCGGAAGCCGCCTTGCGCCCCCTCCACCACCCGGCTGCGCCGGGCGGTCCCCCTCCCCCGTTCCGCTTCGCTACACGGGGCAGGAAAGCCGAGGCGGGGCCGCTGCATTCTTTCCTGCCCCGCGAAGCGGGGGAGGGGGACCGCCGCGCGCAGCGCGGGGGTGGAGGGGGCGCACGGCCGCGTCTAGACGTCCGCCAGCTTGACCGGCGCCCCGGTCGCCACGGATCGCGCGGCCGCTTCCGCCAGCGCCAGCGCGGCGACGCTGGCGCCATAGCCGGTGACCGGCAACACCTCGCCGGCCAGCACGGCGGCGAAATGGTCGATCTCGGCGGCGTAGGAGGGCGCGTGGCGGGCCTGGAAGCCCGCCCAGATCGGCGCGGCGAGCGCGCCGCCTTCGGTCCAGGTCTGCAGCTCGGCCACGCGTGGGTTGGCCACGAACGCGGCGCCCTTCGAGCCGTAGGCCTCGGCGCGCTGGTCGTAGCCGTAGCCGCTGCGGCGCGTGTTGCTGATCATGCAGAGCCTGCCTGACGCGCAGCGCAGCAGGATGCGCGCGGTGTCGACGTCGCCGGCCGCTGCGATAGCCGGATCGACCAGCGACGAGGCCCAGGCGAAGAGCTCGGCCGGTTCCTCGTCCAGCAGCCAGCGCGCCATGTCGAAGTCGTGGATCGAGAAGTCGCGGAAGAGGCCGCCGCTGGTCGGGATGAACGCGGGCGGCGGCGGCGCCGGATCGTGGCTGACCAGGTTCAGCGTCTCCAGCGCGCCGATCTCGCCGGCGTCGAGCTTCCGCTTCAGCGCACCGTAGTGCGGATCAAAGCGCTTGTTGAACGCCACGTAGAGCGGCTGCGCCGGCCGCTCCAGCTGCTCGGCGTGGGCGCGCAGACGGGCGAGGTCGAGGTCGAGCGGCTTCTCGCAGAACACGGCCTTGCCAGCCGCCAGCGCCGCCAACACGAGGTCGAGGTGGGTGCTGGTCGAGGTGGAGACCAGCACCGCGGCGATCTGCGGATCAGCCAGCACGCCATCGACCGTGCCCACCGCGCAGCCGAGCTCGGCCGCCAGCGCGCCAGCCAGTCCGGCGTCCGGATCGACGACGCTGACCAGCTCGAGGCGGCGATGGGCGACGGCGTTGCGGCCATGCACCTGGCCCATCCGCCCAGCGCCCAGCAGCGCGACTTTTGGGGCGACTTTCGGCGCGCTCATCGAGGGACACTCATCGGGCGGCTCCGACGCCGCGGCCATCCGCATACGGGCTCATGACTTCCTGCTAGAAGGCCGGACGGGTCGCATCAAGGCGCAGCTGTCGGCGGAGGACGCGATGTACAAGGCGGGCGAGGCAGAGATCGAGGCGCTGGCCCGCGTGATCCGCTCCGGCGCGCTCTTCCGCTACGGCGTCGGCCACGAGTGCGAGCGGTTCGAGCAGCGCTATGCCGACTGGCTCGGCGTCAAGCACTTCGCGCTGGCGGCCAGCGGCAGCCATGCGCTGGCCGCGGCGATGACGGGCGTCGGCCTCGGCCCCGGCGACGAGGTGCTGATCCCCGCCCACACCTACATGGCGACCGCCACCTCGGTGCTGACCGCCGGCGCCATCCCGGTGATCGTCGACATCGACGAGAGCATCACCATCGATCCGGCGGCGATCGAGGCCGCCATCGGGCCGCGCACCCGCGCCGTCGTCGCCGTGCACATGTGGGGCGCGGCCTGCGACATGGACGCCATCATGGAGATCGCGCGCCGCCGCGACCTCATCGTCATCGAGGACGCCTGCCAGGGCGTCGGCGGCGGCTATCGTGGCCGCAAATTCGGCGCGATCGGCCACGTCGGCGCGTTTTCCTTCAACTACTACAAGAACATGACCGCCGGCGAAGGCGGCGGGGTGGCGGTCAACGACGACGCCGTCGCCGAGCGGGTGCGCTGCGCGATCGACCCGTGCCACTTCTACTGGCAAGGGCGCAGCGACGCCGTGCAGCCGTTCTCGGGCAACGGCGCCAGAGCCTCCGAGTTGATGGGCGCGATGCTGAACGTGCAGCTGGACCGCCTGGACGGGATGATCGCCGCGATGCGGGCCGAGAAGCGCCAGGTGCTCGAAGGCACGCGCCATCTCGGCAACCTCGGCCTGAGGCAAACCCCGATGAACAGTCCCGACGACGACTGCGCGACGCAGGTGATGTTCAGCCTGCCGTCGGCCGAGGCCGCGGGGCGGTTCGCCCAACTGGCGCCGGGCGTCGTGGTCGGCCGCACCGGCCGGCACAACTACACCGAATGGGACCAGGTGCTGATGGGCGCCGGCGCCGGCCACCCGGCGATGAACCCGTTCACGATGCCGGCCAACGCCGAGTGCCGCAAAACCTACGCCAAGGACATGTGCGCGAAGTCGCTGGAGATCCTGGATCGGACCGTGATGATCGCCACCCACCCCGACCACACCGACGCCGAGATCGCCGATCTGATCCACAACATCGACGTCGCCGCCCGCGTCGCCCTCGGCGCGGCCCACCTGGAAGACGAGGCGCTGCGGGCCACGCAGGGCGTGGATGCGCAGAAGTTCGATCTGAAAGCCGAGAGCTGAGGGGCTCAGCTACCCCTTCGCCTCCGCCGCCCTCATCTTCGCCTCGAACACCTCGTCGCTGATCGCGTTGCGGGCGATCAGCAGGCTGCAATCGATGAAATCGCTGATGTAAGCGCCGGTCGGGCCAGACCACCAGCGCTCCAGGAGGCGGCGCTTCTGGTGGCCGACCACCACCAGGTCGACGCCCATCTCCCTGGCGAAAGCGCCGATCGCCCGCGCCGGCTCGCCCACCGCCAGCCGCGCGGTCGGCTTCATGCCGAGCGCGGTCAGGCGGCTGACGCCGCGCTCCAGCACTTCGCGATAGCGCTCCATATGCTGGGCGACAGCGCCGCCCATGACGCCCTCGGCCATCTGAACGCCGCCGGTGTCGGGCACCACGGAGAGGACAAACACCTCTGCGCCATGCTGCCTGGCCAGGATCGCGCCCTCGCGCAGCGCGATCGCGCCCTCGAGCGAGCCGTCGTAGGCGAGCAGGATCTTGCGATACATGCCGCTTCAACTCCCAGCCGGCGCAAGCCGCGCCGCCGCAGCGCGATTGTCAGCCCTGAAATGCGAAAGGGAAAGCTCGGCTGCAGGCGATCTGTTCCCCCAGATACCGCGCGCGCCCAAGAACCTGCGGCCTTGGCAACCCGCCTCGTCCCGACCACGCTGAAGGACGGCATGACCCCGTTCCCGGCGCTCGAACGCACGCGGAGCTTCCTCGCCCGCCAGCCGATCTACTGGCGCGAGGCGGCCCTCTGCGCGCCGGCGATGCCGCTGATCCTGCTGGCCGGGGTCGCCATCCACAACCTGCCCTACGCGGCCGTGGCGACCGGGGCGGCCTTCTCGGTGGGCTTCGGGGCGGCGCGCGCCCTCGGTGGCTGGCGCTGGGGCGCGATGACCGCGGCCTGCCTGGGCGCGACGCTGGCGGCGTTCGTCGGCTGCCTCGCCGGCGAAGAGCCCGTGGTGCTGATGGTGCTGGTCGGCGCGGCCGCCATCGCCAACGCGGTGCTGGCGCTGGCGCACGAGGGCTTCTGGTGGCTCTCGCTGCGCATGGTGGTCGCGCTGCTCGTGGCTGGCTACTTCCACGGCCCGCCCCACGCCGCGCTGCTGAGGGCGGGCGCCGTGCTGGCCGGCGGCGCGCTGCAGATCGCCATCGTGATGACGCTGGCGTGGCTCGCGCCCGCTGCCGCCCGGAAGCTGCCGGCCGCCGCGGCGCGCCCGCCCTCGCGGCGCGCGGTCTACGTCGGCCACGCGATCCGCGCCGCAGTCTGCGTCTGCGGCTCCCTGTGGATCGCCACCGCGCTCGGCCTCGCCAACGGCTACTGGGCGCCGATGACCGCGCTGATCGTGCTGAAGCCCGGCCTCAGCGAGACCGGCACGCGAGGCCTGGCCAGGGTCGGCGGCACCCTGATCGGCGGCGCGCTGGCGACGGGCTTTGCGGTGCTGGCGGGCTACGCCTGGCCACCGCTGGTCGTCGGCCTCGGCGCGGCGGCGACCGCCTCGTTCGCGCTGCAGAAGGCGCACTATGCGATCTTCACCAGCGCGGTCACCGCAACCGTCGTGCTGCTGCTCTCGCTGGCCGAGGCTGGCCATGCGCTCGCCAACGCCGAGCACCGGCTGATCGCCACGCTGATCGGCGGCGCGCTGGCGCTGGCCGTTGCCCGCATCCTGCCGCACACGCCCGCGACGGCGAACCCGACGCCTGACCAGATCGGCGGAGTCTGACCGGGCGCGCGCCGATCAGGGCGGCGCCATCTCCATCGGCTGGTTGGTCGGCGGCATCATGTTCTGGTTGATGTTGTCCATGATCCAGATCGAGCCCAGCACGATCAGGAACACCACCAGGATGCCGAACGCCAGCGCCAGCACGTTGTTGGTGTTGTCCGGGCCGGTCGTCACGTGCAGGAAGAACACCAGGTGTACGCCCATCTGGGCGACCGCCAGCACGATCAGCGCGTCGGCGACCGCCGGCCCCCAGACCACCCGGGTGGCCGCCACGCCAAAGGCCGCCGCGGTCAGGATCACCGAGAACAGCAGGCCGAGGTTGGCGTTCAGCACCCAGTGGCCGGCGCTTTCTTCCGGCTCGTCGCCCGGCGCGTGATCCTCGTGATGGTCGAGCCGGCCCTCGTACTGGCGCGGATCGTAGTCGAGGTCGCTCATGCGGGAACGCTCCCGATCAGGTAGACGATCGTGAAGATGCCGATCCAGACGATGTCCAGCGCGTGCCAGAACAGGTTGAAGCAGATCAGCCGGTGGATGATCTCGCGCCGGAAGCCCTTCAGCTGCACCTGCGCCATCATGGTGGCGAGCCAGAGCCCGCCGATCGTCACGTGCAGCCCGTGCAGGCCGACCAGACCGAAGAAGGCGCTGAGCAGGCCGCTGCGCTGCGGGGTGATCCCCTGCATCGCCAGCCCGTAGAACTCCTGCGCCTCCATCAGCACGAAGGCGAGGCCGAGCAGGCCAGTGAGGAACAGGAAGACCTGCGTCCAGAGGAGGTTCTTGGCGTTGGTCGCCGCGAACGAGAGCCCGCAGGTGTAGCTGGAAAGCAGCAGCGCCCCGGTCTCCAGCGCCACCCGCGGCACGTCCACGATCTGGTGCATCGTGGGGCCGCCCGCGGTCGCGCCCCGCTGCACCGCGAACGCCGCGAAGAAGCAGGAGAAGATGACGATGTCGCTGAGCAGGAAGAGCCAGAAGCCGTAGCCGACGATGATCCGCTTGCTGGCCGGCCCGGTCTCGCCGTGACCTGCGCCCAGCGCCGGCGCACGCGCGTGCCCGACGTGGCCCAGCCGGTGCGGGTCCTCGCGGACGCGCCGCAGCGCCTCGGTCGAGGCGGGCAGTTCCACGCCGCTCACAGCTCGGCTCCCTGCTGGCGCAGCCGCGCGAGCAGCGCCTCGCGCGACGCCCGCCGCGCCCGGTCGATCCGCGCCACCTCCTCGACCGGCACGTGGAACTCATGCACGTCGCGCCAGGCGAAGACCACGAAGCCGGCGTAGGCGGCCGCCAGCGCCAGCCCCGCCAGCCACCAGATGTGCCAGATCATCGAAAAGCCGAAGAAGAAGGTGAAGAACGCCGTGACCACGCCGACCGGGCTGTTCAGCGGCATCTCGATCGGCTCGTACTTCGGCTCCGGCCCCAGCGCCTGGGTCTCGATGGCGCGCTGCTTGATCCCCCAGTAGGCCTCCTCGCCTTCCACGTTCGGCATCACGGCGAAGTTGAAGAACGGCGCCGGCGAGGGCGTCGCCCACTCCAGCGAGCGCCCGTCCCAGGGATCGCCGGTCTCGTCGCGCAGCTTGTCGCGGTCGCGGATGGAAAGCACCAGCTGCAGGACCTGGGCGATCACCCCGAGGATGATGATGCCCACGCCGGCCACGGACACGTAGAGCCAGGGCCGCCACTCGGGGATGTCGATGTGCTGCAGGCGCCGGGTCATGCCCATGAGGCCGAGCACGTAGAGCGGCGTGAAGGTCACCCAGAAGCCGAGGAAGGCGCACCAGAAGGCGACCTTCCCCCAGCCCGGATAGAGCCGGAAGCCGAACGCCTTCGGGAACCAGAACTCCAGCCCCGCGAAGATCGCGAACACGACGCCGCCGACGATCACGTTGTGGAAGTGCGCCACCAGGAACATCGAGTTGTGCACCAGGAAGTCGGCCGGCGGCACCGCCAGCAGCACCCCGGTCAGGCCGCCGATGATGAAGGTGAAGATGAAGCCCATCGACCACAGCATGGGCCCCTCGAAGCGCACCCGCCCGCCGTACATCGTGAAGATCCAGTTGTAGATCTTCACCCCGGTGCCCACCGCGATGACGCTGGAGGCGATGCCGAAGAAGGTGTTCACCGCCGCGCCCGCCCCCATCGTGAAGAAGTGGTGCAGCCACACCATCAGCGAGACGACGCAGATGAAGAGAGTGGCCGCCACCATCGAGCGGTAGCCGAACAGCGGCTTGCCGGAGAAGGTCGAGAAGACCTCAGAGAAGATGCCGAACGCCGGCAGGACGAGGATGTAGACCTCCGGGTGGCCCCACGCCCAGATCAGGTTCACGAACATCATCGGGTTGCCGCCCGCCGTGTTCGTAAAGAAGTGGAAGCCGGCGTAGCGGTCGAGCGTCAGCATCGCCAGCGTCGCGGTCAGCACCGGGAACACCGCGATGATCAGCATCGAAGAGGCCAGCGCCGTCCAGGTGAACATCGGCATGCGCAGGTAGCCCATGCCGGGACAGCGCATCTTCAGCACCGTGGTGACGATGTTTATCCCCGCGATCAGCGTCCCCACCCCGGAGATCTGCACGGCCCACAGGTAGTAGTCGACGCCGACGCCGGGCGTGTAGGTCGCCTCGCTGAGCGGCGGGTACGGCAGCCAGCCGGTGCGCGCGAACTCGCCGACGAACAGCGAGACGTTGACCAGCAAGGCGCCCGACGCGGTCAGCCAGAAGCCCACCGAGTTGAAGGTCGGGAACGCCACGTCGCGCACGCCCAGCTGCAGCGGGACCAGGAAGTTCATGAACCCGATCACCAGCGGCATCGCGCCGAACAGGATCATGATCGTGCCGTGCGCGGTGAAGATCTGGTTGTAGTGCTCGGGCGGCAGGTAACCCTGCGCGTTGATCGCCACCGCCTGCTGGGTGCGCATCATGATCGCGTCGGCAAAGCCGCGCAGCAGCATCAAGACGCCCAGCAGGATGTACATGACGCCGATCCGCTTGTGGTCGACGCTGGTGATCCACTCGCGCCAGAGGTACGGCGTCCAACCCTTGACGGCGACGAGCGCCACGGCGCCGACCACGACCAGGATTATGATGACCGAGGTGATCAGCGGGATCGGTTGATCAAAGGGGACCGCCGACCAATCGAGCCTGCCGAACATCCTCAGTTCCTCCCGCCCGGCGCGACTTCACGCCCGGCGTGCTGCGCGCCGCCCAGCTGCGGGCCCGGCCCCGGCGCGATCTTCTGGGTGGCGATCTGTTGGAAGAGCTGCGGATCGATCGCCCGGAAGGTCGACGGCGGGTCGCGCTGGCTCTGCTGCAGCAGCCTGGCGTAGGCGGCCTGGTCGAGCATCGGCCCGGCGCTGCGCACGCTGGCCGTCCAGGCGGCGAAGTCGGCCGGCGCGAGGCTCTTCACCGGGAACTGCATGTCCGCGAACCCGTCGCCGGAGAACTGCGTCGAGAGGCCCCAGAGCTCGCCGGGATGGTCCGCCTCCAGCCACAGCTGCGAGACCATGCCCGGCATCGCGTAGATCATCGAGCCCAGGCGCGGCACGAAGAACCCGTTGAACACGCTGGCCGAGGTGATCTTGAAGTTCACCGGCGTACCCGCCGGCACCACCAGCTGGTTGACCGTCGCGATCCCCTGCTGCGGGTAGATGAACAGCCACTTCCAGTCGAGCGAGACCACCTGCACGGTGAGCGGCGGGACCTTCGACGGCAGCGGCCGGAACGGGTCGACCTTGTAGGAGCCGATCCAGATCACCCCGCCCAGGAACATGATCGTCAGGGTCGGGATCGCCCACACCACCGCCTCGATGCGGCCGGAAAAGCTCCAGTAGGGCAGGTACTCGGCCTTGGTGTTGGAGGCGCGGTAGCGCCACGCCATCCAGAAGGCGAGCGCGATGGTCGGGATGACGATCGCCAGCATGATCACTGTGGCGTCGATCATGATGGTGGCGGTGTCGCGTCCGACCGGCCCGGCCGGATCCAGTACGGTCTTGCACCCCGCCAGCATGGCCGCCGGAGCGACGATCGCTATGCAACGGACGGCGCGTCCGAAGATCTGCTCCCCCACGACCATGCCTCTCTCGGGTGGGCCTGCCACGCCAACAGGCGGGACGGGCCCGGTGTTCCGCGGCGCAGCATAGTCGATGTCGCCGCCGAGGACGCATAAGGGTAAACCCGTAGGCCGCGGCTCTCAACGCTACCGCGTTACTTCAGGCGCCAGCCCGGTGCCGCGTACCGATCCCGTAGATTCACCGTTTTAAACGGCGCCCTTCTTGTGGCGCAGCGGCTGAAACGCTTCAGCTTTTCTGACCGACGGGGTCAAAGAGCCGCTGGCGACAGGCGTCGCCGGACGGTCGCCCATCATTACCAGGGGTGATGCGTCGTCAAGTGACGGATGGCCGCTCACGCGCGGTCGGCGCGCGTGCGGAAGGTGATCGAATAGCGCAGCGCCTCGCCCGGGGTGATCGAGTGCTGCCACTCGCGCCGCGCCGGCCCCGACAACAGGTAGGCCGAGCGCGGCGCCAGCGGGACCGCGATCCGCTCGAACCCGGCGCCGGCGGGCCGCCGCAGGCGCAGCACGCACGCACTGAGCAGCGAGACCCCGGCCACCAGCCCGAACTGCGGTCGGTCCCGGTGCCAGCCGATGCCGGCGCCGGGCGCGTACTCGTTGATCAGCGCCGTGCTGAACGCCGCGGCCGCCGGCCCCGCCAGCCCGCCGACGCGGTCCCGCAGCGACAGCAGCCATTCGGGGATCGGCGCGGCATCGGTCACCGCCCGCGAAGCATCGTCATACCGCGCCCCGAACCCGACCACCCGCCGGTTGGCCAGATACCCGCGGAACTCATAGGGCCTGAACGGCAGCGTCTGAAGCACCGCCGCGAGCGCCGCT
>DATNEH010000162.1:0-16324 GCA_035553015.1 Caulobacteraceae bacterium | reverse complement strand
CGCGGATCGTGCGGGCAGTTCGTGGCGTCGGGCCGCGCGAGGATGGTGGCGGTGACCGGCTCAGCCAGCAGGATCGCCGCGGGCGGCAGGTCGGCGGCGGCGGGCTGGCCCAGCAGCTCGGTCAGCGAGGCCCCGATCCGGCGCGGCAACTCGGGCCGCAGATTGACGAACAGGCCGCCGGCGAGGGCGCCCGGCGTCGGCTGCGCGGGGCCTGACGGGTCGGGGGGCAGCGAGGTTGCCCCGGAGGTCAGCGCGTCGAGGTAGTCGGCGCGGGCGTAGACCGGCAGGTCGCCGAGCGCGAGCCGGCGCGGGGTCGAGACCACGACGTCCTCGCCGTAGACCGAAAGCCCCATCCCGGGCAGCAGCTGGAAGCGCGCGTCCGACGGGAAGGCCGCCGCCGCGCCCGGCTCCAGCTGCAGGTCGAGGCCGAACACCGCGCCGGCGGTCAGGCTCTGGCCGCGCAGCCGCTGGATGCCGCCCCGATAGCCCTGTTCGGCGGTCAGCGCCTTGTCGGAGAGCGAGCGGCCGGTGAACGGATTGATCCGCCGCCGCCATTCGCCGGGCAGCTCCGGCCTCAGCGAAGGATCGACCTCGAGGACGTGCTCGTCCCTCAGGGCCGGGTCGATGGCGGAGACGATGCGCATGGTCCGTGCTCCAGAGACTTCACGTTGCGCCGGGCTAGACTTCGCCGGCGATCAGCTTGGCGACGGCCGCTGCGTCGTTGGCGCCCACGGCGGTGCGCAGCGAGGATGCGAAGACGGCGAGGTCGGTGGCGTCGAGGCCGCGCGCCTGGTCGTCGAGGTCGAGGATGTCGCCGTTGTCGGCCAGCCAAGCGAGCTGGGCGCGGGTCAGCGGCGGCGCGCCGAGGGCGGCGGTCAGCTTGTCGAGACCTTCGCCGAGCCGCGGATCGGAGAAGTCGGCCGCCACGTCGACGATGTCGCCCTCGGTCAGCAGATGCTGGCCGCCGGTCGCCAGGGCGGCGTTGGTGAGGACGCGGTTCACCGTCAGGCGGCTGAGGCCGGCCCGCTCGATCCGCCCGGCGGCCTGTGTCGGCCGCGCCGCGGCCAGCAGCGCGGCGGTGCTGGCGGTGGCGAGCATGGTGTTGGTCGCCGGGGTGGCGGCGGTCGCGGTCGTCGCGGGGGTTGCGGGCGCCGTCGGCACCGCGGCCTCCAGCTCGTGCACGGCGGCGAAGAAGAAGGCGTCCGACGCCATGATCTTCGGCGAGCCGAGGAAGGCCGCGATGCGGGCCGCCGCGAACGGCGTCGACTCGTCGGTGAGTTTCTTGACTCGATCGGCGAGAGCGAGGTCGGCCAGCCGCTTGGTGAGGTCGATCTCCAGCTGCAGGTCCGCGCCGGTGACCGGCACCGCGATGCCGGTGATCTTCGCCTCGTAGGCGACGGCTCTGCGCCGCACGTACCATAGTCGCGGCGGCAGGCCCTCCTCGATCGGCAGCGCCGCCACCGCTTCGGCCCAGGCAGCCTGCCAGGCCTTGGTCTGGGCGTCGCTTGCCGCGGCCTGAGCGGTCGCCGCCGGATCGCTGATCGGCGTCGTGACGAGCGCCGTGCGCCGGGCCAGCATGCCGGCCAGCACCTCGGCGGTGGGCCGCGTGTAGCCCTGAGCAAGGTCGGTGGTGACGTGCTTGCTGAGCTGGGCGAGCGCCTGCTCGAAGCGCTGCAGGGTCGGCCGCTGCACCGGCGCCAGGATCACGACGCCGGCCGCGCCGAGGTTGGCGTTGGGCGTGAGGTCGATGGCCGGCAGGCTGAGGCTCTCGTCCACCACCGCCGCGATCTCGTCCGCCGGGCAGAAGCTGATGTCGACGTCCACCTGCGGCGGGAACCAGAGCTGGCGGAAGCCCAGCGCGTCGGTGAGCACCGCGGCGGCGGGCAGCTGGCCGGCCGGCGGCAGCGCCGCGAAGTACTGCGCCGCGGCGAAGCTCGGCGGCAGGCCCGAGGCGCCGCGATCCTTCAGCACGTCCTTCAGGTGGTTCAGGTGCTGCAGCACGAAGGCCTCGGCGAGCGCCCGAGGCCGCGCCCCGAGCGTCACCTCCAGCGGCGTGTCGGCGCCGGTCTCGCGGCGCACCAGCGCCATGTCGATCCAGCGGATCGCGCCGCGCTCCAGCGCCAGCATGGCGAGCGGCAGCGCGTCCTGCGGCAGCCCCTGGGTGTCGCCGAGGAAGATGTCGCGCGCCACCGAGCGGCGCGCGTCGTCCAGCGTCGCCGCCGCCGTGGTATCCGTGTACGGGATCAGCGTGACGGCGGTCGCCTCGATGATGTCGCCGTCCTGCACCTGCCGCGGGCCCGAGATCGTGGTTGGATAGGCGGCGATCGGGTTGGCGGTGAACTCAACCGCCCGCAGCGCCAGGATGAAGAGGCCGGTGCGCCGGCCGAGCGGCTGGCTGGGCCTCAGGCTGAGGCCGAAGGCGACGTCGAGCTTCTCGGTGTTCGGCAGGTCGAGCAGCGGGAAGGTGCGCGCGGTGGTGACGCTGACCAGGTCCCCGGCCGGGGTCACGCCATGGCCGGGCCGGATGGTGATGGTCTGGCCGGTGGGATCGTTCCCCTCGGAGACCTGCAGGCCGGCCACCACGCCTGCGCCGCCCGCCCGCGCCAGGTCGGCCTGGCGCTGGCGCACGTAGTCCTGGTCGCGGGTGAGGTCCGCGCCGGTCAGGAAGCGACCGTCGAAATAGCGCGGCCGGCGGCGGAGGCCGTCCAGCACCAGCGCCGAGTGGCCCAGCAGCTTCTGCATGTCCTGGGTCGAGAGGACGTTCTGGCCGCTTGCCATGCTGGCGATCTGGCTCGCGTCGGCGACCTCGATCGAGGTGCGGGCGCTGCTGTTCGTGAGGTTCACCATCGGTGGAGCTCCCTCGGGGTCCGGCTCAAGGCTCGATCAGGCCGCGCGCCGGTATGGCGCGGCCGACCCACTTGCCCGGCAGGGCGATGAAAGGACGAAGGCTGTTGTCGGCGGAGACGCGGGAGGTGGTCGCCAGCGTCGGCCGCGTGCCCGCCGGGGCGTTGGCGGCCAGCGTGACCGGGATCGTCACTCGCGCCAGCAGCACAGCGCTGGGATCGTAGTCGTCGACGTGCTCCTGCAAGGGCGCCAGCGTCTCGTCGGCAGTCGCCGGCGCGTCCTCCCAGCTCTCCAGCACCGCCTCCAGCAGCGCGTCGTGCGCGGCGCCGGGCGCCGGCCAGAAGTTCTGCGGGGCGGGGATGGCGGCGGGCGGACCCTCGTCGCGCGGCACCAGCTGCAGCTGGAACGCGTCGGCGAGCCGGGCCGGCGTCACCGCGTCGAGCGCATCGTAGGGCCCGGTCGCGAACGCCGGCGTCTTGCCGACCGGGCAGGCGTCGGCCGAGAGGAAGACGTCCACCACCACCGCCACGTCGACCTTGACCCGGGGCGTTCGCTGGATCGCGGCCAGCAGCGCCTGCGTGGTCTGCGCGGCGAACCAGCGGGCGAGGCGGATGCACTGCGGCGCGCCGATCTCCACCAGCCGGCCATAGCGGTCGATGGCGAGACCGGGCGCCACCTGCAGCTCCAGCTCGGCGTCGCCGTCGGCCGGCGGTACGACGCGCAGGCCTGCCAGCGTGCCGAAGCCCACCAGGTGCTTGAGCGCCTTGGCGAGGCGGCCCCGGTGATAGGTCTGCTCGTCCAGGAAGTCCTGCGCGTCGAGCAGCACGCCGATCGCATAGTTCACGCGCTCGGGCGGCGCTTGCAGCTCCAGAGGGTCGGCGGGGGCCAGGGGGTCGGCGAGGCTCATGGCGGACATCCAGACTTAAGCGGGCCGAATGGGACGTGGGACCGGACGGGGCGGCGTCGGCCGCTGAATCGGCCGGGGAATAGGCCGTGGCGGAGTCGGCCGCGGCGGCGCAGGCGGCGGCCTGGGCGGCGCAGGTGGCGGCGGGCGCGGTGGAGGCGGCGGCCGCGGGGGTGGCGGAGGCGGCCGCGGCGGTGGAGGCGGAGGCGGAGGCGGAGGCGGAGGTGGAGCCGGCGGTGGCGGGGGTGGCGGCGAAGGCGGCGCCGGCGGCGGGGGAGGAGGTGGCGGCGCGGGTGGCGGAGGAGGCGACGGCGGGGGCGGCGCCGGTGGTGGCGGAGGAGGCAGCGGCGGCGGCGGCGAAGGCGGCGCTGGTGGCGGCGGAGGCGGCGGCGGTGGCGGAGGAGGCGGAGGAGGCGGAGGCGGAGGTGGAGGCGCCAGCACGGTCACCACGATGTCGACGACGGCGCTCTCGGTGTTGAACTGGTCCACCACCACCAGCTGGAAGTGATGGTCGCCCGGGTCGAGCTTGTTCTCCACCAGCAGCGTCGGCTGGCTGGTCGTGAACGTCATTCCGGGCGTGAGGACGGCCATGCGTCAGGGCGCCTTCACCAGCGTGAACCGGTACTGGGCGATGTTCGCCGGCGCGACCGCCGTCGAGTCCCACGCGGAAAGCGTGAAACTCGAGCCGTACGCAACCTGACGAGGCGAGATCGGGGCGCCCTGGTCGTCGACCAGCGCCAGGACCGCGGTCGGCTGCGGCCGTTGCTGGACCGTAATGTCGACGAAGACCGGGTCCGACTGGTTGCCGGCATCGTCGACGACGATCAGCTGCAGGCGGGCGGGGCCGCCAGTCCACGGCGGCTGGCCCATGACTTCCAGCGGCGCGTTGGGGTCGCCCTGGTAGATCGGAACGTTCTTGACGAACTGGGTCATCGCCGCCCGCCCTCACGCCCATGTCCAGATGTTGCGGACGATCTTGCGGCCGGGCGCGGCGGCCGAGCGCTGGGCGCTGACCATGAAGCCGGTCCCCGACCACACCTGCGACGGCGCGTCGATCACCGCGACCGGCTTGCCCGACGCCGGCCCGTCCCCGCGCGGGTCGAGGCCGCCGTCGCCGAGCACCTCGTCGCCGCCGCCGACGACGCTGACGTCGAGCCGGAACGGCGTGGGCTGCGGCGCGGCGACCAGGTAGGTGTCGACGCCGACCAGCGAGGCGACCCCGACGATCAGCGGCAGGCTGGCGGTGGCGACCGTCACCTCCACGTGCGCCGGCGCGGCGGCGTTGGCGATGTCGGTGATGCGGCCCAGGTCATGAGTCCGCCGCCCTTTGCGCACCAGCACCAGCACCTGGTGCGCCAGCCGGGCGAAGAAGGCGGCCACCGCCTTCCGGTCGGCGGCGGTCTGCGCGACGTTGGCGTCGAACAGCGCCAGCGCCTCGCGCGCCAGCTTCTCGTCGCCGAGGAACAGCGTGTCGCCGACGAAGCTGTTGCCCGACTGGGTCAGCCCCATCGTCAGCGGGTCGTCTTCGTCGGAGAGGTCGGCGCCCAGGATGGTGGCGAAGGTGCGCCGCATTCGGAAGCCCTCGACCACCACGATGTCGCCGCCGGTGACTGCGCCGCCGGCCAGCACCGAGGCCTGCAGCCCGTTCACCGACATCATCAGCGCGCGGCCGGTGACGCCGCCCAGGCTGACCAGCGCCAGCTCGCCGGGGCGCGGCACGGGCGCGTAGGGATCGATCTGGCCGCCGTCGATCAGCACCCCGCCGGTGGCGATCTCCAGTTCGGCGAGGAAGGCGCCCAGCGCGCCGTGCATCTGCGCGGTGTAGGGCGCGGCGCGGACCTGCTGGCGGAAGCGGCCGGGATGCTCGCCGGGCCGCGGGCCGAGCCCGATCCACGAGCCCAGCCAGGGCAGGGCGTCGTTCGAGGTCGCGGCCGGATCGGTGAGCAGCCAGCTGCCGGCGACCTTGTCCTCCAGCTGGGTCAGCGGCCCTTCGAACAGCGTCAGCAGCCGCTCCAGGAAGTCCGGCGGGGTGGCTGGCCCCTGCGCCTCGCCGTCGGCCCCGGCCAGCTGCTCGCCGTAGAGGGCCGGCAGATAGCGGTCGCGGTAGGAGAAGCGCGAGCCGTAGGTGCGGATCGCCGCCACCTCGGGCGTCGCCAGGCTGTCGCCGAGCAGTTCGACGTAGAGCCAGAGGTAGCGGCCTTCAACGCGCCGCACCCTGCGGTCCGGATGCTGGATCGCCGCCGTGAACAGGCCCGCGCGGTCGGGCACGCTGGGGCACGGCAGCAGGCCGGTGTTGTAGGGCAGCTCCGACGGCTCGTCGCACCAGGCGCCCATCGGCGCACCGGGCGTGTCGGCGAGCGCCGCGGCCGCGCCGAACACATGCGGCGACCAGTCGGGCTTGGTGGCCGCGCCAGGTGCGTCCGGCCGCGCGGCGTGGTCGTCGGCGAGCGCCCAGATCCGCACGCCCGCGTGGTCGGGGATCGAAGCTTCCAGATAGAGCCGGTGCCAGACGCTGCCCATCCGCCCGGAGTCGAACGGGCCGACCATGACCGATCCGGAGCGGGCGTAGCTGGCGCGCGACAGCGGCTGCAGCCGGCGGATGCCGCCCGCCTGGTCAGGATTGGCGGCGGCGGTGGGATAGGACGGCGTATCGGCCAGGCAGTTGGCGAAATTGCCACGCCACGGATTGAGGAGGCGGTAGATGTCGCCGACGGGGGCTGCGGCGGCGGTGTCGGAGGGCGGCGCGTCGAGCTCGTAGACGAACGACTGGACGGCCGGCGCCTTCTTGTCGGCCGCGATCAGCGCCACGCGGGCCTCGCCGACCCAGGCCAGCGCGTAGGGGAAGCGCACGCCCTTGGTCGAAAAGCGCCGCACCCACTTGCGGCTCTCCAGCGTGAACAGCACCGCGTCATTGCCGGCTCGCCAGGCGAGCAGCGCCAGGCGCCCGTCCTTCGAGGCGGCGATGGCGATCGGCTCGTGGCCGGCCGGGATCCGCGCGGTCGGCAGCGGGCGCAGGGTGGGTGGCCGCGGATTGGGCTCGACCGCGGCGAACGCATCGTCGCGCGGCGTGCGGTAGCCGGCGGTGCGCAGCGGATAGCCGCGCAGGCGCGCGAGACGTCCGGCGGCCTTGTCCAGCACCCAGGCCCCGCCGCCGGGCGCGGGCGCCAGCCGCACGGCGGCGAAGCCCTGCAGGGCCACCCGCGCGTCGTCCCAGCGGCCCCGGCGATCGACCATCAGCACCGCGCCGTTGCGCGCGATGTAGAGCACGTCGTCGTCGCCGAACGCCATGTCGGTTGGCTCGGCGACGCCCACCGGGTTGTCCTGCGGCAAGGTGATCGGCGTCGAGCCGTCGGCGTAGCCGGCCGCCAGGATCTGGCTGGCCGGGATGTCCCACCAGGCATAGCTGCCGCCGGCGTCGCGCACCGGCGAGGGGCGCGCCATCCAGGCGCGGGCGGTGGCCTCGTCCTCGGTGAGCGTCGGCGCCGTCTGCTGGCGGTCGAGGCGCACGCAGCGGGCGTCGGCGCGCCAGAACAGGTTCTTGGCGGCTGTCGCGGCGGACGCGCCGGGGCCGAGGCCGAAGCCCGCGGCGTCGGCGACCTGCCAGAAACGGAGCCCGTTGGCGTCCATCAGCAGGTCTCCGGCACCACGGGTACGGCGACGCCGGTCCCGGCGACGCTGCTCGAGGGCGGCAGGGCGGGTGAGGCGTTGAGGCCGTCGGTCACCGCCAGCATCAGCAGCTCCGGCAGCTGCCAGGAGAGCAGCGGCAGGCGGATCCGTCCGGTCGTGTCCGCCGGCAATTTGCGCCACTGCGTCTCGCCGGTGCGCTGCCCGAACAGCAGCACCGGGGCAACGTCGCGCACGCCGGGCACGCGGGCGATGGCGGTCTCGATCAGCCGGTCGTCGACCGCGCGGCCGAGCGGCCAGCCCGACCCGTCCGGGCCACCCGGCGGCAGCGACCAGACCACCAGCCGGATGGCGTCGGAGACCGCGTTCAGGATGGCCTCGCGCTGGGTCTCGTCGACCAGCTCGACCGCCGCGGAGATGCCGAGCGGCACGTAGTCGGCGCCGATCACGTACATCTCGGTGGCGAGCGGGCGGCGCTGGTCGAGCCAGGCGTAGACGGTCTCCAGCATCGGCCGGTCGGGGCGCGGGGCGGGCGGATCGAGGCCGGCGCGGGCCGGCAGCACCATCACCGACACGACGCCGGGCACGTCGGAGCGGCGCTGCTGCGGCTTGAACAGCGGCAGCACCTCCACCCGGCCGATCGCCGCGCCGGGCGTGCGCAGGGCGAGCTCCTGGTAGTCGGCGGCGGTGACGGCGCGCCCGCCGTTGCGGATCTGCGCCGGGATGCGCACCTCGGCGTCGGCCAGCGTCTCGGAGTCGGCGCCGCCGAAGGTGGCGAGCGGCTGGTTGACCTTCAGTCGCGGCGCGCCGGGCGGGGCGGTGACCGTGGTCAGCGCGCCCGGCGGCAGGTTGCCGGCCGCGCCGCCGCCGGCCCGCATCGAGGCGACCTGCACGGTGGCCCCGACGGCCGGGACTATGCCGCGCACCCCGTCGCCGAAAGCGATCACGCCGGCTTCGGGATCCAGACTGTAGACGCGGTCGTCGCGTCCGGCGGCGGCGACGTCGGGCACCTGGCGCCAGGGCCGCATGCCTTCCTCTTCCTCGACCTCGATGGCGAGCGTGGCGGGGTCGACGCTGTCGGCGCCCAGCGGCAACTGCAGGCCGGACGCGCCGGTGCCCTGGCCGATGGTCTGGCGGCCCAGGGTCTGGCGCTGCTCGATGCCCACGGCGTTGATCCCGGCCCAGGCGAGGCTCAGGCTGGTGATGTTGGCCGAAGGCTCGGGCCGCAGCCGCACCCAGCAGACCAGGCGCTGGGCGACGGTCGGATCGTCGATCCGGGGCGGGCGGTCGCCGACGCCGGCGGCGACCTGCTGCAGCACGTCGTTGGTCGGCGCGCCCATGTCGTCCTTGCCCGGCAGCAGCAGGCGCAGGACGCCGGGCTGGGTGAGGCCGACCGAAGTGTCCGAGAGCACGTTCAGCGGCATGTAGAGCGTGCCGTCGCCCTGGGCGGCGGACACCTCCCAGATGTGCGGGATGCGGGCGCGCACGCCGACGTCGGTGAAGCTGGCGGCGAAGTCGGCCGAGGCGGCCATCGCCGGCGCGACGCCGATGCTCAGCACCTGGCGTCGGCCCGCGGCGACGCCGCCCAGCGCCGAGAGCGCGTCGTCCACCGAGGTGGCGAGCGGCTTGGGCGCGAGCAGCGCGAACCACAGGCAGCCGTCCAGCGTGCCGGCGACGATGTCGCGGCCGGCCGGCTCGGCGGAGCCGCCGGCGAACACCGGGGTGGTCACGTAGCCGGCCGGATCGCCGGTGACGCCGTAGAGATCCATCAGGTCCGGCAGCAGGCTGCGCAGCTGCTTGGCCTCGGCGTCGGTGGTCTTGCGCTTGATGTAGCAGCGGCCCTCGAGCGCAAAGACCGTCACCTCGCTGGTGGTCTCGAACGGCTGCGGCTTAGGGATGACGCTGTAGAGCGGCAGCGTGGTCGGGGCGGTGGCCGCCGGATCGTCGATGCTCATCTGCACGACGCCCCAAGCAGGCACGGCCGGCCGCATGCCCGTGCCCAGGAGGCGCAGGAAGGCGAGACGCTGGCGCTCGGGGATCAGGTTGGCGCGGTAGAGGATGGTGTCGCCGAGCCAGGCGAACAGATCGATCAGCGTGCGGCCGGGGTCGCCTTCGCGCGGGCTGGTCCATTCCGGCGTGTGTGCGGGGATGCGGCGGACCAGGTCGGCGACGAGGTCGTCGAAGCTGCGATCGTCGAGGGCTGGCGGTCGAATGGGCATCAGCCGGCTCCCATGGGCGCCGTCGCGGTGATCTGGCCGGCCTCGCCGGTCAGCGTCAGGCGATAGGAGAGGGTCACCACCATCTCGCGCGGGTCGGCGCCCACATCGACGTCCACCCGGTCGAGGATGATGCGCGGCTCGTAGGTGGTGACGGCGGCGACCACCGCCTCCTGAGCGCGGGCGCGCGTGGTCAGCGTGTTGGGGGTGTTGATCAGCGTCTCCAGACCGGCGCCGAACAGCGGCCGCATCAGCTGCTCGCCGGGCGCGGTGCGCAGGATCACCTCGAGCATCTGGCGCACCGACAGCGCCTGGTCAGGCCAGGAGAGCGCGCCGTCGGCGTCGGGCAGCGGCAGCAGCGGCCAGCCGACGGCGGGGCGCGCCAGCGTCGTGTCGCTGGACGTGGCGATCGGACCGCTCATTTGGGCCTCGGGATTGGGATGCAGATCTTGATCCAGGCGCTCCACCAGAAGACGAGGTTGAAGAGGCCGATGAAGATCGACAGGACGATGTAGGCGCAGATGGTGATGGCCGGCAGCGAGAAGCTGCACAGCCACATGATGCCGAGGTCGGGCGAGGTGGAGCCCTGGCCGTTGACCAGCTTGGTGGGGTCGCCCTGCAGCATCGTTCCGAGGTCGGACGGCACTTCGAACGAGACGTTGGGCTTCAGGTTCTTCAGGCTGCCGACCCCGGGCAGCGAGATGCGCGCGACGGGACCGTCCGAGTCCCACCAGGGCACGATGCGGAACGGCTCCGAGTAGTCGCTCCAGATCAGCTCGGGCGGACAGGCGGGGTCGTGCTGTACACGGATGAAGCCGCGAATGGCGTAGCGGACGCTGTCGCCGTAGAACTTCGGCAGGTTCGGCGAGAGGTCGTTGAAGCGCTCGGCGAGCCGGGCGAGGCACGCGTCGGACAGCTGCCCGCCCAGCGTGGCGTCCACCGCCGGCCACTCCAGCGGCATGATCGCGCCGCTCGGGTTCGGCTCGCTGGAGAGCAGGATCGGGGCGGCGAGCTTGGCGAAATCGGCGGCCGTCGTCGCGTGGGTGACGGCGCCCTGGCTATCCTTGGCAAGCGGCAGGTGGATCTTGCCGAGGAGGCTCCGCAGATGCTGGGCGGCCGCCCGATCGTCGTCGAAGGCCGCCAGCTCGCCTGTCATCTGCTGCAGGAAGACGCCCACGTTGTAGAGGCGCGCGGCGTTGGAATCGCCATCCTCGGGGTGCTTGAGCGGCTGCCAGCTCGGATCGAGCTGCTGGCCGGCGTTCGGCATCGCCTGCGAGGCGCGCGCCTTCAGGTATGACGAGAAGTGCGCCCGCATCTTGGCGGCGTCGGGATCGTCGGCGTAGGTCGGCGCTTGCGGTCGCGAGTCCGACGTCTCGGGGCTGGCCACCGGGACCAGCCCGTAGAGCACCGTGGCGCCCACCGCCTGGCAGACGTCCGGCGAGGCGGCGAACAGCGGGAGCACCTCCTCGGTGGCCAGCGGCGCGGCGCCGCTCTTCTGCGCGATCAGCGCCTTCAGCGTCGACTGCGCGCTGGCCGGACGCAGGGTGTTCTGGGCGGAGGGATCCGGATCGGCCTCCTCGGCCGAAATCGGCGCCCAGCCTTTGTGGATCGGCCCGGCGCTCATCCAGCCGTCCCAGCCCTCGCGGACCGGCTGGCGCCCCAGGTCGGCGCGGGGCGCCAGGCGCAGCCGCGTGCGGCCAGGGGCCTGCGCCCCGGCGTCGCGGCGCAGCACCAGACCCATGCCGTCGATCTTCCTCGGGTCGAGCCTGGGGCTGCCCGGCGTGCGGCAGACCGCCTCGAACAGCGCGAGATGGAAGCGCTTGTGGATCGGCTGCTGCAGCTCGAGCACGCCGTCCGCACCGCGGCGCTTGCCCTGGCGGCCCGCGAGCAGGTCGCGCCAGTCCGACTTCGTCAGGTCGCTCAGGACGGCGTCGATGAACGACTGCTCGTGCGCGGTCGCGATCATCGCCGTCGCCGATCCGGCGCCCAGCGGGCGCAGGATCACGTCGTGAGCCGGCGGGTGCGCCATGCCTTCGGTGAGGCGGCGCCTGGCCGACGGGTGCAGGGCCGCTGGCGGACGGTTGGCCGGTGCGTGGGGGGCGAGCGCGGTCGTCACCATACGTTGCCCGCCCCTGGCGTGTAGGAGGTTCCGACGACCGTTGTGGCGATCAGCGTCGAGCACTGCACGACGCCGCTGAACTGGGCCATCGCCGCGTTGACCGACACCTGGCCGGCGGTGACGTTCACCTGGCTGGCGTTGACCTGGACGTTGGACGTGGTGTCGAGCGTGATGCCCTGGGTGTCGAGGGTGACGGTGTGCTGGCCGGTGGTGAGCGTCAGCGAGCCGCCTGCGGCGTCGGTCAGCGTCGCCTTCACCCCGTTCGGGGTCTCGATCTCGACCTTCTCCTGGCCCTGCGCCTGCTCGACGATGGCGATGCGGGTGCCGTTCTTGCCGGTCAGCGACCAGCGGTCGACCGCCGCGCCGCCGATCGTCTCGGGAATGTGGGTGGCGCCGTTCCAGAGGCTGCCGACCACCACCGGCCAGGCCGGGTCGTCGCCGACGAAGATCACCAGCACCTCGGTGTCGACGTTGGGGATCAGGAAGGCGCCGTATTCGTCGCCGGCGTAGGGCACCGCGACCCGCGCCCAGACCAGCGCCTCGCCGTCGGCGTCCGGCGCGTGCAGCCGAACCTGGACGCGCGAGAGCGACTGCGGGTCCTGCACCGAGGTCACCTTGCCGAGCTTCGGCGAGGTGAGCCAGTGCAGCGGGTTGGCGAAGGCGCCCAGCGGCATGTTCATGCCGGCTCTCCCAGGAAGGCGCCTTCGGCCAGGAAGTCGACGACGTAGCCGCCCTCGAGGTCGTAGCGGTGGGTCGCCTCGGTCACGACGTACTGGTTGGCGAAGAAGGGATTGACCCCGCCCACCTTCACCCAGCTGCCGACGCGGATGGCGCCATCGCCCTGCGCCGTGCCGTCGACGCGCACGAAGCGGCGGGCGCGCCGGCCGAACATCGCCTTGGCCAGCTTGTCGGCCTCGCCCTGCGCCATCGGCTGGCGCACGCCGACGTGCTCGCGCACGGTCCCGAGCGCAGTCTGCAGGAACTCCTGGCCCTTGCGGCCCTGGCCCGGGCCGTACTCGCCGTCGCTGGCCGTGCCGACCACCGCCTGTCCCGTCGCGGGATCGAAGCTGCCGACCCGCACCTCGGTGGCCTGCTCGGCGAGGTCCGCGGTGATCCGGGCACGGACGAGCGTGTCGCCGTAGTTGAGGTCCACGGAGGTGCGCTTGTCGCGCGCGAAGGGGACCACCTGCAGGTTCTGGTCGACCACCTGCAGGTCGGCGTCGATGCCCTCCAGCACCCGGCGCAGGAAGGCCAGGTCGCTCTCGTTCATCTGGGTCCAGGTGCGGACCGGCTGGTCGAGGCCATCGCCCACCTGGGGGGTGAGGCCGTTGGCCTGGGCGATCTTCTTGGCTACGTCGGCCGGCGACATGCTCTCGAAGGTCGCGCTCTTGCGCGAGCGGCGCGCCTTCCAGAGCCCGTCCTCCGCCAGGATGGTGAACGCCGGCGGCGCTTCCGGACTGACCTCACCCTCGATGGCGGTGATCATGCCGTCGAAGATCTCCTGCGGCGCGGTCGTGGAGCCGACGTAGGCCTTGATCTTGGCCCCGAGCTTCAGCGGCGAGCCGGACGTGGCGCCGTAGCCGGCCTGACCTCCCGGCGGCGACAGCCAATCGGTCACCTGCACCTCCAGGCTCGAGAGCCCGCCGGTCTGCTCGCGCATCAGCATCAGCGTGATGTTGGCCGAGATCAGCGGGTAGTCCTGCCCATCGATGCGGAGCGTGGGCCGGGTGCTGACGAGGGAAGCGCTGCCGTCTGCCATGGCTAGTCAGCCCACAGCCGAGCGCCGCGCTGGTGACGCTGGCGCAGGATGGCGGCGAGGTCGGCGGGGTCGATCTTCGCCGGACCGGCGGACCTGTGCGCGTGGCCTTGCGCGTCCCGCGGCTGGGCCTGCGGCTCCACCGCTTCCACCTGCACTTCGTCGATCACGACTGGCATTGCGGAACGCTCCTCAACTCACGCGCACGACGCCGCGGACGTCGGCGGAGAGGCCCGCCGAGCCGCCGCCGATCGCCCGCCCGGTGACGTCGAACTGAGGGCTCGATCCGAGGCTCGGCGCGATCGGCGGCGGCAGCAGCCGCATCGGGTCGATCTGGACGGAGACGAAGGTCTTCGAGGGTCCGAGGCCGCTGAACGCGCCCGCGGTGGCCGAGACGCCAGCCGTCGCCTGGCCGCCGAACAGCATCGACGCGGTGGGACCCGCCTGGACGACCGCGAACGAGCCGCTGGACGTGCCGACCCCGGCCCCGGCGGCGACCCCGGCCACCGCGCCGAAGCCGGCCGAGGCGCCGCCGGAGAAGCCGACCCCTGCGCCGGCCCCGGCCGAGGCTCCAAACCCGGCCGCAGCGCCCGCGCCGAAGCCGGCAGACACGCCGCCGCCGAACCCCGCCGAGGCGCCGCCGCCGAAGCTCGCGGAGGCGCCAATCCCGGCCGAAGCGCCCACCCCGGCGCCGATCCCGACTCCCCCCGAGGCGCCCGCGCCGAACCCCAGCCCCGCCCCGCCGCCGGCGGACGCCCCGATCCCGAACCCGATCGAAGCGCCGGCGCCCGCGCCGAGCGAGAGGCTGAAGCCGGCCGCTGCCTGCAGCTGCACGCCGCCGAGCACGGCGAGGGACCCGCCGTCGGCCATGCGCATGTTCTCCACGCCGTTCGCGGCCGCAATGAGCCGGCCGCCGCGCGGATCGCCGGCATCGGTGGCGACGGCGGTCGCGCCGGTTCCGTTCGTCGGGGCTTTGTTCAGCGTCGCCGCGATCGGCTTGGCGTCGCCGGTGGCCGGCCCATCGGTCTTTACGCCCTGCATCGTGAGCTGCACGGTCGAGCGCAGCGCCACGCCTTCCGAAGACCAGAAGTCCAGCGTCTCGTTGAGGGACTCGATCATCCCGCTGAACTTGAAGTTGCCCCAGCTGAAGTCGACGATCGGCGGGGGCGCCTGGTCGGGTTTCGAGCTGGCGCTGCTCTGCTCGGGCGCCTGCGCCATCGTGGTGATCAGGTCTTTGTAGATACTGCGAACGTCTGTGCCGAGGTCGGTCGCACCGCCGTCGGCGGTCGTGCCGGTCGTGTCGAAGATCAGCTCCATCTCGAGCTTGGTGGTGGTGCCCTGCGTGTTCTGCTTGGGCTTGCTCGCCTTCGACCCGCCGCCCGACTGTGCGCCGCCAGACTTGTCGTCCTGCATCTTGTTGGTCAGGGTGACCTTCAGCGACGCCGGATTGAACATCACGGTGAGCGAGGTCCCGGCCCCGCCGTGCATCGAGAGCGTCGCCTTGGCGGTCGGGCCGCTCATGACACCTTCGCCGTGTTGAGGCCCTCGTGGACCAGATGGATCTCCTCGATCGCCACCTCGCCGCCACGCGCGTTGAGATCGGGCGCGCGGAACTTCACCGGCATGGCGTTCACCAGGGTCCAGCCGAGCACGGGCGTGGGTGTGACGCCCGTCCCGCTCTGCACGGGCGCGAAGAGAATGATGTCGACGTTGGTGCGAGCGATCGGGCCCCAGACGCCGTTCTTCGCGTCGTCCGACCCCGCGAACATCGACCACCACGCCCACAGGTGGCGCGCGCGCACGACGCCGCGCTTCAGGACCACCGTGGAGAAGCTCACCGGCCCCGGCCGCTGCACCGGGCCATAGTTGCGGCCGCCCTCCTTGATGACCTTCGGCTCCATGGTCGCCTCGAGGCCGGTGACCTCGGAGAAGCCGCCGGTGACCCGGCCCGGGAGGCTCCCGAACGCCGCGGGGCTCGTCGTGAACGAGACGAAGAAGGAAAAGCCCGGAAACGGGGTCAGCGTGTCCTGGCCCGCGTCGTCGTCGAGGCCGATGTCAGTCATCAGGCGGCCTCCTGCGAGGGGCCGACGCCGGCCTGGGTCAGGGCGAGCGTGACGATGATCTGCTGGATCGGCTGCGAGGCCGTGAAGGCGATGGTGGCGATCACCCGGCCGGCGTCGATGTCGGCCTGGGTCATGCTGCTGGAGTCGCAGCGCACGGTGTAGGCGTCGGCGGCCGTGGCCCCGTAGAGGGCGCCGGCGGCCCACAGCTGGTTCATGAAGCCTTCCAGGCGGCGCTGCATCCTGGCCCAGAGCCGCTGTCCGGCCGGCTCGAAGAAGAGCTCGCCGCCGAGGTCGCGGGCCGAGCGAAGGATCTGGTTCATCAGCCGCGAGACGCCGCCGGCGCGCCATTGCACGTCGACCGAGACGGTGGCGTCGCTGAGCAGCACCTGCTGACCGCGCTTGGACCCGATCAGGCTGAGGCGATCGCCCAGCCAGTCCGAGCGCGGGGCGGGCAGGGCGCGCTGCAGGTCGCCCGAGCCCAGCTCCGGCAGGGTGCGGCGCACCGAGGGCAGGCCCTGCCCGGCGACGCTCCAGAACGCGCCGTGGCGCAGCGAGGTGCGGGCGATCGCGCCCAGCAGCACGCCCTCGGCGCCCTCGACGCCCTCCGGCATGGCGGCAGAGGCGGCGGTCTGGACCCAGGGATAGGCGAGCTGCAGCCGCGCGCTGCCGATCCAGTCGACATCGAGCAGGCTGGCGCCGGCGGCGGGCAGGCCGTGCTCGTCGAGGATCGACAGCGGCCAGGCCTCGGCCCTTGCGGGCGCGGCGCCCTCGGCAAGCGAGGGCAGCGGCAGGCTGGCC
>DATNEH010000161.1:0-32932 GCA_035553015.1 Caulobacteraceae bacterium | reverse complement strand
GCGGTCTGCCGCCTCCCCCGTCGTCTGCGCGACGGTGGAGGAGCGAGGTTGCACAGCTTTGCTCCTCCACCGCACCGAAGAGTGCGGCGGAGGTGCGCTCGGCCCCCGAACTTGATCCGGGGGCGAGTGACGGAGGGGGCGCAAGGCGAGCGAAGGATCTGAGCCGTCCTGCCTCCGCCTTCAATCGACGTAGGTCTCCAGCAGCGCGACGATCATTCGCTTCAGCTCGCGCACCAGCAGCTGCGCCTCGGCCCGCGGCGACTGCAGGGCGATGTCGAGCATGCGGTTCGAGGTTTCCATGATCGTGCGGCAGAGCGCGCTCAGGTGCGCCGGCGCGAGCGCGACGCCGAGGCCGGCGAGGCCCTCGGCGAGATCGTCCTCGAGCGCCTTGTTGCCGACCCGGTCGAGCTCGCGCAGCTCCGGCGTCGCGTTCGCCGCCGCGCGCAGCGCCGCGAAGCCGCGCTGGCGCGAAGCGGCCTCGTAGTAGCCGTCGATCGCGGCCGCGGCCGCGGCGCGCCAGTCGCCGCCGGCGCCCAGCTGGCGCAGGTCGCCGACCCAGTCGCGCTCGGCCTCGCCGAACGCCTCGGCCAGCGCCACCAGGATCGCCAGCTTGTTCGGGAAGTAGCGGTAGATGGCGCGCACGCTGACGCCGGCCCGCTCGGCCAGCAGGTTGGTGTTGAAGCTCTCGACGCCGACCGCCTCCAGCAGCTCGGCGCTGACGGCGAGGATCCGCTCCATGGTCGCGCGGCTGCGCGCCTGCCGCGGCGTCGACCTCAATCCGAGCTCAACAGAAGTCATGTCGCTCCAGCACCGTCCCAAAGATCATCGCCCCAAGGGCGCGCGCGCAATTGACCCTCCGACGCGCCGAGGTGTACGTATGTAAATACTTCCATACACGGAAGCCAAGCGGCGCATCGCAGCAGGTCGCCAAGGGAGATGGTCGGATGGCGGACGGAACGGCGGACCTGATGTCGGCAGCCCGGGCCAGGGCTTACGCGACGCCGCTCGACGAGCTCAACGTCACCGACACGGCGCTCTGGACCAGCAACACCGTGCTTCCCTACTTCGAGCGGCTGCGCAAGGAAGACCCGGTTCACTACCACGCCGAGGGTCAGCATCGTTCCGGGCCGTTCTGGTCGATCACCCGCTTCAACGACATCATGTCGGTCGACACCAACCACCAGGTGTTCTCGTCCGACCCGACCATCGTGCTCGACGATCCGATGGACAGCTTCGAGCTGCCGATGTTCATCGCCATGGACCCGCCCCGGCACGACGAGCAGCGCAAGACGGTCAGCCCGATCGTCGCGCCCGCCAACCTGCACGCGATGGCGCCGCTGATCCGTTCGCGGATCCAGCAGACGCTCGACGAGCTGCCGATCGGCGAGAGCTTCGACTGGGTCGACCGCGTCTCCGTCGAGCTCACCGGCCAGATGCTGGCGACCCTCTTCGACTTCCCGTTCGAGCAGCGCCGCAAGCTGACCTACTGGTCGGATATCGCCACCGCCGAGCCGGACTCGGGGCTGTTCCAGACCGAGGACATCGACGCCGAGTTCCAGGCGGTGATGGGCGAGTGCGCGGCCGCGTTCATGACGCTCTGGAACGAGCGGGTGAACGCGCCGCCGCGCGGTGACCTGATCTCGATGATGGCGCACGGCGCGGCCACCAAGGACATGCAGCCGCAGGAGTTCCTCGGGAACCTGATCCTGTTGATCGTCGGCGGCAACGACACGACGCGCAACACCATGTCCGGCTCGGTCTTCGAGCTCGACCGCAATCCGGCCGAGCGCGCCAAGCTCTACGCCAACCCGTCGCTGATCCCTTCGATGGTCTCCGAGACCATCCGCTACCAGACCCCGCTCGCCTACATGCGCCGCACGGCGAGGGCGGACGTCGAGTTGGCCGGCAAGACCATCCGCGCAGGCGAGAAGGTCGCCATGTGGTATCTCTCCGGCAACCGCGACGAGACCGTGATCGAGCGGCCCGACGACTACTGGATCGACCGCCCGAACGTGCGCCACCACATGTCGTTCGGGTTCGGCATCCACCGCTGCGTCGGCAATCGCCTCGCCGAGCTGCAGCTGCAGATCCTCTGGGAGGAGATCATGCAGCGGTTCGGCGAGATCAACGTCGTGGCGGCCCAGCGCACGCCCAACTGCTTCACGCGCGGCTTTTCCAGGCTGGACGTGGTCATCCCGCGCCGGCTCTAGTGCGAGGCGATCTTCGGGCCGCCCCGCCCGAAGCCCGACCCCAAAAAGCGAGGAAGACGCCGTGGCCTGGACCAATGCGAAGAACAAGGAACTGCAGGAGCGGGCGCGGCAGGTGATCCCGCGCGGCATGTTCGGCCACCAGTCGACCGGCATGCTGCCCGAGGAGTATCCGCAGTTCTTCAGCCGGGCGAAGGGCTCGCGGCTCTGGGACGTCGACGGCAACGAGTACATCGACATGATGTGCGCCTATGGCCCGAACCTGCTGGGCTACGGGTTCGAGCCGGTGGAGGCCGCCGCGGCCGCGCAGCAGGCGCACGGCGATGCGATGACCGGCCCGTCCGAGGCCATCGTCGAGCTCGCCGAGACGCTGGTCGGCATGATCGACCACGCCGACTGGGCGATCTTCTGCAAGAACGGCACGGACGCCACCACGATGGCGATCGTCACCGCGCGGGCGCAGACGAAGCGTCGCAAGATCCTGGCGGCGACCGGCGCCTATCACGGGGCCGCGCCCTGGTGCACGCCGCGCCCCGCCGGTGTGCTGCCGGAGGACAAGGCGCACATCGTCTATTGGGACTACGACGACGCCGGCAGCCTGGAGGCCGCGCTGAAGGCCCACGAGGGCGACGTCGCCGGCGTGATCGCCACGCCCTTCCGGCACGAGACCTTCAAGGACGAAACCACGCCCGAGCGCGAGTTCGCGACCGCCGTCCGGTCGCTCTGCGACCAGCACGGCGCACTCTTGATCCTCGACGAGGTGCGCGCGGGCTTCCGGCTGACCCGCGGCTCCAGCTGGGATGCGCTCGGCGTGCACCCCGACCTCTCGGCCTGGGGCAAGTGCATCGCCAACGGCCACCCGATCTCGGCGCTGCTGGGCGCGGACACCGCGCGCAAGGGCGCGGAATCGATCTTCGTCACCGGCTCGTTCTGGTTCGCCGCGACGCCGATGGCCGCCGGTATCGAGACGCTGCGCCACATCCGCGAGGGCGACTACCTGGAGCGTACGGTGGCGGCCGGGCGGCGCTTGCGCGAGGGCCTGCAGCAGCAGGCGGCTGCGCACGGCTTCACGCTGCGCCAGTCGGGGCCGGTGCAGATGCCGCAGATCCTCTTCGAGGATGACCCGGACTTTCGCGTCGGGTACGCCTGGGTGACCGAAGCGCTGAAGCGCGGCGTCTACCTGCACCCCTATCACAACATGTTCTTCTCGGCGGCGCACAGCCTGGACGACATGGCGACGGTGCTCGCGGCCACCGACGACGCGTTCGCGGCGGTGAAGCAGCGGCGCGGCGGCCTGGAGCCGCACCCGGTCGTGGCGCGGATGCTCGCGCCGCACTGAGGGCGGTGGTACGGCCGCACTGACAAAGTCGGGGAGAAGGCGATGACGGCGACGTTCGACGGGCTGTTCGACATTGCGGGAAAGACCGCGCTGGTCACCGGCGGTTCGCGCGGCATCGGCGAGATGATCGCCGCGGGGTTCCTGGCGAAAGGCGCGAAGGTCTACATCTCCTCACGCAAGGCCGGCGCGTGCGATGCGACCGCGCAGCGGCTCTCGGAGACCTACGCGGGCGAGTGCATCGCGCTGCCGGCCGACCTCTCGCAGATGTCGGGCGTCGAGTCGCTCGCCCAGCGCTTGGCCGAGCGCGAGGCCAAGCTCGACATCCTGGTCAACAACGCCGGCGCCGCCTGGGGCGCGCCGATCGACGAGTTCCCGGAAGCCGGCTGGGACAAGGTGATGGACACCAACGTCAAGGGCCTTTTCTTCCTCACCCAGAAGCTGCTGCCGCTGCTGCGCAAGGGCGCCGCGGGCGGCTCGCCGTCGCGGGTGATCAACATCGGCTCGGTCGACGGCCTCAAGTCGGCGACCTTCGACACCTTCTCCTACGGCGCCTCGAAGGCCGCCGTGCACCATCTCAGCCGGTTCCTCGCCACGCACCTCACCAAGGAGCGCATCCTCGTCAACGCGATCGCGCCCGGCCCCTTCCCCACCTGGATGCTGTCGACCGGCGTCGGCTTCCGCGGCGAGACCGAGAACGTCGACTGGGACCGGGTCGGCCGCGGCAACCCCAGCGGCCGGGTCGGCTCGCCGGAGGACATCGCGGGCCTGGCGATCTTCCTGGCCTCGCGCGCCGGCGAATATGTCGTCGGCCAGACCATCGCCTGCGACGGCGGCGAGGTCGCCGCGTCCTAGCCCCGGTACGGAAGCGCGAGCCAGGATGGGCGGAGAGCTCGTCACCCAGACCTTCGACTACGACGGCGGCCGGCAGGTCACGGCGTACGTGCCGGCGCAGCCCCCCGAAGCCGTGGTGTACGCCGCCGACGGCCAGCTGACTTCGCAATGGGGCGCAGATCTGGCGGCGGCCGGGGCGCCGCCCACGATGGTCGTCGGCGCCCACCGCCTGGCGGACGAGACGCTGCGGCTGCACGAGTACTCGCCCGGCTTCGATCCGGCGCGGTTCGCGGCGCACGAGCGCTTCTTCGTGGAGGACGTCCGCGACTGGACCCGGACGCGGTTCGGCATGGAGCTGCCGAGGGAACGGACGGCGGTGTTCGGCGTCTCTGCCGGCGGCGAGCTGGCGCTGGCCCTCGGGCTCCGACATCCGGACGTGTACGGCGCGATCTTCTGCGCCTCGCCGGGTGGCGGCTATCGCCCGCCTGACGTGATGCCCCCGCCGCTGCCGCGCGCGTACCTGGTGGGCGGCAAGCAGGAGCCCTGGTTCCTCGAGAACGCGGCCCGCTGGGCGGACGCGCTCAGGGACGCCGGCGCGGATGTCGTGCTGACCGCGCGGGAAGGCCAGCACGGCGGTCCGTTCTGGCGCGCCGAGCTCCCGCTGATGGTGGACTGGGCGTTCGGGGGCTGATGGCCCAGAGTAGGTTCGGGCGGCACGCGCTGTTGAGGCTGCCTTGCGCCCCCTCCGTCTCGCCGCGCTGGTAGCGCGCCGAGCCACCTCCCCCGTCGTCTACGCGACGGTGGAGGAGCGAGATCGAGCGACTTCGCTCCTGCCCCGTGTAGCGAAGCGGAACGGGGGAGGGGGACCGCCCGGCGCAGCCGGGTGGTGGAGGGGGCGCAACGCCGCGTTCACCAACTCGCGCATTGGGCGCCCGCCTTGGCCTCGTCAGTCAAGCCGCCGCTTCCCTGACCTGGTCCTCGAGGCCCTGCTCGCGGACCTTGCGGTAGAGCGTCGAGCGGCCGATGCCGAGGCGGCGGGCGACTTCGCTCATGTGGCCTGCGTAGATCTCGATGGCCAGCTGGATCAGATCGCGCTCGATGTCCTCCAGCGTCCGCAGGTGGCCGCGCTCGTCGAGGATCCGCACCGGCGCGGTCTTCGGCATGTCGGCGAGGTCGGCGATGCTGAGGCCGGCGGCCGGCGAGGTCATCGGCGCATCCGCCGGCGCGGCGTCGGCCGCTGGCATCGGCTCGGCCGGCAGACTCATGCCGGAGATGGCCGGGAAGTCGTGCGGCTGCAGGTAGGGCGCGTCGGCCAGGATGATCGCGCGGTACACGGCGTTCTCCAGCTGGCGGACGTTGCCCGGCCAGTCGAAGGCGCCCAGCATGCGGATCGTTTCCGGCGAGGCCCCCGCGACGCGGCGGCCCTCCTCCAGGTTGAAGCGACGCACGAACGCCTCAGTGAGCGCCGGGATGTCCTCGCGGCGATCTCGCAGCGCCGGCGCCTCGATCGGGAACACATTCAGGCGATAGTAGAGGTCCTCGCGGAAGCGGCCCTCGGCGACCGCGGTCGAGAGATCGCGGTTGGTGGCCGACAGGATCCGCACGTCGACCTTCACCGGGCGCTTCGATCCGATCGGGTCGATCTCGCTTTCCTGCAGCGCGCGCAGCAGCTTGACCTGCATGTCGAGCGGCAGCTCGCCGACCTCGTCGAGGAACAGGGTGCCGCCGCTGGCCTCCTGGAACTTGCCGAGGTGCTTCTCGCTGGCGCCGGTGAAGCTGCCCTTCTCGTGGCCGAACAGGATCGATTCGACGAGGTTCTCGGGGATCGCGCCGCAGTTCACCGCCACGAACGGTCGCCCGGCGCGCTCGGAGCAGCCGTGCACGGCTCTGGCGATCACTTCCTTGCCGGCGCCGCTCTCGCCAGTGATCAGCACCGGGATCGACGACTTGGCGGCGCGTTCGCCCAGGCGCTTGACCATCTGCATGGCCGGGCCGGAGCCGATCAGGTCTTCGAAGGTCGTCTTGTTGCCGACCTGCTTTTTCACGCGGTCGACTTCGGCGCGGAAGGCGCCCATCGAAAGCGCGTTGGCGATCGAGACGATGATCCGCTCGGGACTGGCGGGCTTGACGAAGAAGTCGCTGGCGCCGGCGCGCATCGCGGCGACCACGGTGTCGATGCCGCCGGTCGCAGTCACCACGATCACCGGCTGGGCGAAGCCGCGCTGGCGCATGTCGGCCAGCGTCTCCTGGCCGGTGAGCCCCGGCATGACAAGGTCGAGCAGCACCACGTCGGCCGGCTGGCCCGAGGCCAGATGGTCCAGCGCGGCGCGGCCGCTGTCGGCGTGTGCGACGCGAAAACCCTCGCGTTCCAGCACCGCCTGGATCAGCCGCCGCTGCGTCGGGTCGTCATCGACGACCAGGACCGTCTTGTTCATCAGAAGTCACCCAACCGAATGCGCCGCGCCATCGAGGGCGAAGCTTCTGTTCTGTGCCTTCCTGATACAGGCGGCCGGTAAAGGCAGGGTTTCGATGACCTGAGCGCGGGGTTAACGCGGGCGGTTTCGGATGCGCCGCGCGCGACTAGGCGCTGGGCGGCCCAGGGTCTACATCGCGAGCTATGAACGCCCCCGTCAAACCGCCCCCGCAGCCACTTGGCGAGAGCCTGCCGCAGTGGCGGCTCGACGACCTCTATTCCGGCCGCAATGATCCTCGCATCGAGGCCGACCTCGCTGAGGCGGCGCGGATCGGCGGAGAGCTGGCGGCGCTGAAGGGCGCGTTCATCGCCGCGCGCGCAGACCCGGCCAGGCTCGGCGCGTTGATCGACCAGGGCGTGGCGCTCTACCAGGGCGGCGCCGACAAGCTCTGGGGCGTCGGCGCTTACGCGAGTCTCGCCGCCTCGACCGCCCGCGACGATGCGGCCTGGGCGCGGTTCGAGGCCGACATCCGCACCCGGTCCTCGCAGATCGCCGCCGAGACGCTGTTCTTCACGCTGGAGCTCAACGAGCTGGAGGACGCCGAGATCGCCGCGGCGCTCGACGCCCATCCGGCGGCGCGGCGCTGGCGGCCGTGGCTGCGCCGCGTGCGGCTCTCGCGCCCGCACGAGCTCTCGCACGACCTGGAGCGCCTGCTGCTCGACAAGGCGCCGGCCGTCGCCAACTGGGTGCGGCTCTACGACGAGACGCTGGCCAAGCTGCAGGTGCGCGCCGGCCGCGAGGCGCTAACGCTGGCCGAGGCGCTGAACCGGATGAGCGACGTCGATGCGGCCCGCCGCCGCTCGGCCGCGCAGGGGCTCGCCCGCGCGCTGGAGGCCAGGACCTCGGTCTTCGCGCTCAGCCTCAACACGCTGGCGTTCGAGAAGCAGATCGAGGACCGCTGGCGGCGCTACGCGACGCCGGCCGCCGCGCGCCATATCGCCAACGAGGTCGACGCCGAGGCGGTGGCGGCGCTGGAGGCGGCGGTGGTGGCCAGCTACCCGCGGCTCTCGCACCGCTACTACGCGCTGAAGGCCAGGGTGATGGGCAAGGCGAAGCTCGATCACTGGGACCGCAATGCGCCGCTGACCACCGCCGCGCCGCGCCGCTACGGCTGGCAGGCGGCCCGCGAGATGGTGCTGGAGAGCTTCGCCGGCCTCGCGCCGCGCTTTTCCGCCACCGCCGCGCGGTTCTTCGACGAGCCGTGGATCGACGCCGCGCCGCGCCCCGGCAAGCAGTCGGGCGCCTACTCGCACCCGGTCACCTCGGAGCGGCACCCGTACGTCTTCATGAACTACATGGGCGAGCGTCGCGACGTGCTGACGCTGGCGCACGAGCTGGGCCATGCGGTGCACCAGACGCTGGCGGCGCCGCAAGGCACGCTCCTGGCCGACACGCCGCTGACGCTCGCCGAGACCGCCTCGATCTTCGGCGAGGGGCTGGTGTTCGAGCGGCTGCTGGCCGACGCCAGGGGCGATGAGCGCCGCGACCTCCTGGCCGGCAAGATCGAGGACTCGCTCAACACGGTGGTGCGCCAGATCGCCTTCCACCGTTTCGAGACGCGCTTTCACGACGCGCGGGCGTCGGGTGAGCTCTCGGCCGGCGAGATCGGCGCGATCTTCCTGGAGGTGATGGGCGAGAGCCTCGGCCCCGCCATCCGCCTCAATCCCGGCTACGAGACCTACTGGGCCTACGTAAGCCACTTCGTGCACGCGCCGTTCTACGTCTACGCCTACGCGTTCGGGAACCTCCTGGTCGAGGCGCTGATGGAGGCGCGTCGGCGGGCGCCCGACGGCTTTGCGCCGCTCTACGAGGACCTGCTCGCGGCGGGCGGCTCCAGCACCTATGTCGAGGCCCTGGCGCCCTTCGGCCTCGACCCCCGCCACCCGGCCTTCTGGTCCGCGGGCTGCGCGCGGCTGGAGCGCCTGGTCGACGAGTTCGAGGCGCTGGTTTGACACTGTTGTCGCGGCCTTGCGCCCCCTCCGTCTTGCCGCGCTGCGCGCGTCAAGCCACCTCCCCCGTCGTCTGCGCGACGGTGGAGGAGCGAGATCGCGGCGTTTCGTTCCTCCACCGCACCGCAGAGCGCGGGGGAGGGGGACCGCGCCGCGGAGCGGCGTGGTGGAGGGGGCGCAAGGCCGCGCTTGCCACGCATGCCCTCTGACCCCGAGCGCAACCGGCTCGCCGGCCGCGTGGCGCGGTTCGCCAAGGTCGGCGCGGGCCTCTCCGGCGCGGCGGCCGCGATGGGCGCCAACGCCATCCGCGGCGGCGGCGATCTCGATGCGCGCAACGCCCGCGCGGTGAGGGCGGCGCTCGGCCAGCTCAAGGGCCCGCTGATGAAGATCGCCCAGATGGCGACCACCATCCCGGACCTGCTGCCGCCGGAGTTCGCGCAGGAGCTCGCCACCCTGCAGACGAGTGCTCCGCCGATGGGACCGGCCTTCGTGCGCCGGCGCATGGCCGCCGAGCTGGGCGCCGACTGGGGCGCGCGGTTCGCCGACTTCGACCTGGCGCCGGCCGCGGCCGCCTCGCTCGGCCAGGTGCACCGGGCGACGGCGCTGGATGGCCGCAGGTTGGCGGTGAAGCTGCAGTATCCGGACATGCAGAGCGCGGTCGAAAGCGACCTCGCCCAGATGCGTACGGTGCTGGCCATCGGCCGCCAGGTGTTCGGCCAGATCGACACCCGCGAGATCGCCGTCGAGATCGGCGAGCGCATCCGCGAGGAGCTCGACTACGCGCGCGAGGCCAAGGCGATGGCGCTCTACGGCGGCTTCTTCGCCGGGAGGGACGACATCGCCGCGCCCGAGCCGATCGCCGAGCTCTCGACCGGCCGCCTGCTGACGATGACCTGGCTCGAGGGCCGCGGCCTGATGGACTTCGAGGCCGCCGACCAGGAAACCCGCAACCGCATCGCCCGCCTGCTGTTCGAGGCTTGGTGGACGCCGCTGATCCGCCTCGGCGTGATCCACGGCGACCCGCACCTCGGCAACTACACGTTCGCCGTCGTACCGGGCGCGGGCGAGACCGGCGCGGCGGCGCGGCTGAACCTGCTGGACTTCGGCTGCATCCGCATCTTCCCGCCGAGCTTCATCACCGGCGTGCTGAAGCTGCACCGCGCCCTGATCGACGACGACCACGAGGCGCAGGCCGAGGCCTACCGCATCTGGGGCTTCCAAGGCCTGACGCGCCCGCTGATCGAGACGCTGAACATCTGGGCGCGCTTCATCTACGGCCCGCTGCTCGACGACCGCATGCGCTCGGTGGCCGACGGCGTCAGCCCCGGCCTCTACGGCCGCCGCGAGGCCTACCAGCTGAAGAAGGCGCTGGAGGTGCAAGGCCCGGTGACGGTGCCGCGCGAGTTCGTCTTCATGGAGCGCGCCGCCATCGGCCTCGGCTCGGCCTTCCTGCGCCTGGGCGCCGAGATGAACTGGCGCCAGCTCTTCGAAGCCACGCTGCAGGACTTCACCGAGGAGGCGCTGGCCGCCCGCCAGGCCGCGGCGCTGGGCGCCGTGGGCCTGGCCTAGATCCACGCGGTGGGGCGCGGGCAGGCCTCGCGCTTGAGCGTCCAGTTCAGCCCGAGCACCTGCCGCGTCACGAACCAGCCGATCGCCGCGAAGATCAGCAGGAAGCCGATCAGCACCGCGCAGAGCAGGATCGAGACGGCGAGGTAACCCAGGTAGAGCCAGAACGTGCGCACCTGGAACGTGAAGTGGCTCTTCAGCCAGTCGGGCGCCGTCTCGCGGTTCATGTACGCCAGGATCACCGCCCCGACGATCAGCGGCGGCATGACGAGCGAAGCAAGGTTGAGGGCGTAGACCAGCAGCGCCACGCTCCGCGTCCCATCGTCCGCCGGCGCGGCGGCCATGCCGGTCGCCGGCGGAAGCACGACGGCTGACGGCCGAATGGGTGCGAGATCGCTCACGCGGCGACGCTATCCCATCGCCCTTAACACTTGTCCCAACAGGCGACGCGGTCGAGGCGGCTCAGGTGATCCAGCTCACCGGGTTCGGATAGGCCTCGCGCAGCATCAGCCGGTTGATGCCGAGCGCGCAGCGGATCACGTACCAGGCCATCGTCGCGAAGATCAGCAGGAAGCCGATCAGCACGACGCAGAGGACGAGCGAGACCAGGCCGAACAGCAGCCCGATCCAGAACGTGTAGATCTGGAACGTGTAGTGGCTCTTCAGCCAGTCCGGCGCGGTCTCGCGGTTGACATAGGCCAGCACCACCCCCGCGATCGCCAGCGGCGGAAACGCGAACGCCGCCAGGTAGGCGATGTAGACGATCAGCGCCATCTGCCGCTCATCCGACAACGGATTGTTCGGCGGCGGCGGCGGGTTTGGCGGCGCGGTCGTGGCCGGCGGCTGCGGCGGCGTCGACGACGCTTCGGGCGGCGGATCGGTGGGGGGCGTGTCGCTCATCGCTGCGCTGTGGGCTGGCCTGCTTCGAGGTTACGCCCGCGACCCTGGCGCCGCCAGTTACAACCGAGTCAGGCTGCGACGGCCCGCTACCCCCGCACCGCCGTGATCTCCACGCCCGCCGCGCGCGCATCGGGCGCCAATGCAGAGGGCTTCTCGACGCGGATCCGCGCGCGGGTCACCTTCGGCTCTTCGAAGCAGGCCTCGGCGAGGTGGTGGGCGAAGGTCTCGACGAGGCCGCGGTGGCCCTCGGCGGCGACGGCGCGCGCCTTTTCGGCGATCACCTCGTAGTTCACGGTGGCCGAGAGGTCGCTCCAGTCGGTGAACGCGACGTCGAGCTCGACGTCGAGCACCAGGCGCTGCAGGCGGCCCTTCTCGTGCTTGTAGACGCCGATCGCGGCGTCGACCTCGAGGCCGCGGACGAAGACCTTGGTGATGACGATGCGGGTGTTGCTGGCCGGAGCCTCCTTTGGATCGGGCGTGACTTGATCTGGCAGCGGCATGGGGCGCGCCTTCAGTCTGGGTCGATGATGTCGGGGGTGCGCCAGGCGAGGTGCTGGCCGCCGTCGACAGCGATCATCTGGCCGGTCACCGAGCGCGCGTCAATCAGATAGGCCAGCGCTGCGCCGATCTCCTCGGGACTGGCGCCATGGCCGAGCAGCGCCGCATCGGCCTCTGCCTCGAACTCGCCGGGCGCCTGGTGGATCGAGCGCAGCGTCGGCCCCGGCGCGATCGCGTTGACGCGGATGCGGGGCGCCAGGCCCTGCGCCAGCATGGGCGTCGCGGCCCAGAGCGCCGCCTTGCTGACCGCATAGCTGAAGAACTGCGGCGTCGGCTTCAGCACGCGCTGGTCGACGACGTTGACGATCAGGCCCGAGGCCTCGGCCGGCAGCGCCGCGGCGAACGCCTGCGCCAGCAGCACCGGCGCGCGCAGGTTCGTGGCCATCGCCGCGTCCCAGCCCTCGGGGCTCAGCGTGGCGATGCGGTCGTCGTCGAACAGCGAGGCCGAGTTGACCAGCAGCGTGAGCTCGCCGCCGCCGGCCAGCGCGCGGCAGGCCGCGGCGTCGGCGAGATCAGCCTGCGCGAGGCGCGCGCGGCGGCCGAGCGCCTCGACCTCGCGGGCGGTCTCGGTCGCGTCGGTATTGTGGTGATGGACGACGACGTCGTAGCCGGCCCGCGCTGCGGTCACGGCGAGCGCGCGGCCGATCCGCCGCGCCGCGCCGGTGACCAGCGCCCAGCCGCGCTCAGTCATCGAAGCTTCGCGTCAGTCGAAGCGGCCGAACTCGATCCGGTTGATCGCGGCGATGACGACGAGGAAGAGGACGATCAGGCCAATGGCTTCCCAGCCCATGAGAGCTCCTTAAGGTTTGGCCAGCGAAATCCACTGGACCGCCGCCGCCGTCAAGGCCTCCCCGTGGGGCGCCGGGCTGGGATAGACAATGACCATGCTCTGGCGCCGCCGTCTGCAGCCGATCGCCCAGCCGCTGTTCCGGCTCTACGCCCGCTCCACGCGCGGCATGACGCTGGGCGTGCGCGGGGCGGTGATCAACGAGGCGGGCGAGGTGCTGCTGGTCGAGCACACCTACATGCACGGCTGGCACTTGCCGGGCGGCGGCGTCGAGCTCGGCGAGACGGCCGAGCAGGCGATGGCGCGCGAGCTGGTCGAGGAGGCCGGCGTGAAGGTCACCGCGCGCCCGCGGCTGGTGGCGATCCACGCCAACCTTGGCCGCTTCCGCGGCGACCACGTGCTGCTCTACCGGGTGGAAAGCTGGGAGAGCTGCCCGGCCACCTCGCGCGGCGAGATCCACCAGGTCGGCTGGTTTCGGCCCGAAGCACTGCCGGAAGGGACCACCGGGCCGACCCGCCGGCGGGTGGCCGAGGCGCTTGGCGTCGAATTGTGACCGCGTTCACGCCACGGCGCCCCTTCCCGTCCGACCCGTGATCACTAATATGCGCGCCTCTCCAGACCCCCTGTGGATAACCGGGGCTCGGGGGTGGTGGGACGCGACCCAAGGAGCACCGCATGCGCGAATACATGAAGTTCTACATCGACGGCCATTGGGTCGACCCGGTGACGCCCAAGAGCATGGACGTGATCAACCCCGCGACCGAGGCCGTCGCCGGCCACATCTCCGCCGGCTCCGCCGCCGATGTCGACAAGGCGGTCGCCGCCGCCAAGAAGGCGTTCGAGACCTATTCGAAGACCAGCCGCGAGGAGCGCATCGAGCTCCTGCAGCGCATCCTCGCCGAGTACCAGAAGCGCTTCGGCGATATCGCCAACGCGATCACCGAGGAGATGGGCGCCCCCGCCAGCCTCGCGCAGCGCGCCCAGGCCCCGGTCGGCATGATGCACATCTCGACCGCCATCGAGGTGCTGAAGGCCTTCAAGTTCGAGGAAGACCGCGGCTCGACCCGCATCGTGAAGGAGCCGATCGGCGTCTGTGGGCTGATCACCCCCTGGAACTGGCCGATCAACCAGATCGCCTGCAAGGTGATCCCGGCGCTCGCCACCGGCTGCACCATGGTGCTGAAGCCGTCCGAAGAGGCGCCGTTCAGCGCCTACATCTGGACCGAGGTCATGGACGCGGCGGGCGTGCCGGCCGGCGTCTACAACATGATCAACGGCACCGGGCCGGAAGTCGGCGCCGCGATCAGCGGCCATCCGGGCATCGACATGGTCTCGTTCACCGGCTCGACCCGCGCCGGCGTCGAGGTGGCCCGCAACGCCGCCGCGACCGTCAAGCGCGTGGCTCAGGAGCTCGGCGGCAAGAGCCCGAACATCATCCTCGAGGACGCCGACATGAAGTCGGCGGTCGGCGGCGGCGTCCGCTCGGTGATGAACAACTCGGGCCAGTCCTGCAATGCGCCGACCCGCATGCTGGTGCCGGCTAAGAAGATGGACGAGGCGATCGTCATCGCTAAGGAGGCCGCCGAGTCGACCACGGTGGGCGATCCGAACGGCAACGCCACGATCGGCCCGGTGGTCAACAAGACCCAGTGGGAGAAGATCCAGCGCCTGATCAAGGCCGGCATCGACGAGGGCGCGACCCTGGTCACCGGCGGCGTCGGGCGTCCGGAGGGCCTCGACAAGGGGTTCTATGTGAAGCCGACCGTCTTTGCGAACGTCACCAACGAGATGACGATCGCCAAGGAGGAGATCTTCGGGCCGGTGGTGTCGATCCTCGGCTACGACACGGTCGACCAGGCCGTGAAGATCGGCAACGACACCGAGTACGGCCTGGCGGCCTACATCTCGGGCACCGATCCGGCGAAGATCCACGCAGTCGCCGCCCAGCTGCGCGCCGGCCAGGTGTCGATCAACGGCGGCGGCGGCGACCCCACCGCGCCGTTCGGCGGCTACAAGATGAGCGGCAACGGGCGCGAGTGGGGCGACTACGGCTTCCACGAGTACCTGGAGACCAAGGCGATGCTCGGCTACGCGCCGAAGCAGGCCGCGGAATAACAACGCGTCCGGCCCCCTCCCCTCGTGGGGAGGGAAGACCGCGCAGCGGTCGGGTGGGGGAGTCTGAAGTCTCACCCCACCCGGTCGTTGGCGCGCCAGACACCCCCACCCGGTCGCTGGCGCGACCACCTTCCCCAGGCGGGGAGGGAGGAGTTCCGCCCATGACCCTCGACCCGCACTTCAAGGCGATGCTCGACGCGCAGGCCGCGGCCGCCGCGGCCGCCACCCCGCCGCTCACGCAAATCCCGCCGGACATGGTCCGCGCCGGGTACCGCGCCCAGCGCACCTCGCAGAACGTCAACTCGACGGTGGCCAGCGTCGGCGCGCGCGACCTGGAAGTCGGCGGCGCGGCCGGCCCGCGGCCCGCGCGGCTCTACACGCCGGCCGAGGCGGCGACGCCGTCGGGCCTGCTGGTCTACTTCCACGGCGGCGGCTTCGTGATCGGCGACCTGGAGACTCACGACGCCCACTGCCGCCGTCTCGCCCACTATTCCGGCCAGCGGGTGCTGGCGGTGGACTACCGCCTCGCGCCGGAGAACCCGTTCCCGGCCGGCCACGACGATGCGCTAGCCGCCGCCCGCTGGGCTTTCGACCACGCCGCCGAGCTGGGCGCCGACCCGGCCCGCATCGGGGTCGGCGGCGACTCGGCCGGCGGCAATCTTGCGGCCTCGGTGGCGCAGGACCTGCGCGCCGACCCCACGCGGCGGCTGAAGCTGCAACTGCTGCTCTACCCGGCCACGTGGCCGCATGAAGAGACACAGTCGCGCCGCGATCGCGATGGTCCGGTGCTCTCGAAGGCGGCGATGGCGTTCTTCGAGCACTCGCTGGCGTTCGAGGGGCACCCGCACGCGCACCGCGCCATGCCTGGCCGGGCCACCGACTTTTCCGGCTTGCCGACCGCCTACGTGGTCACCGCCGGCTTCGATCCGCTGGAGCACGAGGGCCGCGACTACGCGGCGGCGCTGGTGGGCGCCGGCGTCCACGCCCGCCACGTGAACTACCCCAGCCTGGTCCACGACTTCTTCATCATGGGCGACGTCTCCCCCGCCGTGATCGAAGCCGCCCAGGAAGCTGCCGAAGCGATCAAGGCGGCGCTGGGGTGATCCCTACTCGCCCGCGCTGGCGGGCCTCAGGTTGCATCTCGACCGCCTGCCGGCGTTCCGGCGCTTCAGTAGAACACCGGCTCTCGCCGATTTCGGGCGACTGCGGTGTCCGGGCTGCGACCTAGCAACCAGCCGCCCGCCAGCGCCGGGACAACCGAGCCGATCAGGATGGCGGCGAGGATCGGGGCGCGGGGCTCGGCGCCGCCCATGCCGGCGATGAAGTAGCTGAGCGTGAAGCCGACGCCGGTCAGGCAGGCGACGCCGACCAGCTCGCGCCAGCTCGTCCCAGTCGGGCGGCGGGCGGCCTTCAGCGCCACGCCCGCGGCGCAGGCGCCGAGCACGCCGGCCGGCTTGCCGAGCGCCAGTCCGGCCATCACCGCGATCGGGGCGGGATGGGCCAGGTCGCGCAGGTGGAAGTGGTGCAGCGAGAAGCCGGCCGCGGTGAAGACGAACAGCGGCAGCACCGCATAGGCGACATAGGGGTGCAGGCTGTCCATGAAGTAGCGCAGCGTCGAGTCCTGGCCGGGCCGGCGCGCGCCGATCGGCACCGTCGCGGCCGAGGCGACGCCGGCCAGCGCCGGATCCAGTCCCGACTTCAGCGTGAATCCCCAGACCAGCACGAACCCCGCGGCGTAGAACAGGAACGGCGCGCGCCGCCAGCGCGAGAGCAGCGCGAGGGCGGCCAGCACCACACCGGCCCCCGCCAGCATTTGCCAGTCGGGCGGCCCGGCGCTGAGGATCGCGGCGATCACCACGGCGGCCAGGTTGTCGGCGATGGCGACGGCGATCAGCAGCACACGGAGCGATGGCGCGAGCCGCGGCGCGACCAGGCTGAGTGTCGCCAGCGCCGCGGCGCCGTCGGTGGTCGTTGCGACGGCCCAGCCCGCCACATCGTGTCCATCGATCGCCCAGGCGACCAGCGCCGGGACCACGAAGCCGCCCAGCGCCGCCAGCGCCGGCAGGGTAAGGCGGCGCGGGTTCGAGAGCTCGCCGCGCAGCAGCTCGAACTTCAGCTCCATGCCGAGCACCAGGAAGAAGATCGGCATCAAGAGGGCGCGCACCCAGCCGGCGAGGCTGGTGGTCAGCGCAAAGCCGCCCACCTGGGCGGGGATGCTGGTCTCGATCAGGTCCTGGTAGTGGGCCGAGTAGCCGGAGGTGGCGAGGCCGATTGCGGCGACGGCCGCCACCGGCAGCACCAGGCCGGCGCCCGCTTCGGTCCGCAGATAACTGAGCGTCGGCCGTCGCATCGCGTCCTCGGTTAGCACGCGTCGCGTGCATGCCGGAAATGCTTGCGGCCGGAAATGCTTGCGGCGATCGCGGCCCCGGCCCATGTCGGCGCGATGCCCGTCTCGCCGCGCTACCAGCCCGACCCGCAGTTCCAGCGCCTCGGGGCCGAGTTCGCCGACCCGGTGAGACCGGCCGATTTCCCCGAGACGATACTGCGCTACCGCAACGACCGTGCTGCGGCGACCGTAGGGCTGGAGACGTTGACCGACGACGAGTGGGTCCGTCACTTCGGCCGCTTCGAGCCGCTGCCCGGCAACCTCGGCGAGCCGCTGGCGCAGCGCTACCACGGCCACCAGTTCCGCGTTTACAACCCCGACATCGGCGACGGCCGCGGCTTCGTCTACGCGCAGCTGCGCGAGGCGGGGACCGGCCGCCTGCTCGATCTCGGCACGAAGGGCTCCGGCCAGACGCCCTACTCGCGTTTCGGCGACGGGCGGCTGACGCTGAAGGGCGGGGTGCGCGAGGTGCTGGCCACCGCGATGCTCGAGGCGCTGGGCGTGCCCACCTCCAAGAGCTTCTCGCTGATCGAGACCGGCGAGGCGCTGCAGCGCAACGACGAGCCCAGCCCGACCCGATCTGCGGTGCTGACCCGGCTGTCGCACAGCCACATCCGCTTCGGCAGCTTCCAGCGCCACGCCTACCACGACCGCGCCGACCTGATCGGCCAGCTCGTCGAGCATGGCGTCGAGCTCTATTACCCCGGCCTCGGCAATGCGCGCGACAAGCCCGCCGCGCTGTTCGCCGCAGTGCTTGGCCGGGACGCCGACCTCGTGGCGCGCTGGATGGCGGCCGGCTTCGTGCACGGCGTGCTCAACACCGACAACATGAACCTCACCGGCGAGAGCTTCGACTACGGGCCCTACCGCTTCCTGCCAAGGAACGACCCCAACTTCGTGGCCGCCTACTTCGACGAGATGGGGCTCTATTCGTTCGGCCGGCAGCCGGAGGCGGTGTTCTGGAACCTGCGCCAGCTGGCCGGCGCGCTGACCATGGTGACCGAGGCCGACCCGCTGGTGGAGACGCTGAACAGCTTCTCGGCGCAGTACCGCACCGCGCTTGGCGCGGCGATGCTGCGGCGGCTGGGGCTCGTCCCGCGGGCGCCGGACGAGGACGTCGACCTGGTCAATGCGGCGTTCAAGGCATTGGCCGAAGGCGGCGAGCCGCTGCGCTGGGAGCCGTTCTTCTTCGACTGGTTCGGCGGCCTCGCCTCCGAGCCGCGGGCGCTGGCCGGCCCCCGCGCGGCGCTCTACGGCGGCGAGGCGTTCGCCGACTTCCGCGCCAAGCTGAAGCCCTACGAGATGGAGCGGCCCGAGCGGCTGGGCGCGGCCTATTTCGCAGCGCCCGAGCCGGAAGAACTGCTCTACGACGAGATCGAGCAGATCTGGGCGGCGATCGCCGGCCCGGACGACGACTGGGGGCCATTCGAGCGCAAGCTGCAGCGCCTCGAGGCGGCGCGGCAGGCGTGGGGCTACGCGCAGCCCCAAACCTAGAGCTGGAACTTAAGAGCGCCGGCTACGCTTGACGAACCGGCCTCGCGTGGGCGAGACCCCGCCCCCCCAAAGTCGGTCCGGAGTAGCTCCATGCGTTCCAGCTTGCTTGTCGCCGCCGTCGTCCTCGCGTTGGCCGGATGCGCCGCCAAGAGCGCGCCCTCGGGCGCGACGGTGGATGTCAAGAATGCCTGGATCCGCACGCCGCCGCCGGGCGCGCCGACCGCCGCCGGCTACGCAACCATCACCAACCATGCGATCGCCTCGGACCGCCTCACCGGCGCCTATTCGAGCGCCGCCGCCAGCGTCGGGCTGCACGAGATGAGCAAGCAGGGCGGCGTGATGCGCATGCAGCCGATCGCCGGCGGCCTCGCCATCGGCTCGTCGGCCACCGTGAAGCTGGACCCCAATGGCCGCCACCTGATGCTGACCGGGCTGAAACACCCGCTGAAGGCCGGCGAGCGCGTCCGCATCGTCCTGCAGTTCCAGCGCGCCGGCCCGATCCCCGCCGAGTTCGTGGTCCGCGACGACGCCGGCGGCGGGATGCGGATGTAGACCCCAACATCCGCTTCCCCGCGCAAGCGGGGAAGCGCGGGACGGGGGTCAGCTCGCGGGCACGACTTCCGACATCGTCGGGCCGATCTCGTCGCGTAAGACCAGGTCGGCGATCTCGTCCTGTTCGGTGGCGTCGCGGTTGACGATGGCGAGCGCCGCGCCGTTCTGCTTGGCGAGCAGCGGGTAGCCATTGGCCGGGTAGACCACCAGCGAGGAGCCCAGCACCAGGAACAGATCGCAGGTCATCGCCTCGACCTCGGCCCGCGCCATCGCCGACTCCGGCAGCGACTGGCCGAACGAGATGGTGGCCGTCTTCACGATGCCGGCGCACTCGCGGCAGCAGGGCAGGTCGCCGGTGGCCTGGTAGAGCGCCTTCAGGTCGACCAGCTCGTGCCGCGTCCCGCATTCCAGGCAGGTGGCGTAGCTGGCGTTGCCGTGCAGCTCTATGACGCGATCCGCGGGCACGCCCGCGTCCTGGTGCAGGTTGTCGACGTTCTGGGTGATGATCGCCTGCGCCTTGCCGGCCGCCACCAGGCGCGCGCAGGCGTAGTGGCCGGCGTTCGGCTTGCGGCCGGTCCAGCCGGCGCGACCGGAGAAGGCGCGATCCCACGCCTCGCGACGCTTGGCCTCGCTGCGGACGAAATCCCGGAAGTAGATCGGGCTCATCTTGCTCCAGACCCCGCCCGGACTGCGGAAATCGGGAATGCCGGACTCTGTGGAAATGCCGGCCCCGGTGAAGATCGCCACGCGCCGCGCGCCCTCGATCATGTCCCTCAGCCGCTCTCGCGACATCACGCGTCTCCAGTCGATTGCTAAAGCAGACCCACTGCCCTAAGTGTTCTCGCCAAGGGCCGCTTCAAGCGGGAGGAGGCCAATATGACGCCTCGCAATGCCAGTGTCGCGATCGTCGGCGCGGGCGACTTCATCGGCTCGGCGATCGCCGAGCGCTTCGCGGCCGAGGGCTACCTCATCTACGCGGGCCGCCGCACCGCGGACAAGCTGCAAGCCCTGAAGGACAAGATCGAGGCCGCTGGGGGCCGCTGCATCGCACGCGGGCTGGACGCGCGGGTCGAGGAGGACATCGCCGCCTTCATCGCCGAGGCGGAGGCGGCTGCGCCGCTCGAGGTGGTCATCTTCAACCCGGGCGCCAACGTCAACTTCGGGGTGCTGGAGACCACCGAGCGGGTGTTCCGCAAGGTGTGGGAACTGGCCTGCTACGGCGGCTTCCTGACCGGGCGCGAAGCCGCGCGGGCGATGCTGCCCAGGGGCAATGGCTCGATCTTCTTTACCGGCGCGACAGCGTCCTTGCGCGGCGGGATCGGCTACGCGGCGTTCTCGAGCGCCAAGTTCGGCCTGTGCGCCGTCGCCCAGTCGATGGCCCGCGAACTGGGGCCGAAGGGCATCCACGTCGCGCACCTGATCATCGACGCCGGCGTCGACACCGCCTTCGTCCGCGAGCGCATCCGCGCCCGCGGCGGCGAGGAAGCGGTCTCCAAGATCCAGCCCGACCAGCTGATGAACCCGGCGTCGGTGGGCGAGGCCTACTGGATGCTGCACAATCAGACCCGGGACGCCTGGACCCACGAGCTGGACCTCAGACCCTACGGCGAGCGGTGGTGATGCGATGACCGACGTCATCTTCTACTTCGATTTCGGCAGCCCGAACGCCTACCTGGCGCACAAGGTGATCCCGGCGATCGAGGCGCGCACGGGGGCCAAGTTCAAGTACGTCCCGGCGCTGCTGGGCGGCATCTTCAAGGCGACCGGCAACCGCTCGCCGGCGGAGGCGTACGCCGGCATCCCGTCCAAGCTCCGCTACGAAGGCAAGGAGACCGAGCGCTTCGTCAGGAAGCACGGCGTCACCGAGTACGCGCGCAATCCGCACTTCCCGGTCAACACGCTGCAGATCATGCGCGGCGCCGTCGCCGCGCAGAAGCTCGGCGTGTTCGAGAAATACGTCGACGCGGTCTACCGCGCGATGTGGGTCGACGGCCTGAAGATGGACGACCCGGCCGTCATTGAGGCGGCGCTGACCAAGGCGCACCTGCCGGCCGCCGCGCTGATCACCGCGATGGGCGATCCGGAGGTCAAGCAGACCCTGATCGCCAACACCGAAGCGGCGGTCGCCCACGGCGTCTTCGGCAGTCCCAGCTTCCTGGTGGGCGACGAGCTCTTCTTCGGCAAGGACCGCCTGCGCGACGTCGAGGAGGAGCTGGAAGCGCGGAGGGCCTGACCCCTTGCGCGCCTAGCCTCAACGGCGCATCGGTTCGCCCGCATATTTCAAAAGGGAGGATCGGCATTATGGCCGGCGCAACAGTCAATCCGAACGGAACGCTGAAGGACAAGGTCGCCATCGTCACCGGCGCCAGCCGCGGCATAGGCGCGGCGATCGCGGCAAGGCTCGCGCAGGAGGGGGCCCGCGTGGTGGCCACCGCGCGCACCGCCGAGGACGGCGAGAGCCGGCTCTCGGGCACGCTCACCGAGACCATCGCGCGCATCAACCAGGCCGGCGGCGAAGCCCGCTTCGTGAAGGCCGACCTCGCGCAGGCCGAGGACCGCGAGCGGCTGGTGGAGACCACGGTGGCGTCTTACGGCCCCGTCGACATCCTCGTGAACAACGCCGCCGTCACCTACTTCATCCCGGTGGTCGACTTCCCCGAGAAGCGGATGAAGCTGATGTTCGAGGTGCAGGTGTTCGCGCCGTTCCACCTCTCGCAGCTGGTGCTGCCCTCAATGAAGGAGCGCCACACCGGCTGGATCGTGAACATCTCGTCGGGCGCAGCCTTCCACCCGAAGCTTCCCTACGCGGCGCAGGCCGGACGCGGCGGCACCGTCTACGGCATGTGCAAGGCGGCGCTGGAGCGCTTCACCACGGGCCTGGCGGCCGAGGTCAACGCTGACGGCGTGGCGGTCAACGTGGTCTCGCCGGGCCTCGTCGAGACGCCGGGGACGCTGCTGCACAACCTGGTCAACGACAACTCGCGCGATCGCGTGCAGCCGATCGAGTACATCGCCGAAGCCACCTACCAGCTCTGCAAGGGCGACTACCGCTCGATGACCGGCCGCATCGACCACGCCGCCCCGTTCCTGAAGGAAATGGCGCTGGAGCCGGCTGCGCTGATCTGACGACCGACCCTCCCCTCCTGGGGAGGGAGTCCGTCGCGGAGCGGCGGACGGGTGGGGATGTCCCGAGCCGCCCCCGGCGACTGACGTTGACGCCTCTGACAGCCTCACCCGATCGCTGCGCGACCACCCTCCCCGTGAAGGGGAGGGACAGGCGCCGGCCTACGCCGCCTTCAGCCCGATCTGCCGTCTGACCTCGTCCGCCACCGCCTCGGGCGTGATCCCGAACTCGCGGTACAGTCGCTCGAACGGGGCGGAGGCGCCGAAGCTGGTCATGCCGACGAAGCCGCCGTCCTCGCCGATGAAGCGCTCCCAGCCCTGGCGGACCGCCGCCTCCACCGCCACCCGCACCGGCGCGCGGCCGATCACCTGGGCGCGGTAGGCGCCGTCCTGGCGGTCGAACAGCTCCCAGCAGGGGGTTGAGACGACGCGCGTTGCGATCCCCTCGGCCTTCAGCAGGTCGCGCGCCGCCATCGCGACGGCGACCTCGGTCCCGGAGGCGAAGATCGTCGCCTTGGCCGGGCCGTCGGCGCCCGCCAGCTCGTAGGCGCCCTTCAGCGCCAGGTCGCCGCCGGACGTGCGCACCGCCGCGGTCTTCTGGCGCGAGAGGGCGAGCACCGAGGGCGTCGTCTTCTCCATCAGCGCCGCCTTCCAGCACTCGGCGGTCTCCACCGCGTCGGCGGGGCGGAACACCAGCAGGTTCGGCATCGCGCGCAAGCTCGCCAGGTGCTCGACCGGCTGGTGGGTCGGTCCGTCCTCGCCGAGTCCGATCGAGTCGTGGGTCATCACGTGGATGACCCGCACGCCCATCAGCGCGCCCAGCCGGATCGCCGCGCGGCTGTAGTCGGCGAACGCGAGGAACGTGCCCGAGTAGGGGATCAGCCCGCCGTGCACGGCCATGCCGTTCATCGCTGCCGCCATGCCGTGCTCGCGCACGCCGTAGTGCACGTAGCGGCGCGCGTAGTCGGGCGCGTCGAAAGCGGTCATCCCCTTGACGATGGTGTTGTTGGAGCCGGTGAGGTCGGCCGAGCCGCCGAGCATCTCGGGGATGGCCGGGATCAGCGCCTCCAGCGCCGCGCCGGAGTGAACGCGGGTCGCCGCCGCCGGCCGCTCGGCCGCGCACTTGGCGATATGCGCGTCGAGCGCCTCGAACGCGCCGGGCGGCAGCTCGCCGCCGGTCGCCCGCTCGAACGCGTGGCGATGCTCGCTGGCCTTCAGCCGGCCTTCCCAGCGCCGCCGGGCGCCGCGCCCGCGCGCGCCGGCCTTCTTCCAGGCCTTGGCGACGTCGTCGGGGATCTCGAACGGCGGCGCGGCCCAGCCCATCGCCTCGCGCGCGGCGGCGATCTCCTTGTCGAACAGCGCATAGCCGTGGCCATGCGCGTCGCCCTCCAGCGGTCCCGCGCCCTTGTTGATCAGCGTCTTGCAGGCGATGAACGTCGGCCGGTCCTGACGCCTGGCCCAGCGCAGCGCGCGGACGATCTGGCCGTGGTCGTGCCCGTCGATCCGCTTGGTCGCCCAGCCGGCCGCCTTGAAGCGCAGCATCTGGTCGCCGCTCTCGGCCAGGCTGGCGCGCCCGTCGATCGTGGTGTCGTTGTCGTCGAACAACACCGTGAGCTTGGCCAGCTTCAGCCGGCCCGCCAGGTGCGCGGCCTCGTGGCTGACCCCCTCCATCAGGCAGCCGTCGCCGGCGATCACCCAGGTGTGGTGGTCGACCAGCCGCTCGCCGTAGCGGGCCGCCAGGCTGCGCTCGGCCATCGCCATGCCGACCGCGGTGGCGATGCCCTGGCCGAGCGGACCGGTGGTGGTCTCGACGCCCGGCGTGTGGCCGTATTCCGGGTGGCCCGGCGTCAGCGAGCCCCACTGCCGGAAGTTCCGGATCTCGTCCATCGTCACGGCCGCGAAGCCGGTGAGGTGGAGCAACGAATAGAGCAGCATCGAGCCGTGGCCGGCCGACAGCACGAACCGGTCGCGGTCCGGCCAATAGGGATCGGCCGCGTCGAACTTCAGGAGCTTGGTCCAGAGCACCGTCGCCACGTCGGCCATGCCGAGCGGCATCCCCTGGTGGCCGGACTTCGCCTTGTGGACGGCGTCCATCGAGAGCGCGCGGATGGCGTTGGCCATCGTCAGGGGTGGGACGGACATCTCTCTCCGGGATGCGTGGGGGAGGCTGGAGCCGCAATCGCCTCGCACGCGGGGCCGAGTCAGGTCAAGCAAGCCGGCCGGTCGACGCGCCTAAGCGGCTTTCTTCGAACTTGCGACGCACCTTATACATTGCGGCGTGATGTGCGAGGCGGTGAGGTCATGACGGCGGGCGCGGTCCCCAGCACGGGCGAGGGCGCCGTGGAGCTGGCCGCGCGCCGGCTGGATCGGGCGCTGGCGCTGCTGGAACAACGGCTGGCGCAGAAGATCGCGCAGGCCAGCGCCGGCGCCGGCGCGGCGTTCGACCAGGACCGGGCCCAGCTGGCCGCCGCGCTGGACGACGCCAAGGCGCGCGAGAAGGAGCTGGAGGAGGCCGGTCAGGCCGCCTCGGCGGCGCTGTCGCGCGCCATTGCCGAGATCCGCGCCACCCTCGGCGAGGCGAACGAGCACGAGGTAGCGGCGCACGAGGCCCAGTAACGAGACGCGGAGGAAGCGGCCATGGCCCAGGTGACCATCGAGGTGAACGGCCATCCCTACGTGGTCGGGTGCGAGGACGGCCAGGAGCGGCGCCTGACCGAGCTGGCCGCGACGGTCGACGCGCAGGTGCGGCAGGTGGCGATGGACGTCGGCCCGCTCGGCGAGACCCGGCTGATCCTGATGGGCGCGCTCGTCATGGCCGACGACATCGTCGAGCTGCGCCGCGAGCTGGAGCAGCTGGAAGCCCAGCTCGCCGAGCTGGCCGCCGAACGCGGCCGCGCCGAGCACGCCGCCGTCGCCGCCCTGGAAGCCGCGGCCGCACGAATCGAGGCGCTGGCGACGGAGTAGGTGGTTGACCGCGGCCCGCGAGCGCCTAACTTGGGTCCCGGCGGGTCATGCTGCGGCTCACGTCGGAGGCCATCAGTCCCGGGGACCTTAATTCACCTCAACGGGAGCTGTCCCTGACCGGGCTCGTGGGCTCGGTCACACGGCGCCCACCTGGAATTCCAGGTCCGAGGGGATTGAACAAGCCCTCCACGGTCCTTCGTGGCGCCGCCACCTTTTCTCCATGCTCGAGTTCCACCTGCGCGCGCGTTCTTCATTCTGGCGACAGTCGGGGTGCGGCAATCGCTTGGCGTTTCGATCGCGCGCTAACGCGTTATAGTTTCTGTTGTCGTTAGGGATTTTCGCCGCCGCATGCGCCTCGCTTTCTTTGGAGATGTGGTCGGCCGTTCGGGTCGCGATGGCCTGGCGGCCCACCTGCCGGGCCTTCGCCGCCGCCTCGGACTGGAGTTCGTGGCGGTCAACGCCGAGAACGCCGCCGCCGGCTTCGGCATCACCGAGAACACCGCCAAGGAGCTGTTCGCCGCCGGGGCCGACTGCCTGACGCTGGGCAACCACTCGTGGGACCAGAAAGAGGCGCTGACCTACATCGTCCGCGAGCCGCGCCTGATCCGTCCGCTGAACTATCCGGCCTTCGCGGCCGCGCCCGGCCGTGGCGCGCAGCTGTTCACCACCGGCCGCGACCGCAACGTGCTGGTGATCAACCTCCTGGGCCGGGTCCACATGGACGCGCTCGACGATCCGTTCGCCGCGGTCGACCACGAGCTGGAGGCCTGCCCGCTGGGCGTGGCGGCCGACGCCATCATCGTCGACATGCATTGCGAGGCCACGTCCGAGAAGATGGCGATGGGCCACTTCTGCGACGGTCGCGCCAGCCTGGTGGTCGGCACCCACACCCACGTGCCTACCGCCGACGGCCAGATCCTGACCGGCGGCACCGCCTACCAGACCGACGCCGGCGCCTGCGCCGATTACGACAGCGTGATCGGCAACCAGAAGGAAGAGCCGATCCGTCGCTTCACCACGCGCATCTCCCAGGGCCGCTTCAGGCCGGCCGAGGGCGAGGCGACGGTCTGCGGCCTCTTCGTGGAGACCGACGACGCCACCGGCCTCGCCCGCCGCCTCGAGCCCATCCGCATCGGCGGGCGCCTCACGCAGACCGTGCCACAGGTGGAAGCTGTGAGCGCGTAGCGGACCGCTTCCGGCGCGGCGACCGGTCGGAGCCTACTGGCGCACCCGGATACCGAACAGGAAGTCGCTGTCGTAGAATTCGTTCTGGATCGGGAACGCCCTGCTCTTGGTGTAGGTGAACTCCAGGTGCGTGTTGGTCAGGTTCTTGGCCTGGAAGAAGAACTCCACGTGGTCGTTGACGCGGTATTCGCTGCCGAGGTCGAGGCGGAACCGCGGCTGCGAGTAGACGTCGGTGGACGGGCTCCCGCCGACCACCCAGAGGTTGGTCGAGACATACGATGCAGCCAGCTTCAGCGAGACCGGGCCTTTGTCGTAGGAAAGCGCCGCGTTGTAGGCCAGCGGCGATGTCTGCGGCAGCTCGCTGAATTCGCCGGGGCGGATCAGCCCGCGCGAGTTCACATAGGTCAGGTTGCTTTCGACGCCGAGCCCGGACAACAGGCCTGGCAGGAAGTCGAAGAGCTGGTTGTACTGCAGCTCGACGCCCTCGACGTGCGCGCGGCCGATATTCTGGAACGTCTGCAGGTCCACCGTCTGGCCGACGAAGCCAGGCACGGTCGTCGAGTTGAGCTGCTGGGATGTGATGTAGTCCTGGAAGCCCTTGTAGAAGACGCCGGCTGACAGGATGCCGTCGTGCGGAAGGAAGTATTCCGCATACAGGTCGACGCTGTTGCCGGTGGTCGGCTTCAAGTTGGGGTTGCCCTGGGTGACGATCGGGATGGCGTTCTGGAGGTCGATCGAGCGGGCGGCCGTGATCTGGTTGAATCCGGGGCGGGCGATCGCCGTCGAGAACGCAAGACGGAACTGAAGGTGGTCGGTCGCGTGGTACTTGAACGCGATGTCCGGGAAGAAATTCGTATAGCTGTGCGAGACGCTGTTCGGCGTGATGGTCGTGTCCCCGGCGGCGTCGGTGGTGATCGTGTTGGCGCGATAGGTTCCGTCCGTCGCCTCGACGCGGACGCCGCCGATCACATCGAGGTTTCCGAACGAGGCGCTGTACTGCGCGTAGCCGGCGACGATGTTCTCGTTGTCGTGCTCGAAGGTCGAGGGGTCCGCCGTCACCGGTGTTTGCGGGATCGCCAGCAGCTTGTCGAAGATCGGCTGAGGGCCGAGGTTGTACTCGTTGTTATAGAAGAAGATGTCCGGCCCCGAGACGAAGCCCGCGAGGTTCGAGCTCGTGGGCGTCAGGTCAGCGGTGAATTGCTGGGCCATGCGCTCGCGCTCGCGCACTTCGACCCCCAGTTTGAACTCACCCTGATCGCCCGCGAATTCCAGAGGGAAGCTGAGGTTCAGCGCGCCCGCGTACTCGGTGTCGGTATTGTGCGAGGGGCTGTTGCCGCCGCCGCCGTTGAACTGCGTGTATAGCGCCGGGTCGGCGAGGTTGACGCCGCCCAGCGCCTTGTACGTGGGCCGCTTGGGATCGGCGTTGTTGTAGACCAGATCGACGGCGTTCGGGTCGAGGAACTTCGCGTTGATGGCATACGGGAACTGGGCGAACCCCTCTGTCCAGGAGACCCGCCCATCGAGCTTGAACCGGTCGGCGATCAGCGTGTGGCCGCCGAACTCGACGAGGTCGTTGCCGAGCTCTTCCTTCGTGTTGATGTCGGAGTACCGCGCGGCCGCCTGCGTCGCGTCGTAGCTGCCGCCGGGGCTGACGCTGGCGATGTCGTGCCCAAGGTTCGAAAGCACGAACTCGTGCTTGTGGGCGATTTCCGTGTATCCGGCATGGAAGCCGCGCAGATAGAGCTCGGTGTTCGGCGTCGGGTCGAACGTCGCGCCGCCGCCCCATCCCTGGCGCGTGCGGTGATACTCGTACCATCGGTACTGGAGGTTATCGAACTGCTTCCGCCCGAGGAACGCGCTGGTTCCAGGCGGCACGTCGATGCCGTCGTTGGCGAAGGCGTAATCCTCTTCGATGTCGTCGATGCCGCGGTGGTCGTCTGCGACGCCGTAAGTGAAGATCACCGAAAGCTTGTCGTCGAAGAACCGCTTACCGATCGTGAGATCGCCCTGGTAGACAGGGTTGCCGCGCAGCGCCTGGATGCCGCCGCTGACGGAGGCGTCGAAGATGTGGTCCTCGCCCGGGGGGATGATCCGGGGCTGGATATTGACGATGCCGCCCAGCCCTTCGGCGTCGAGGTCGGGCGTCATCGACTTGATTACCTCCAGCCCGCCCAGAATGCCGGCCGGGAAGGCGTCGAACGCGACAGCGCGTGCACCGCCCTGGGGCGAGGCCGGGTTGCTGGCCATCATGCGCACGCCATCGAAGGTGGTTCCGTTGAGGTCGGCGTCCATCCCGCGGATATTGACGAAGCGTCCCTCGCCGGAGTCCGACTCCATCTGGATGCCGGGCAGGCGCTGCAGCGCCTCGGCGGCGTTGACGTCGGGCAAGGACCGGATCTGCGCCAGCGGCGCGATGTCCATGACGACCGGCGCGTTCCGCTTGATCTCGGTCGCCTGCGGACGCGTGCCGGTGACCACGATGGTTTCGACGTTGGCGGGTTTGGTCGTCTCAGCCGGAGTCGGGTCGTCGGCTCTGGCGACCTGGCCCAGGCCGAGAATAGCTGCGCTCGCCACGCCGCCCATCAGGGCGGCGCGCGTGATCGTGGTCGTCATCGGCTTGATCCCCTTCCGTGCGGCGAGTGACGCCTCGCCGTCTTGGAAAGGGTGTTAGTTGCGCTCGGTGACGCTTCGGATTCGCGATGATGACAGGCCGGATTCGATTCGGTGACGTTTACGCGAATCGGTCAGCCGGCCTGAGGCCTATCGCCCGAGGCGTTCCTCTCCCGGCGCACATCAACCGCGGCCGCGCGGAGCAATTCAGCTGGAGGCGCGCCGCGCCTCAGTCGCGCTCCAGCACCCGGAACCGCCGCACCGTCAGGTCGTCGACCGTCAGCCGGCCGAAGCGGGCGTCCTTGACTCTCAGCCGGCCGATCGCCAACGCGCCGATGGCCACCGCCCCTACCGCGATCGCGCCGAGCGCCAGGGCGCCCATCGCCAGCGAGCCGACGATCGAGCTGCCCGTCGCCGAGGCGCCGTGCGCGACCGCGCCGCGCGCCTCGGCCAGCGCGGCCGGGCGATGCGTAGGCTGCCAGTGGACGATCTCTTCCGGCAAGGTTTCCGGCTCGTCGTCTTCGATGTCGACGCTCATGCTCACCCCTTTGCGGTTCCGCTGGCTGGTGGAACGGCGCCTCCGCGCGCCAGTTCCGGCCGGCCCGGGTTCTGGTGACGCAACCCTACGGCGCCGCTACACGAAGGACATGATCTATCTCATCCGCCACGGCCAGACCGAGATGAACAGCGTCGGCCGGTTCCAGGGCCGGCTCGATTCGCCGCTCACGCCGCTCGGCGAGGCGCAGGCGCGGCAGGTGGGCGCACAGCTCAGGTCGCTGGCCGCCGAACTCGGCGGCGATTGGACGATCGACGCCAGCCCGCTCGGCCGCACCCGCCGCACCGCCGAGCTGGTCGCCGCGGAGATGGGGCTCGCCGTGCGCCGCCACGATCCGCGCCTCGCCGAAGTGGACTTCGGGCCGTGGGAGGGCCTGACCCGCGACGAGATCGTGGCGCTGCGACCGGACCTGGCCGAGGCCAAGGCCCTCTTCCTGCGCTGCCCGGAAGGCGAGACGTTCGAGCAACTCTCCGAGCGGGTGCGCTCGTGGATGGACGAGGCAGAAGCGGCGAGTGAGCACCGTATCGCCGTCACCCACGCCGGGGTCGGCCGCATGATGCGCGGGATGTGCCTCGGACTGACGCTCGACGAGATCCGCGCGCTCGACACTCCGCAGGACGTGATCTTCCGGCTGGCGGGTGGCCGGGTCGAGCGCTTCGAGCGCCCCGAGCTTCCGTCCGCGCTGCCCGCGCGCTAGAAGCCCGCCGCCATGGCCGGTCACTCAAAGTTCAAGAACATCCAGTTCCGCAAGGGGCGGCAGGACAAGATCCGCTCCAAGCTGTTCTCCAAGCTGTCGCGCGACATCACCATCGCCGCGAAGCAGGGCGTGCCCGAGCCCGACTCGAACGCGCGCCTGCGCCTCGCCATCGCCAACGCCAAGGCCGAGTCGATGCCGAAGGACAACATCGATCGGGCGATCAAGAAGGCGCTCGGCGGCGAGGCCGACACGATGGAAGAGATCCGCTACGAGGGCTTCGCGCCCGGCGGGGTCGGCCTGATTGTCGAGGTGCTGACCGACAACCGCAACCGCGCCGCCGCCAACGTCCGCGCGCTCTTCACCAAGGCCGGCGGCAACCTCGGCGAGACCGGGTCGGTGTCGTTCATGTTCGACCGGCTGGGCGAGATCACCTACGCGCGGGAGGCGGGCTCGGACGACGCAGTGATGGAGGCGGCCATCGAGGCGGGCGCCGAGGACGTCGCCAGCGACGACGACGGCCACACGATCTTTTCGGCGTTCGAGGACCTCAGCACGGTCGCCGAGGCGCTGGAGGCGACGCTCGGCCCGGCCAGGTCGACCGGCGTCATCTGGCGCCCGAAGAGCGAGACGCCGGTCTCAGGCGACGACGCGGCCAAGCTGTTCAAACTGATCGACGGCCTCGAGGACGACGACGACGTGCAGAACGTCTTCGGCAACTACGCGATCGACGAGGCCGAGCTGGAGCGGCTGGCCGGATAGCGGCCGCGCGGCTCACTCGAAGTCCTTCGCCACGGTGCGCGGCGTCTTGATCGGGTGCAGCACGCGCCAGCCGGCCCAGAGCAGGATGGCGCCGCCGGCGGTCGGCAGGCCGCCGATCAGCGACGTCATCAGGAAAAGGCCGACCATCGCGCCCCAGGCAGCGCCGCTGTGGTCCTGCATCAGGCCCACGACGCCCACGCCCCAGAAGGTCAGCGTGCAGCCGCCGCACAGCACCACCATCAGCGCGCCGATCACGACCAGTAGCCAACCGCCGAAGCGCCCTTCGGGCCTGGGCTGCGGAGGCGGCGCGGGTTGGGTGGAAGTCATGCCAGTCCCTGTCCCCGCCGTAGCGCGGCGTTTCCGGCGGCGCCCGGGCGGTAGAAGGTGTTGTAGGTGTCGAACGGGATGATCCGGCCGTCCGGCTGCACGAAGTGCACGCAGGAGCGCTTCACCGTGCCGAGGTCGAAGTTGAAGCGGTCGAGGAACTGCGAGATCACCACCCGGAACGTGTGCTCGTAGGCGAGGCCGGCGGGCGCGGCGACGTCGGGCAGGCAGCAGAGCAGCGACGCCAGCTTGTCCGAGGCATCGCCCTGCGCGGTCGACAGTGAGAGCAGGTCGAAGATGCGCCGCTGCAGCTCCGGATAGGCCTCGAACGCGATCGTGTTCGGCGCGGTGCTGACCAGCGTCTCGCGCGGCAGCAGCGAGGTGACCGCCGTCACCTCGGCGCCGTTGCGCAAGCCATAGCCGATCGAGATCTGGTCGGGGTTGCAGGGCAGCGGAATCATGTCCTCCAGCGCGAAGATCCCGGCCTCGGCGACGCGGCGGCGGATCTCGGTCAGCACCATGCGGTGGCGGCCCGCTGAGAAGCCGTCGTTGCGGCCGGCGTCCTGCACCGGCTGGAAGGTGACCCCGCGCACGCAGCGCCAGTTCAGCGCAAAGCGGATCAGCGGAGCGATGTCGTCGTCGTTGACGCCCTTCTTCACCGTGGCGACCAGCGTCGTGGAGACGCCCACCCGCTCCAGCGCTTCCAGCGCTTCGATCCGCACTTTCGAGAGGTCGGCGCCGCGCAGGTCCATCAGCGCGTCGCGGCGCAGCGAGTCGACCTGCAGGTAGACCTCGAGCCCCGGCATGAATTCGGCCAGCCGTTCGGCGAAGCCCGGCTCGCGGGCGATGGCGAGGCCGTTGGTGTTGATCATCAGGTGGCGGATCGGGCGCGCCTTGGCGGCGGCCAGCACCTCGAAGAACTGGGGATGGATCGTCGGCTCGCCGCCGGAGAGCTGCACGAGGTCCGGCTCGCCCTCGGCGGCGACCACCGCGTCGAGCATCGCCTCGATCTCAGCGAGCGGCCGGTGGCCGCCGCGGCCGACCGCCGAGTCGGCGAAGCAGACCGGGCAGGCGAGGTTGCAGGCGTCGTTGATCTCGACGATCGCCAGGCACGAGTGCTGCTCATGGTCGGGGCAGAGGCCGCAGTCGAAGGGGCAGCCGTGCTCGGTGCGGCTCTGCAGGGCCAGCGGCCGGTCGCCCGGCTTCAGCCAGTCGCGCTGCGATTTCCAGTAGGCGAGGTCGTCGGCGACCAGGGTCTTCTGCACGCCGTGCTCGCGGCAGCGCTTCTGGAAGAACACCCGCTCGCCCTCGGCGATGATCTTCGCCGGGACCAGAGCGAGGCAGGTCTCACAGAGGCTGGTGGTCTGCCCGAGGAACAGGTACGGCGCGGCCTTGCGGGGTGCCGCTGCGGCCGGCGGCGCGCTCGTCGCCCCCACGCTCTTGGGCAACGTCGCGGATCCACCAGGCGAGCCCATAGATCACCAGCCCCAAGCTCAGCAGGTGGAAGACGTTAAACGGGCCCACGAGGGTTGGGTAGGGCTTGACGAACTCCCAGG